>JANXXP010000123.1 GCA_025350595.1 Bacteroidota bacterium
GGAAGATGTCCTACATTCTGAATCCTCGCATCTTGCGCAAGAAACGAAGTGTAAGTAGACAAAACAGGATTATTTTTCCACGCGTTCAGCATCTGATTTTCAATATCAGGTAATTCATTTTTATCTGAAACTGTAATTTTATTAACAGGAACTGGTTTATCGGCACCTTTTGGGAACGAGAAAGAGTGAATAGCCCCGGCAGGAGGAGGTGTGCCCGAGCCCGCATCAAGTATTACCTGCCAGGCTCCGTTGGGTTGTTTTTTCCAGACTGTAAGAAAATAGCCGGTATAAAGAGGTGAAGTATTTGGCCTGTACTCCTGCATTTCCCACGGCCCTGTACTGATTCCAAAATCACGACTTCCTGCAATATCCATAAACTCAGGTTCCCATTTAAGTACAACCGCTGCTTCCTTTCTTTCTTTCCAGAACTGTTTGCCATTGGTTATCCACTTATCAGTAAAAATAACTGACTCATCTGCAAAACTTTCAACGAAAGCAGCATTTCGTCCATGCATCACAGAGCTCTGAGCAAAATGTCGTTCAGCATCACGCATTTCAGAGAGCGCGGAACTGCTGTCGGGTTCCTGTGCCATAACTGGTAAAGCAGCCAATAATAATATAAAAAAGATTGATCTCATGGTTCGCCGTGATTTAATATTCAAATATAATAAATAAGGGTTGCCCGGGAAAAAGTAAAAGTTGAATATGCAGTATCTTAAAACAGGTTATTAAACCCCCTGGCAACCAGGAATGCGGCAGCAGCTGCTGCTATTCCGATTAGTGTGACTTTTATCCCTCCCTGAATAGGTGGCTGTCCGGTGACTTTGCTTTTAAAATATCCGAATATGAAAAGACAGATTATTGTTAGTAAAGCTGATATTGCTAACCCTTCGACCGGAGTTTTTGTAAAAAAGTAAGCAGTCAGAGGAATTAATCCTCCTATAATATATGATAACCCTATAGTTGCTGCGCTGTTCCTTGCCCGGTTAACATCAGGTTTTTCAAGACCCAGTTCATATTTCATCATAAAATCAACCCACTTATGTTTGTCTTTAGCCAGTTCATCAGCAATTAAGTTCTGGGTATTTTCATTTAGACCGTATTCAGCAAAAACAAGTTTTACCTCTTCCTTTTCTTTATCAGGTAAGAACTCCACTTCTTCATATTCACGTTTAAGCTCCGATTGAAAATGTTCCTGCGCAGTTTTCCCGGCTAAATAACCTCCAAGTCCCATTGCGATACTACCTGCTACAATTTCTGCAATACCTGCAGTTATTACAACAGAATTACTATGAACAGCACCACTCAGACCAGCTGCCAAAGCAAAAGGGACGGTTAATCCATCAGACATCCCTATGACTATATCTGTAATAAAAACAGAACTCCCGAGATGTTCTTCTTTATGAGAATTTAAATCGTTTGACATCTTTTAAATTGAAAAAGTGTTTTACATTAGATCTTTCTGATAAATTCTAAACCTTTTAATAATCTTCCCCCCTATCCTTTCACATTCTGCCCTCATCTTAGTATTTGTTTCAAGAACCAGATGAAGATCAATAAGTTCCATTTTATGTTCAATTCCTGCCTGTAACATTTTAACAGCCATTAATACATCAATCCCTTTCCCCCGGTAATCTTTCCTTACACCTCCAAGCAACATGAGAAGCTTTTTCGATCTTTTTGATTCCCTGATTATCTTGAAAATACCAAAAGGGAAGAGTTTACCTCCGGCTTTTCTGATACCTTCACTGATATCAGGAATTCCAATAGCGAATCCTATTAATCCGTCTTTAGCTTCAATTACCTTTATGAATTTCGGATCAAGAATCATCATGTAGCGTGAGGCCAGTTCCTGCTTTTCCTGATCTTTGAGCGGAACAAAACCATAGATCTCCATGAAGGTTTGATTCATCAATTCAAGAGCAGGAACAACATATGGTCTAAGCTCTTTTTTTGTTTTGAATTCTACTATTTTATAATCTTTATTCTCTGAAACACGAGTAAGAATTTTCTTATAGACTTCCGGAAGATCCTCAGGTGTCTTAGCCAGATAATTGACAAGATCACGATGTTTTGTATATCCTTCCACTTCAATCATTTCGGGTAAATAACTATCATTTGTAGGACAAACAATAAACTTTGGATATTCAAATCCTTCAATCTGAAAACCCTGAGGATCCTTGTCAGAAAAGGCAAGCGGACCAACTAATTTTACCATCCCCTTTTCCTTAGCCCAATTTTCAATTTTTTTGATTAATTCATGAACAACCTCCTGGTCTTCAAAAGATTCCATAAAACAGAAGCGGCCATGCTGTTCATTATGAATTTCATTGTATCTTCTGTTAATAATCCCCATAACACGCCCAACAATCTTATTGCCCCTGTAAGCCAGACAAAGAATAGTATCTGCATACTGATATGATTTGTTCTTCTTATCATCAAATAACTCCCATTCATCCATATATATTGGAGGAAGCCAGGTTGGGTCATTTTTATGTACCTCCTCCGGAAAAAAAATAAATTTCCGCTTATCCTTTTTGGATAATACCTCTTTGATGACAATTTCATCCATAAATACTCATTATTTAATAGCACTAAAGGAACAAAAAAAAATCGCATTATCAATTTTCGGAGAGATGTTTGATTTTCTGCCATGTTACCGGCTTTGCCATCCGAAGCCTATGGCGTAAGATGGTGCTTTGTGTTCTGTGCCTACCAAAAAATTCATCAGTTTTAATTAATTTGAAAAAATCCGATAAAACTTGTACTTTAGCATAACGTTTTGATTAATAACCCGGTTAATCCTTAATGTATGAAAATTCTGAATAAAACCCATTCCGGAAACAGATTCTTCCTATTCTATTTATTTCCTGCATTTATGATTGTAATGATATTCTCAATTACATCGTGTAAAGAGAAGCCTCATCCATGGTCAGTTCTTGAATTTTCAGGAAAAGGAAGTGTTATGAATTACTCCAAATCACCTCTTCTGACGTCATATGAGTCGGACAGTGCAAATCCGACTGCTCTGATTGCACGTGACGGTGACCTCCTTATGCTGAATGATAATGGAATTTTTTATTACAGGGGAATATATGATCAAAACAAATTTCAGTTCAAATCTACTGAGGAAGCTGATTATATAAATGGGAAAATCGTTTCAGTGAACATACCCAAAAAGAAGAATATAATACCCTGGTTGAGCCAAATTAACTCCACCGATCTGTCAAAGCTTGATTTCCTCAGAATTGATTCTCTGATTCCTGAAAACTATATGCCCTGGCTTACTGAACTAGCCAAAACAAAACCGGGAATCGGCCTTGGCTATTATGGCGGAGAATTGAAGAATATATCAGAGCTTTTTAAACTATTCAATCCCCGCATTATTATTGGAGGAACCATTTATCAGAAGGATTACAACATTCTATCTGGGTTGGATAATCTTGAACTACTTCTGGTATCGCTGGAAGATTCCGTTAGTAATGGTCCATTGCCCCCTATGCCCCATTTAAAACAACTTATCCTGGGGGACATGAAAAATGAGGCGATGTTAACTAACAATCTATTAATTAATAATAAGCAGATAGAAAAATTAGTTATTGTAAACTCTCACACATTCAATTTTGCTCTGATCAGTCCACTGGTTAATCTGAAAGAGCTGATTATTAATGGATCAGATACTATTGAAAATTCAGATCTTATAAAAAACCACAGAAACCTTGAAGTCTTGTCAGTTATAAGTAAGACATTTAAAATTGGTAATGAAGTAAATGAGTTACCTGATATCAGGTGGATGTCATTTTCATCGGATATCACTCAGAATGAGTTTAACTTATTTCTTGAAAAGCATCCCGATCTTGAAGTTGCCGAAATAATAAAGAATGATACTATTTCTTCATTAAGATCCCTTTTAAGTCTCAAAAAACTATACGGATTGACAATTACCGATACTCTTACAGATTATGCCACAATCAAATCGCTGAA
Organism: Bacteroidota bacterium; assembly: GCA_025350595.1. GTDB lineage: Bacteria > Bacteroidota > Bacteroidia > Bacteroidales > VadinHA17 > LD21. The sequence goes on from JANXXP010000123.1 coordinate 3,985, forward strand.
GAATCTGAAATATCTTTCACTTCCTGATAAAATCATAGCAGACAGCATAAAAAAAACTGAATTAAACCGGCTGCTTCCCGGAACAAAAATAGTTGCAAACCAGGGTTTCTGTCTTGGTTCAGGCTGGCTCCTGCTTATAATTCCCCTAATCCTTCTCTTTAGCATTTTTTCATACCATAGAGCCCGAATTGAGAAATTATAAACATTCACAAATCTTCGAAGCAATTCTTTGCAGTTTCTGTTTGATGATTTTTTCATTCTTCATCCATTACGACTTTCCTGTAAGGATAATTTCCTTTGCTGCTCTTGTGGTTCCTGCGTATATTTTCGGGAAGAATCTTCAATCATTTTCCGATTTCAGAATGAAAACATGGACGCTATCTTATTTGCTAATTCTTCAGATATATACAATTGCAGGCTTTTTAACGGGGATGCTTTTGGCAATAGCTTACAGATGGTATCTGGGAATAAGCTTACTCCCGTTTTCAGGTCCGCATTATTTTATTATTGTGGCTTGTATGATAGGAGCTCTCGAAGAATTGATTTTCAGAGGGTTTATCCAGGGATATGCAAAGAGTTTTAATGCACCATTTTCTGTTTTCTTTGGCTCAATTTCTCACACCGGATATAAATGCTGTTTGTTTTTAGCTCCTCTCGCTGCTGCAGATATTAATATAAAATTCCTTGCTCTCTGGACATTTGGCGCCGGATTAATGTTTGGTTCACTTAAACACTTTTCGAATAGTATATTCCCTCCATTGATTGCACATGTAATATTCGATTTATTTGTCTACGCAGAATTCTTACAGGCCCCATGGTGGGTGTGGTGAAACAATTATTACATTTATCGCCAACATTTAGAAATTTGGAACTTCAATGGAAACCAGAATAATTCTTTCACAGATTTTCATACTTGCTGTTGTTGTCATTATTGGCGCTATAGCAGCTAAATTTAAAGTTCTGACTCCCGAGTCGAAGGATATGTTATCGAAAGTAATTTTCAACATCTCCCTTCCACTGATGCTTTTCACCAACTTCTTAAAGCTTGAATCCACACCCAGACTTCTTGCAAACAGTATGATTGTGATATTGGTATCAGGTTTTGTAATCCTTTTTCTGTTTCTGATGGGCTGGCTCGCAACCCGGATTTTTAAGATTAAAGGTCGTGAAGCAGCAATATTCAGGGCTCATTCTATGTTTGGGAATACTATTTTTCTTGGTTTCCCGCTTATTACTGCGCTTTATGGAGCTGAAGGTCTTCTATACGCAAGTATGTTTCAGCTTATCTCAAACTTAATTATGTGGACCCTTGGAGTAGTTGTTCTGACTCATGAAAACGGAACTTCCTGGAAGAAAAATCTTATAAGAGTTATCAATCCGAATACAATAGCAACTCTTACCGGACTTTTGTTCTTTCTGCTCTCAATAAAACTGCCTGCTCTTCTTATCAAACCACTTTCCGAACTTGGATCGGCAAACACCTGGTTATGTATGCTTTATATCGGGGCAATGCTGGCTTTTTCAAATGCTGGAGACTTATTGGGTAAAAAGAGTCTGTATATAATCAGTTGTAACAGACTTCTATTCGTGCCCGCAATTCTTATATCATTATTTGCGGTTTTATCTGCAATGGCAGGAATCGCTCCCGACAAGCTGGTTACATCTGTAATAATACTTGAAGCATCAATGCCTTGTATGGCCAGCGTTGTAATTATGGCAAAAGAACTTGGCGCAGATGACCATCTGGCAGTTGGGAATGTGTTTGTTTCAACTCTATTGAGTATTGTAACATTACCTATCGTGATGATGGCTATAAACAGGTTTCTTTAACCTGATAGTAATCCGAAATAAAACCGTATCTTTGAGCTAATTATAGAATACCTTCAGGACGGGGGAATTATTAACTAACCAAATATTATTTATGGGCAAATCGCAGGAAACATCGAACAAAAAAGAAGTAAAAAATAAAAAAGACAAGAAGAGAAAAGAAAAAGAAAAGAAGAGGCTTATCAGAAAAGAGACAGGAAAAAGCAGCTTCGATGATATGATTGCCTATGTTGATGAATACGGAAGAATTTCCGCTACTCCTCCCGATCCTAATAAAAAAATTCTGGTTGATTCTTCTAATATCGAGTTAAGTGCAACAAAGAACGACGTAGCACAAAAAGCAGACTACATAAGAAAAGGTGTTGTCACCTTCTTTAACGACTCAAAGGGGTTTGGTTTTATCCGTGATATGGAAAACAAACAAAGTGTTTTTGTTCATGCAAACAACCTTCAGGAACCAATTAAGGAAAACAATATTGTCATCTTTGAAATCGGCAAAGGACCTAAAGGTACCACGGCTCTGAATGTAAAATTGTTCAAAGAATAGATCCGTAGGGAACGGTCGCAACCGTTCCTTACACAATAATTCGCTACCGTTCCCTACTATATTTTATTTTGTAATTTCAATTTCTATTGAAGTTCCCTTCAATCCGGGAGAAGATAATTTAACTACTGCCCTTCCTGGTTTATCAAGCGATTGAAGATATATCAGCAGTTTTCCATGGTATGCATTTTGTGAATTATCCTTATAATCTTCAATATTCCTGGGGTTCGAGTCTTCCATACCAAGGATTCTGACCGGACCTGTAACATCACAGGTAATTTTATTCTCAGCAGAATAAACAGTATTTCCTACCTCATCGCAAAGGGTCACATAAACATGAGCAAGATCCTGTTTATCTCCTTTTAGACTTTCAACATCACTTTTTGCAATTATCTGAGTGGGTACTCCTGTTGTCTTCAACTCATAAGACGCAAGAGCTTTTCCTGAAGTTCGTGCAATCGCTTTCAAGGTACCGCTTTGAAAAGGTACTTCCCATGTAATAGTCCTGTTTTTGAAATCAGACATCTTCTTAATCCCAAGTGACTTACTATTCAAGAAAAGTTCCGCCTCGTCGCAATTTGTAAAAACATTGACACTTATTGGCTGGTCCTGTTTCCAGTTCCAAACAGGGTCAACCCTTTTGTGCGCCCATAAACTTGTGGGGCCATTATCAATTAACCGGTCGGTAGTCCCGATAAAAACCATAGGTTTGTCACTCCACAGACTCTGACGGAAGTAAAACTCAGGCTTCTTATTACCAGCAAGATCAATTATTCCTGAAGTACTGTGACGCGTTGGAAACTGGCCAGCTTCTCCAAGGTATTCAAAACCTGTCCACAGAAACTGCCCCATAACAAAGTTATTATCTGTGACTGCATTCCATGCATCAAGTGACATACCATTTTCACTTCCGTAAAAGATTCGCTTTGGATATTTTAAGTGATCAGGAACATATCTGAATTCCTGATAGTTATAACCGTCAACATCAAGCGCATCAGCATATCCTGTTTCATTTGACATTAATGCAGATGCAAGTCCTGCCGTTACAGGACGGGAAGTATCAAGGTGTTTTACAATTGATACGAGTTCCCTGGAAATCTCACCAAGACGAATGGCATTTGGCAGTTTCTCATCATATTTAGCCCATGTCTGGGGATTTGCCTCTGTATTTAATATCTGATGAGTGTATGGATCATTGGGATAGTCAATTTCGTTCCCGATGCTCCACATTATTATTGAGGGATGGTTCCTGTCACGCAAAATCATATCGTTAAGGTCGGTTACATGCCAGTCACTAAAATATGACGAATAGCCATCTTTTCCGGGAATCCCTTTGTTCCAACCCTCAATCCATTTTTTCTTCGGAAGTTCCCATTCATCGAATGCTTCATCAAGCACAAGAAATCCTTTCTCATCACAGAGATCAATAAAATCAGTTGAGAAAGGATTATGGCTTGTTCGGATGGCGTTACATCCCAGTTCTTTCAATATATCTAACCTTCTTGCAATCTCCTGCCGGGGAATCGCTGATCCTAATGTTCCAACATCGTGATGCATACAGATCCCCTTCAATTTCAAACTTTTACCATTAAGAAAAAATCCTTTATCGGCATCAAAACTGATATTCCGGAAGCCAATTTTTGTTATCTGGTTGTCAAGTATTCCTTTTCCCTTAATAACAGTAAACAGGGTGTAGAGATTAGGGCCGGATATATCCCAGATCTTTGGATTATTGATTTCCATTTTCTGTTCTATTACACCCTCAGACTTAGAGCCAACTTTTAGCTTTTCAGATGTTTTCATAACAGTATCAGCTCCTGAAATCAAATAATTAGTGACTAAAACTTCATTTTCATTAACTGATTCATTTATAACAGAGATCTTTATCGCCAGTGACGCCTTCTGTTCCGATATATCTACTGAAGAAGCAAACACTCCCCACTGTTTAATATGTACTCTGGGAACTGTAATAAGTTTTACATTGCGATAAATACCTGAACCTGTATACCAGCGGGAGTCACCAAATTTTGAATGATCAACTTTTACAGCAATAAGGTTTTCCTTTCCGAATTTAAGATAGGGTGTCAAATCGTACTGAAAAGAGATGTATCCGTTTGGTCGTTTCCCAAGGTAGTTTCCATTAATCCAGACCTCGCTGTTATTGTATACTCCGTCGAAGTATATAAATATTTTTCTGCCATTTTCATCTTTAGGAATAAGGAATGATTTTCTGTACCAGCCTATGCCTGCGGGCAAAAAACCTGTTCCGCTTGCAAAGTCCTTGCTGAAAGGGCCTTCAATGCTCCAGTCATGAGGGAGATCGAGTTTGCGCCAGTTATCATCTTTAAGTGACGGGTTCTGACCATCAGGGATATCACCCTTGAAAAACTCCCAGTCAAAATTAAAATTCTGAACATTTCTTCCTGAAGATTGTCCTATAACTGTATTGTTTATTGATAATGAAATTAATAAAAGCGAAAGGAAAAAGGTGGTTCTGATCGGTTTCATGTTACATGTTTTTAATAAAAGATATGTTTCAAAAATAATATAAAATAAATAGTTTTTTCTAACTTCGGTCTTTTAGATGATTATGTAAGCCTGATCTATGAGCGAGGAGATTCTTAAGGCGTTAATGGAACTATTTGCCCTGATTGTGAAGCAGGACGGTGGGATACTCATGAATGAACGTGAGTATGTTTCCAGTTTCCTTTTCAAACAGTTGACCAAAGAAACCGTTGAAGAATACTTTGCTCTTTTTAACTCACATGCCGGACCTGTTGTGGAAAGGTCATCTATAAAAGAGCCTTCAGCCCCTTCTGTTAAAGATTCGGTTAAGATATTCGGAATATGTAAAAAGATTAACCGTACACTTAATCAGGAGCAAAAAGTTGTTGTTCTCATGCGCTTATATGAACTGGTAAATGCAGATCGCCAGCTTACACCGCAAAGGATGAATATCATTAACACAGTTGCTGAGGTTTTCAAAATATCTGCTGATGAATTTGTCGCAACAGAGCAATTCGTGATGAATGACAACCCTGAAAACCTGAAAAACCCTGCAATATTGGTGCTAAGTCCTGAAGATCAGGAGTGTGAATTATGCAAAAGGATGATAACCGGGTACAGCAACACCAAAATTATTGTTTTAAGGGTTGCAAGTGTTGATCTCTATTTTGTTAAGTATATTTCAAAACAACAGTTATACCTGAATGGACTTCCGATCACTTCAGGAAATGTCTACACATTTGCAAAAGGAGGTTCCATAAGATCGCGGTCAGGACATTCAATTTACTATAGCGACATAAGCTCGAGTTTTCTGTCTGATATTATTATTCATAAAATTTCATTTACAGTCGAAAACCTGAGTTTCGATTTCAGGGAGGGTCAACGTGCAATTGACGATGTAAGTTTCTCAATTGAGGAAGGGAAGCTAATTGGCATAATGGGAGCCAGTGGATCAGGCAAAACGACTTTACTTAACCTGATGAGTGGCATTCAGAAATCAACCTCCGGAAGTGTTAAAATTAATGGCCTTAACATTATTGACGACTTTAGTGAACTGGAGGGAGTTTTTGGATTTGTTCCCCAGGATGATGTGCTTATTGAGGATCTTACCGTATTTGACAATCTGTATTTTGCTGCATGTCAGTGTTTTAAAGACAAATCAAAAGAAGAGCTTACTGCTATTGTTGACCATACACTTTCAAATCTGGGCTTATTCGAGAAAAGAGCACTCAGGGTTGGTTCCCCTTATAATAAAGTTATCAGCGGAGGCCAGAGAAAGAGACTGAATATTGCACTGGAACTTATCAGGGAACCTTTAGTAATGTTTCTTGATGAGCCAACCTCAGGATTGTCATCAAGAGACTCAGAAAACCTGATGGACCTGCTTCGTGATCTAACTTTAAAAGGGAAACTTATTTTTACAGTAATACATCAGCCTTCATCTGAGATCTTCAAGATGTTTGACAAAGTTGTAATCCTCGATCAGGGAGGATGTATGGCATATTTCGGAAACCCGGTCGATGCTGTAATCTACTTTAAAACACTTGACGCTCAAATCAATTCAAACCAGGGCGAGTGCCCCTCCTGCGGCAACGTCAATCCTGAAACTATCTTTAATATTATTGAAACCCAGGTTGTTGATGAATTTGGGAAATATACTGAAAAACGGAAAGTCAAACCGAAGGAATGGGCAGGTTTCTTTAATTCCCGGCATCCTTATACCAGAATGCCTGAAGTAAAGGAACCACCACATAAGAATCTACAGAGGCCAGGTATACTGAAGCAGTTCTTGATTTACTTTCACAGAGATTTTAAGAGTAAAATATCCAATGGTCAGTATGTTGCCCTTACTCTCCTGGAAGCACCAATTCTTGGCTTTATTCTTTCTTTTATAATCCGGTATATCCCTGATCCCGATTCTAATGTTTACATTTTCTCAGAAAACGAAAACATCCCAATCTATATTTTCATGAGCCTGATTGTTGCCCTTTTTCTGGGATTGACAATTAGTGCTGAAGAGATTTTCCGTGACAGAAAAATTCTGAAAAGAGAACATTTTCTTAACCTCAGCCGCTCCAGCTATTTACTTTCTAAAGTTGGAATATTAATTCTGATATCTGCTATTCAAACTTTTCTTTTTGTAATTATTGCAAACCCCATTCTTGGAATTAAGGGGATGTTCATCTATTACTGGCTGGCATTATTTGCAACAGCTTTCTGTGCAAACATGCTTGGATTAAATATTTCAGCTTCATTTAATTCAGCCATAACAATTTACATTGTAATTCCTCTTCTGATTATACCAATGATGGTACTCAGCGGAGCAATGTTCTCTTTTGACAAACTTAACAGGAAAATTGGCAATGTTGACAAAGTTCCTTTAATTGCTGAACTAATGCCAACAAGGTGGACCTATGAAGCATTGATTGTAACTCAGTTTAAAGATAATAAGTATAGTAAAGTTGTTTACAACAAGGGTGAAACATATTATGACCTGCAAAAGACGATTAGTAAGGCTGAATTCAATAAGGTCCACATAATTAAATCACTAAGGGAAGCTCTTCAAACTTCATTAACAGAATACAGAAATGACCCAAAAAATATAGTGAACAAAGAAGATTTTGCTGTTAAGAAATCATCATTTCAATTCACTAAACTGCAGCTGCTTAAAAGTGAGTTGATAAAGATGGCTGAAATTAATGATATCCCAGAATTTAACTATCTCAATGATCTTACACCTTCTGAATTTAATCCTGTTGTAGCAGATTCAGTATCAGAATATCTCATCAAGATGGATAAGGTATTCAGTAAAATATCAAACTCGGCAAGCGACAGAAGAGACAGATTTTATAACAAAAACAGTGACAAGCTAAAGCAGCTCGAAAATGATTATTACAATTATAAACTTTTAGAAATTGTCACAAAACCTTATGAACGGAAAAAAATACTTGTTTATAAGAACTCTTTTGTTCAGAATACCGATCCGGTATATCTCGATCCTTATAAGAAAGGATTTTTCGATTTCAGAACCCATTTTTACGCTCCTTCCAAATATATTTTTGGGTTAAAAACAGACACATTTGTATTCAATATATCATTGGTCCTTTTAAGTACGGTACTGTTTTATCTTATTCTTTATTTTGAACTTTTAGGTAAAGCTGTTCGGTTTTTTGAGAGCTTCAGGCTTCGAAAATGAATATTAGTTATAAAGTTAATTTGATTTTACGTACCTTTGTCTTAACCTTGCTATATCATTTTGAATGAAAGTTAAAGGAGTTGTAATATTAATTGTTGTGATTACGGGTTTTGCCTGTAAGAGTTCATCTAGCAAACCTAGCGAATTTGTCTTTCCGGAAGTTGATACTGTTCCTCTTTCTGAAACCCAAAAGTTAAGCCCGGAAGCTATAGCTGATATATCAAAAAATATCTCATCCCCTGTCGAAATTGCTAACATGCTTGTTAACCTGGATGTCCCTTTTTCCCAAAACTATCTGGCAACATCCATAGATGCAAATAAACTTAGCACTAATTTTGATAAAGCAATTAAACTTGGAATTCTGGGTGCTGATCTAGGATATCTTAACATGTATGAAAAGACCGGATCATCACTTGATGTTCTTTCTTCCATCAGAAAACTTGCTGAGGATATTAAAGTCGGTCAGTTTTTTGATTTCGAATCAATAAAAAGATTATCAAAGAATAAATCAAACCTCGACTCACTACTCTTCATTTCAATTGACTCCTATACTAAAATAGACAATTATCTACGTGAAAATGACCGGGGTCAACTTTCTGCCTTAATGATAATAGGTGTCTGGATTGAAGGGCAATACCTGGCAACACAGGTTGTAAGCAAAGTCCCAAACAAAATGTTAATGGACAGGGTTGGGGAACAAAAAATTATTCTGAATGATCTGATTTTTCTTCTGGCGCCTTACTGTAATCATGATTCGGAATACACTGCGTTATGTAAAAACCTTCAGGAGATTAAAGACAAATACCACGATATCAGAATAACCTTTACTCAGGGCGATCCGATAAGTGTTGAAAAGAACGGAGGTCTTACTGTTACTCAAACTGAAACAAGTGTTGTTGAAATGTCAAAAGAACAGCTTGATGGTATTATTGAGATTACTAAAAATATTAGGAATAGACTAGTTATAAATAATTAGTATGAAAAAGCAATTGATTACCCTTTCGCTTTTACTGACATTCTCTTTACTGTCTTTTAGTCAGGGGAAAGATGAATTAAGAAGCAGTTGTGTAATGAGTGCCGGAGCTAATGCCAAGTTTCTGAAAGATTTCGTGGTACAACTCGGGAACGACGCTGCACAAAATGATTTCAGATACAAAGCCAATATTGCTCTATGGAAAAACACCAAATACAGGTTCAATTTATGTAGCGCCACTGACTCTAAAGGTCTGCTTATTCTTAACGTTAAGGATGATGGCAATAAAGTAATTCTTTCATCATTCGATAAGAAAAGCGGAAAGACATACCCCTACATCGATTTTATATGCCAGAAAAGTGGTATGTATCAATTAAGTTATGATTTTACTAACGGACAACAAGGATCAGGTGTAGGAGTTGTTTCAATGGTAAAATAGATCACTTAAGGTACAAAATCTGTATCAACATAATAAGAAAAAAAAGCACAGTAAATAATATTTCCGGCAACACCTTCTTTCTTGAAAATAAGAAATAATGTGTAAGAAAATAGCTCATTGGTATACCTGCCAGCCATACTATTTCAACAGATACTGAAGCGAGTATAAAATAAACTCCAAGCGCTATTATAAACCCCCAAATGAATAAGGAAAAAGTTTTTCGTGCCTGTATCTTTTTTGTGTTCATAAGCATTAGGAGATAAATGATGCTCAACATTGTTATTAAGCCAACATAGATAACAGCAACAATCGTAATACGGGTAAATATGAAAAAGGTTGGTTTGCCAAAAAGATTGTATTCAAGAAGAGACCACAATTCTTTTAAATCTTTACCCAGTACATAATAAATCCCAAATGTCAGAATGCATGGCGTCAGTAAACCAATAACAGAAAGAAGAATTTCTTTAATATTCCCTGTTCTGAGTAATGCTATTCCAATGATGACGAGTATTCCGAACCATATAAGATTGGCGTAAAAAAGACTTCCGGTACCAATAAGTATTCCGGCATCAAAAAAGCTATAAGCAGTTCCCTGAACCCTGTACGCTTCCATAATCCTTCTGACTGCCAGCATTAAAAACAGAGCTGAAAATATAGCTGGATTCAACAACTGATATTGTGGAAAAAGTCCGCTGATTAAAATATAGATAAAAGCAGGAAGAAAAGTTCTTTCATTTATAAAGAAAAGTGTTGTATTCAGGTTTACAATAAGAAAAGACATAAGCGAGACCAATGCTAATGACAAAATTATTCCAGGTAAAGGATTGGTCCCTATTATTGATGATATTACTCCATATAGCGGCATTGGATACAGATCGAAGTAAAAAGAAAAGTGACTATGGAGTTTAAAAAATGCACTGAACCATACAGATAACAGAGTAACTATTATCAGAAATATTACTCCCGGACCTGTCCCTTTAAATAATCTTAATAGCATTTAATCTATAAATCAAATCCAATATCAGTTCTGAGATATAAGCCTTCAAAATTTATTAATCCTGCATTTCGGTAAGATATACTGAGAGCCTCTTTCTTTGTCTGTCCCCATGAACTTACTGCCATAACACGTCCACCTGAAGTAACAACCTTCCCATCAATACTCTTTGTGCCGGCATGGAAAACAACACTATCTTTTATACCTTCAAATCCCGTTATCGGCTTTCCTTTTTCGTAATCTCCGGGGTACCCCCCCGATGCAAGCATCACGGTAGTTACAAACCTCTCGTCGATCTCAAGCTCCCTTTCAGCAAGATCACCTTTAGCAACACCTTCTATAAGATCGAAGAAGTCCGATTTTATCCTTGGGATTATAACTTCCGATTCAGGGTCTCCAAGACGGGCATTATACTCAATAACAAAAGGATCTCCGTTTACATTTATCAGCCCAAAGAATAGAAATCCCTTATATTCAATCTTGTCTGTAATCAATCCTTTCATTGTGGGTTCTACAACCCTGTCCATAACCTTTTTCATAAAACAGGAATCAGCGAAAGGTACAGGAGAGACTGCACCCATTCCTCCGGTATTAAGACCAGTATCACCAACCCCTATTCTTTTATAGTCTTTGGCTTCAGGCAGCATTTTATATGAGATCCCGTCTGTAATAACAAAAACTGATAATTCAATCCCTTTCAGAAATTGCTCGATGACAACTTTTTGTCCGGCAGCGCCGAATTTTCCATTAAGGATAGCCTTAACCTCTTTTTCCGCTTCATTTATGTTGTCAATTATCAGAACACCTTTCCCTGCAGCTAACCCATCGGCCTTAATAACATAGGGAGGACTGAGTGTTTTAAGGAACGCGGAGACTCCTTTTAGTGATGATTTATCGAAGCTTTTGTAAGCAGCAGTCGGAATATTATGACGGATAAGAAATTCTTTAGCGAAATCCTTGCTTCCCTCCATACGGGCTGCTGACTTATCGGGTCCGATCACCGGAATATTTTTGAGTGAATTATCGCTAAGGAAATAATCGTGAATCCCATCCACCAGAGGCGCTTCGGGACCAACAATTACTATATCTATTTTATTCTCAAGAACCGCAATTTTAACTTCCGGAAAATTTCCAGGATCAAGTTTCAGGTTAGTTCCGGCACTCGAAGTTCCCGCATTTCCCGGACCAATGAAAATTTTGTCTACTTTTTTACTTTGAGCAAGCTTCCATGCGAGAGCATGTTCCCTGCCACCTGATCCGAGAATGAGAATATTCATTTTTTAGAGGAAATTATATCATTTCAAAAGTAACATTTCATTATCATAAACAAAATTGAAAAAGACACAACCATTACCCCCCGTCACTTGTCTGGCAATACTTTGAAAAAGTCTGCATCACAGTGTTTACATAAGTCTTTGAAACCGGGATATCAATTACCGAAGGATTATCGAATTCAAGCATTAGTCCGTCCTTTTCCTTTCGTATCACCTTAACTTTTTCGAAATTAACAATATACGATCTATGACACCTCACTATCTCAGTACCTGAAAAATTTTCTTCCATCTTTTTAAGTGTGTCACGCAGAAGGTATTTCGATACTTTTCCCTTATTCAGGTAGCAAATGTCAACATAGTTTTCAGCCGATTCGAGATAAAGGAGATTTTCTTTTTTAATGGAAAACTTCAATACCCCCTTATCGTCATAGAATGGTATCATGTTTCTTGTGTTGGCTGAAAATGAATGAATATCTGCGAGCCTGTCGATTTGATCCTTTTTTTCTTTCCATGAAAAATAGAGCCAAAGAACGGAATAAGGCAATAACAAAACCAGCGAGGTGTTTCTTGCAGACAGTTTCACCAGATCAGAAAATAATCTTGCATCATCAAGGAATATTTTTTCAAAAATAGCATAGAACAAAGCCATGAAAAGCACTTCTGTAAAAATCCAGGCAAGATATTGCCATATATTAATAAGGTGTTTTTTACATACCTTGAACATTATTATCCGGCTTAATACAACAACCAGTACCCCTGTAAGAATAATAAGACTTGAATACGTAAGGAATTGAAGCTGGGTCAGGTTAAACCACCTGTCGACTCCAAAAGGGGAATAGATATTTATGAAAACCAAAGCAAAGACTGAAGTAAAAACCACCAGACGGATAATGTTACGCTTTTCGATCAGGTATTCTGGTAGGGGTTTCTGGAAATCGATTATCATAATGATCTTGCTTAGTACAAATCTAGCAAATTTATTGAAGGAGGCCGTTTCAAAAGGTACTTTTGGCGTTGTTTTCCTTTGTGTTACTTTTCTTTTTACTTGTAAATTCTATCCCAAATAATCGGATTATATCCCTCAATATTTAATTCTATCACTTTGAACCGGCACCCGGCACATAAATTTGACTTATGTTAATGTCTCTGCTTCCTTTGCAAAATATTTTAGAGCAGAACAAGACAGAGATGGACTACACAAAAACATTTAACGAGCTGAAAACACTATTCGCCAGCGACAAAGCGGAGATACTTATTCCTGGTTCTGATGTAAAAATCCATAATGTCAATTTTCATGCAGATGTATCAACGAACAGCTTTTCAAATAAAAGCGACGTTCTGATTCCCGAGAATATTTCCTTTTCATACCCGGTTTTTTCTCCTTCAGATCCCAAGAGCGATAAAGTTATATTGTTGTTGCACGGACTTAATGAAAGAAGCTGGGTAAAATACCTTGTATGGGCTTATTACCTTTCATTAAATACGGACAGCCATGTAATTCTGTTTCCGATATCATTTCACATAAACAGATCGCCTGTAGCATGGAAAGATCCCCGGACGATGATCCCTTTTATGAAAAACAGGAATGCATCGATCGGAGAAGTAAACATGTCAAGTTTTGCAAATATTGCACTGAGTAACAGGCTCACTGAAGACCCCATGCGATTCATGAAATCAGGTTATCAGACAACAACAGATATTACCAAACTACTATTAAGTGTACGTAATGGGGAACACCCTGTTATACCTCAAAGCAGTAACATAAATATTTTCGCCTATTCAATTGGCGCTTTTCTTGCCCAGATAATCATGATGGGGAATCCCGAGAATCTGTTTACCGAGTCGAAGCTATTTATTTTCTGCGGAGGATCGGTTTTCAGCAATATGCATGGTTCATCGAAGCTGATAATGGACAGTCGGGCATTCGACGAGGTTTACAGCTACTACCTTAACGATTTTGAGCAGAGTCTGACAGGAAAGAGTCAGCTGGTTAAATTTTTGAAAACAAGCCAGGTAGGTATGGCCTTCAGATCGATGATCGACTTGAGCAGACTTAAAGGATTCCGTGAGAATATCTTTAAAAAACTCAGGAATCAGATGCATTCGATAACCCTGATTCAGGACACTGTTATTCCTTCAGAAGGAGTTGTTGCTACTCTAAAAATTCCAGATAAAAAAAGTATAGTTGATGTCTGGGACTTCCCTTATACCTATTGTCATGAAAATCCCTTCCCGATATTTGATTTGCCTCAAAGTAAACAAGTAGATTTCTGGTTTGAAAAAGTGTTTTCGGAAGCGCAGGCTTTTCTAAGTTAGTCTGATTAAAACTTAATCCCCAATCTATACCCTTCTTTTACCGCAAAAGTTAAAAATTCCTCCAAAATCTTTATTGCAACAGAGTTCGGATTATCGTGAAGCACAATTACCGATCCCGGTCGGATTTTACTCTTTAGAATCTTTAGGGAATTTTCAGCTCCGAATGAGTCATCAAAGTCATATGGCATTAAATCCCAAAAAACAATTTTATACTTTTTCTTTAATTTTCGGTACTGCTCAAATCGTAATCGGCCATAGGGTGGCCTGAACAAACTGCCTGAGGTTAACGCCGCAGCTTTATCGATATCATCAACATATTTTTCAGTTGATGTTTTCCATCCGTTCAGGTGGTTGTAGCTGTGATTACCGATAATATGTCCTTTAGAAGAAATCTGGTTAATGAGATCAGGATATTTTTCAGCAGCCCTCCCATCGCAGAAGAACACAGCTTTAATTTGATGCTGATCGAGGATATCAAGCAGTTGCGGGGTTGAATCAGGATTGGGTCCGTCATCAAATGTCAGACACAAAAGCTTTTCAGTTGTCTTTATCCTGAAAATTGCTTCAGGATAAAGACAACATGCAATAAAGCCGGGCCTGAAAAGGCGCATATCTTCTTATTTTGAATAAAGCCTGCTGTAATAATTATTTATCTCCGGTTCAATAATCAGTGTAATATTACTCAGTTTTAAACTTACCGACATATTATAAATGTCGAGCATTGCCTGCATATTTATACCTGTAGGATATTCGAGTCCAAACCTTTCAGTAGGTTTTAAGCTAATCGCATAATCGAGATATTCTTTTGAATAGCTTATGATGTCCTTGATAAGCTGTTCACCTTCTTCTTTTTTACCCGCTCTTAATAAAACTTCTGCCAGACTCAATGAGAAAAAGTCATTAGGCATCTTAGTTGCAGGAACAATCTCAAGGCCTCTGTGAGCAGCTTCAATGGCTCTAGTGGTATCACCTTTCATCAGCAGGTCTTTACCGAGCGATCCGAAGATCCTTCTGAAATTACTGAACATCCTCCTGTTGTTTTCATCAAGATATACCGATGGCTTTTCAGCATTTCCCCACTTGAATTTATTCATCATATTGTCGTACATAATATCGGCATCTATCATCCCGAATTCACCCTGTTCAGGCTTATCGGTTTTGACCGGGACAATCCTGTATGACAAGCCTTCCTGAATAAAATACTTTTCAAGACCTTTATATTGGGTTGAAGGAACGGTAGTTGAAAAATAAACCGGTCTTTCCCATTTATTTGTAGATAGCAGGTCCATTATAGCCAGATCGCCTTTGAAGGCATCCGGCTCCGAGTATTCCCATATCATCGGGGAAACAATTCTGTTTTTATAATATGGCTTTACGGTACCATTGGAAAGTACTTTTGCGGTATCAACATCTATGATGAATTTCTTTGCAGGAATATAATTCAGATAATCGCCTCTACCGCTCAGGTCAACCTTATACTTCTGGTCATCATTACCCACAAATTGAACAAGTTCTGTAAGTTCAACAGGCTTATTGACCTGGTTATTTACCGGTAACTGTTCTCTTGTGCCTTCAACATATTTATCAGAGGTAAGAGATAATGGCATTGGATCGGAATCATAGGCTTTTTGCCTCATCATATCAATATACCATCCTGCCTGAATATAACTCAGGTTAGCAACCCTGATATCCTGCCTCACTTTTTCCACATCCTGAACATACCACACAGGGAAGGAATCGTTATCGCCATATGTAAATAAGATACTGTTTGGAGCACATGATTTGAGATAATTGGCTCCTATATCTCTTGCTGTATAACGGTCTGCACGGCTATGGTCATCCCAGTTCTGGGCACCCATGAGAACAGGAACTGCAGCAATAAGACCAACAAAAGTAAGCGCCAGAGAAGTTTTGTTTCCAAGAAATTTCTGTAGGGATTCATACACAAACATAAATCCGATTCCTATCCATATTGCAAATGCATAGAATGAGCCCACATAGGCATAATCTCTTTCCCTCGGTTGATTCGGATATTGATTCAGATAGAAAATTATTGCAAGTCCTGTCATTATAAAGAAGGCCATAACCAGCCAGAAACCGGTATTGTTCTTCTTATACTGCCAGAACATTCCTGCCAGACCTAAAAGCAGAGGCAGAAGATAGTACTTGTTATTTCCCGGGTTGGTTTTAAGATCCTTTGGAATATTATCGAGACTTCCCAAACGTGCTTCGTCAATAAAGGTTATACCGCTTATCCAGTTACCATTAATTGGATTCCCATTCCCGGCAATATCGTTCTGCCTTCCCGCAAAATTCCACATAAAATACCGCATGTACATAAACCCGATCTGATAGCGGAAAAAGTAACGGAGGTTTTCACCGAAAGTGGGACAAACGACGGGTTCTTTTTGTGACCCGACGGTATATTTTCGCCCAACAACCTTTCCCCAGTATTTATAAGCGCTTTCATGATCGGGATCAGAACTGTACATACGAGGAAAAATGGTTTCGAATTGAGAACTGTATGTATATTCAGGATGATAGTATGGCTCATATTTACCATTTATCTTGTTATACCCTGAAACTACTTTCTTTGAATCGATAATAGGAGCGCTATAATAATTTCCAAAAAATTTAGGAGCGCTTCCGTACTGCTTCATATTTATATAATAGGAAAGCGAGAAAACGTCTGAGGGATTATTCTGATTCATCGGAGGTTTTGCCGAAGATCTTATCATAATCATGGCATAGGATGAGTAACCGATCATTACAACAAGCAAAGATGTCATTATATAATTAAGGAGTACCTTCTTCTTCTTTAAAGAATAATGTATCCCAAAGGCAAGCGCACCAAATAGAACTGCCATATAAAACAGAAGTCCGGAGTTATATGGTAGCCCCATTATATTTACAAAAAGTAATTCAAACCATCCGGCAACTTCAGGAACACCGGGCATTAGAACGAAAACCATTAGCCAAAGGAGCAATATTGAAACTAAAAATGTTTTGATCACACCTTTGGTTGTAACTTCATACATCTTAAAATAGTAAACAAAAACAAGGACCGGAATGATAAGCAGATTCAAACGATGAATTCCAAGACCGAGACCCATTATATAGGCGATCAGGATTATCCATCTGCCAGAATATGATTTATCTGCTTCTTCTTCCCACTTCAGCATACCCCAGAAAACGAGTGCGATAACAAGCGAAGAAAGGGCATATAGTTCCCCCTCAACAGCAGAAAACCAGAATGTGTCAGAAAATGTGAAGGCAAGAGCGCCAACTATACCGCTTCCGATAATTGCAGGAATATGTTTTGCTTCAAGCACATTATCTTTAACAAATACCTTTCTTACCAGGTGAGTGATTGTCCAGAAAAGGAATAAAATTGCAAATCCGCTGCATAAGGCCGACAGCACATTTACTGTAACCGGAACCTTAGACAAATCGTTACCTGCAAAAAGAGTTGCAACTCTTCCCATCATCAAAAACAATGGAGCTCCCGGAGGATGGCCCACCTGGAGTTTAAAGGCTGAAAGAATGAACTCACCACAATCCCAGAAACTTACAGTGGGTTCGAGTGTTAAGATGTAAACAATTGCTGAAAAGACGAAGACAAACCATCCGGTCAGATTGTTCCAGCGGCGATAGTTGCCCCAAATTGAATCCATAAACTGATTGATTTTGATTTATTAAACAAAGAACGCAAAAATAAATAATATGCCCTCATTTACTATTCTATTTAACATCATTTTAACTTGATTGGAACTTAACCATAAAGAAATCCATTAACCGCAAAGATCACTAAGGATTGCGGTCAAAAAATCCGGGGTTATTTGTTAATCAGATAATATCTCCAGGGTTTGTTCATCCAGTAATCACCAGCATAATCAATACCTATCCTTGGTCCGGTTTTGTAAACGGGCTTCACTCCTGAATCCTCAATCCAGATCCTTTCCGAAAGAACCAGATCTTCTCCGTAGAAAGATTTGTCGATGCCAAGTGACTTAGTTAATTTGCCGGGACCTGAAAAATTTTCCACACCTCTTATTAATATAGCCTGTGGATTATTTTCTTCTCCTGTTACAATATTCAGCATCCAGTACATGCCATAGATGAGGTAGATATATAAATGCCCACCCTTATGAAACATTATTTCTGTCCGGGGAGTTCTTCCCTTGAATGCATGACAGGCTTTATCCTCAGAACCACGGTATGCTTCTGCATCTGTAACAGAGAATCTGTTTAATACACCATTCGCTGATCTGACAACCAAAAACTTTCCAAGAATCTCAGGGGTAACATCAAGAACATCACGGATAAAAAAATCTCTCGGTAATCTTTCCACTGAATTCATAAGATCAATAACGGATTTTATCTTCCAGCTCGTCCCATTTCCTGAAAACCTCCTCTCCACCTATATCTTTTATATGCAGGAAAGTTAATTTTCTGTTTTCAGGATCAAGCAAAATTTCTTCATAGATAACTTTATCGCTGAAACCAGCTTCTTCAGCATCGACTCTGTCGCAGGCATAAACTACTTTTTTTATACCGGCCCAGTAAATTGCCCCAAGACACATTGGGCATGGTTCGCATGAAGAATATAATGTACAATCACTCAGGTCGTGGGTTTTTAATTCCGACGCAGCTACTCTTATTGCATTTACCTCAGCATGAGCAGTGGGATCGGATGCGAGTACTACTCTATTATATGCTTCCGCCAATATTTTACCGTTTTTTGTAATTACCGCACCAAAGGGCCCTCCTCCGGCTTTAATTCCTTTCCCGGCTAATTCTACTGCTATTTTTAAAAAATCATTATCTGTACTCATTCTGAAGATTCAAGTGTTTCGTAAAAAAATTCTTAATATCCCTGAAATATCATGAAAATTGATTTTCTTCGCACCCTTTAGGTAAGGGGTAAAACGAAGAAAATTAATTATCCGTTTTTACCTTTTCAGGGGACAAAAGTACTCTAGTTTTATCTAACAAAAATAAATTCTATACAATATTCTTTTTTTTTAGGAATAATGTTGTATTTTTGCAGACCCCAAAATATAGGGTTGTTACATTAAATAGTAGTATATCAATTTAATAATAAGTACAAGTGAATACCTTAAGCTACAAAACAGTTTCAGCAAATAAAGCTACTGTAAACAAGGAGTGGGTAATTATTGATGCTGAAGGCAAGATTCTTGGAAGACTTGCATCAGTTGTGGCCTCTATGCTCAGAGGAAAGCATAAGACCAATTTTACTCCACATGTTGATTGCGGTGACTTCGTGATTGTTATCAATGCTGATAAAGTCGTTCTGACTGGTGAAAAAATGTCAGATAAAGTATATGTCCGGCATACAGGTTTCCCCGGAGGTCAAAGGTTTACAACTGCTGAAGCTATTTTAAAAAAGAATCCTATTGGATTGGTTGAGAAAGCTGTTAAAGGCATGTTACCTAAGAACAGGCTTGGAAGTGAACTCTTCAGGAATATGCATGTTTATCCCGGCGCTGCCCATCCTCATGAAGCACAGAAACCAAAAACAATTGAACTTTAAAAAAATTAAGCACCCAATATGGAAACAATCAATGCTCTTGGAAGAAGGAAAGCAGCTGTAGCCCGAGTATATTTAAGCGATGGCAAAGGAAAAATTACAATAAATGGCAGGGATTATAAAGAATATTTCGGCGCTGAAACACTTCAGTATGTAGTGACTCAGCCACTTGTTCTTTTAAATGCTACTGAAAAGTATGATATCAAAGCCAATCTGGACGGTGGTGGAGTTAAGGGACAAGCTGAAGCTCTTCGCCTTGGAATTACCAGAGCGCTTATAATGCTTGATGCAGAATGTAAATCATCACTCAGAACAAACGGATTTGTAACACGTGATCCACGTGAGGTTGAAAGGAAAAAACCAGGTCAGCCAAAAGCCCGTAAGAGATTCCAGTTCAGTAAACGTTAGAATTTAAAGATCAGTCGGTATAGATGCAAGTTTAGTATCTAAATTGTGAAGACTCCCGCCAGTTGGCGGGGCTACTTTGCAATTGATTGAAGGAATGTAAACTTAAAAACAAAAAAAATGCCCAGAACAAATTTCAAAGAATTACTTGATGCAGGTGTACATTTTGGTCACCTGAAAAGAAAATGGAATCCAGCAATGGCTCCTTACATTTTTATGGAGCGTAACGGAATTCATATCATTGACCTCGAAAAAACAATCGTAAAACTCGATGAGGCAGCTTTAGCAATTAAGCACATTGCCAAATCAGGAAAAAAAGTGTTGTTTGTTGCGACCAAGAAACAGGCAAAAGAAATCGTTTCTGAAAAAGTAAAAGCAGTTAACATGCCTTTCGTTACAGAACGCTGGCCTGGTGGTATGCTTACTAACTTCCCTACAATCCGTAAGGCAGTTAAGAAAATGTCATCTATCGACAAAATGGCTACTGATGGTACCTTCATGAACCTTTCAAAACGTGAAAGACTTCAGATTACCAGACAGAGAGCCAAACTTGAAAAAACTCTTGGAAGTATTATTGATCTTACCAGACTCCCTTCCGCCCTTTTTATTGTTGACGTAGCAAAAGAACATATTGCAGTAAGAGAAGCAAAAAGGCTTGGAATTCCTGTATTCGCTATGGTTGATACAAATTCAAATCCTTCAGATATTGAATTCCCTATCCCTGCTAATGATGATGCATCAAAGTCTATTTCTTTGGTAATCGGAATTATGTGCCAGGCAATTGAGGAAGGTCTGAGTGAAAGGAAGCTTGACAAAGACAAAGAACCTCAGCAGAAAGACAAGAAAATTTCAAGAAGAGACCTTGAAACAAAAGATATTCCTGCTGCTATAATCGAAGCTCTCGTTGAAGAAGATGAGGAAGAAGACATTGAAGAAGATGCTCTCGAATCAGATGACATTGACGATACTAAAGTAATCGAAGAAACAGAAGAAGAATTATAGAAAATATTATTTGCAAAAAATAAAGATAAAATTATGGCTGATATAAGTGCTGCTGATGTTGCCAAATTAAGAAGGGTTACCCTTGCAGGTATGATGGATTGCAAACAGGCTCTCAAAGAATCTGAAGGCGACTTTGACAAGGCAATTGAAATAATCCGTAAAAAAGGACAGGCTGTCGCAAACAAACGCGCCGATAAAGAAGCTACAGAAGGTGTTGTATTATCAAAAGTATCGGCTGACGGAAAGGTGGGAGTCCTGATAGTTCTGAACAGCGAAACCGACTTTGTTGCAAAAAATGCTGACTTTCAGGCACTTGCAAATAAAGTACTTGATATAGCGCTTAAAAATAATCCTGCAAATCTCGATGCCCTGAAACTTCTCCCTATGGATGGCGGTAAGGTTGGTGAAAAGATTATTGAATATGTAGGAATTATTGGTGAAAAACTTAACCTTTCACATTTTGAAAAAATCGAAGCTGCTCACGTTCAATCCTATATACATCCCGGAAACAGGCTTGCCACACTCGTAGGTTTCACAAAAGCCGGTATTGATGAACAGGTTTATAAAGACATCGCAATGCAGATTGCTGCTATGAATCCCGTTGCTGTTGATAAAGACTTTGTTTCTGATGCAATGATTGCCCAGGAAATTGAGATTGGCAAAGAACAGGCAAGACTTGATGGCAAACCTGAAGAGATGCTTGAGAAAATTGCACAGGGTAAACTCGCGAAATTCTTCAAAGAAAGCACATTACTTAACCAGGAATTTGTAAAAGATAACAAGATGTCTATCAGACAGTATCTTCAATCTTTCAATAAAGACCTTACAGTAACTGACTTCAAACGCTATACACTTAATCTGTAAAAGATACGTAGGTTCATATTTCAATATGAGGGTGGTGCTTTAGGGTGCCACCTTTTTTTTGCGCATATCTTCACGATCTGGTCTCCATTCCTATATTTTTCTATCTTTACATTAAAGAATTAATTTTATGAAGTACTCAAGAATTTTGTTAAAATTAAGCGGAGAATCTCTATCAGGCAACAGTTCACATGGAATCAGCGACTCTGTTCTGGAAGAATATGCAAATCAGGTAATTGACGTAAGTAAAGAAGGAGCCGAGGTAGCAATTGTGATTGGTGGCGGGAATATCTTCCGTGGTGTCAGTGGAACCGAATCAGGATTCGACAGGGTTAAAGGCGACCAGATGGGAATGCTTGCTACTGTAATAAACAGCCTGGCTCTCGAAAGTGCAATTACCCGTCTTGGAGGCATGGCAAAGGTCTTCACTTCAATAAGAATGGAGCCGGTGGGAGAACTTTATAACAGAGACAAAGTACTGGAAGCCATGAAGAATAAGACAGTCTGTATTTTGGCAGGAGGCACAGGCAATCCCTTTTTTACAACCGATACGGCAGCTGCACTCAGAGCGGTTGAGATCGGAGCTGATGTGCTTCTTAAAGGGACAAGGGTTGATGGAGTATATAGCGCTGATCCCGAAAAAGATCCAAAAGCCGAAAAATTTGATAAGATTTCCTTCGAGGAAGTTATTAGTAAAAGATTGAAGGTTATGGATTCTACTGCATTTACCCTATGCAGAGATAACAATATGCCGATGATAGTATTTGATATGAATAAACCGGGAAATCTTATTAAACTGGTAGATGGGGCCATCATTGGCACTCTGGTAAGCAATTAAAAGTTTTTTTGTGATTCCGTCTAATTTACTATTTTTGTTCTGCCTGTTATAAAAAGCTTAAAAATACAGGGACTCATTTAACAGCAAAGATTATCTAACACTTATAATATGAACGAAGAAGTAGAACTGATAACAGATGAGACCAGGGATAGGATGGAAAAAACTATTGAACATCTTGAACATGAACTTGCAAGGCTTCGTGCCGGAAGATCAAACCCTGCTTTGCTAGATGGTATCACTGTCGATTATTATGGAGTTATTTCACCGTTAAGCCAGGTTTCCAATATTAATACTCCCGATCCTAAGACAATTCTTATTCAGCCCTGGGAAAAAAATATGCTGGGGATAATTGAAAAAGCTATAATGGCTGCAAATATAGGACTCACACCGGTAAATAACGGGGAACTTATCCGCCTCAGCATCCCTCCCCTCACAGAAGAAAGACGTCACCAGCTTGTAAAACAGGTACGCGGCGAAGGAGAAACAGCAAAAATAAGTGTACGCACAGCTCGTAAATGGGCCAATGATGAACTGAAGCAACTTTTGAAAGACGGCCTGCCTGAGGATATGGAAAAAGAAGCTGTCGATATTGTACAGGAAATGACCCACTCTTACAATACCAGAGTCGATAAGATTATGGCTTTAAAGGAGAAGGATGTGATGACGGTTTAAGTATCAGTGTATATTTCGCTGCTGCTTTAACTGCTCCTTCTGAAAATGCATCTTTATAAAACTTCCCTTCAAGATAAGACTTGGTCTGTGAAAGATAAAACTCGCTTGCTGGAATTCCTGATTCCCCTGTAGGAATTATGGTATACGATTCATCCCAGTCAGCTGTATTGAAGATATGTCTTTCCGAAGCTCCGTGATTTACTTTAAACCCAGGTCCGTATGAATAAGGACTTACAGTATGATTGCTTCCTCCAATTTCATATTCCTTAGAATTAAATCCGAAGAGGCGATCGAGAATTTTTATTGAACCCAGGGGGTGCTCAATAGTAATCTTATGAATACTCCCCCACTTCCATTTTGTCTGATCAGCGCCATACTGCAGGGAGAGAGATGAAACACAGTCTTTAAAACTTTGCAGCACAATATCATCAAGTGTTTCTTTTTGGGGAGTTTTTATGTTGTCCACCCACTCATCCGGACCTGTCGTTAGAATACGATAAATGTAATAATCTCTCGCCGTGCCATATAACTGTCCATATAGTTCCCCTAATTCATCGCCAAGCAGATTCCTGGCAAAATTTATTCTGAAAAACTCAAAGATTGACGGGGTGATCGAACCCGCATTCATATCATAATCCCAATTGGTAAAGTTTGAAAGAGCACTTGTCTCCTCAGGAGTGAGTTCTTTCTTCCTGTCGTTAAGTTTTAAAATAAATGGGGTAAGAAGAGCTGCATAATTTGAATGCTGGTCGAGAATCATCCTTTTAAAATCATCAATACCAAATTTCTCCTTTTCATTTAACATTTGCCTTATCCGGTTAATCCTGTAAGGAAGAACAAAATCAGAACTGATATAATAAGGATAATTGTCACTTACTGTTCTGTTGTTTGCTGAAGAAACATATCCGATTTCAGGGTTAAAGCTTGTAGGAAGCTGATCAAAAGAGACATATCCTTTCCAGTCAAATTCATCAGTCTCGCCATTCCTTATAATTGATCCATTTCCTTTTCTGATTGCTATACCTCCACCGGTATTTAATCCAATATTACCGTCAACATCTGCATAGGCGAAATTCTGACTGGCCGATATGAACGTACTTATTGCTGATCTGAAATCATCCCACCCTTTTGCTCTGTTAAGAAGGCAAACCGATCTGAGTTCATCGCTGTAATCATATCCCGACCACCTCATACTCAGAGATGCATTTTTAACATCTCTGAAACCAGAAATTATAGGGCCTCTGTGTGTATACTTAATAATAATTGAATCCTGTTTCCCTCCTTTTATTTTTATTATTTCCTTCTTCACTATCATGTCTTTCCAGTCACCACTGAAAAAATACTGATTTTCATTTTGAGGATTAATTTTTTCAGCGAAAAGATCAATATCATCAACCATCAGGTTTGTCTCACCCCATGCTATCCGCTCATTATGGCCGGCAACGACGAAAGGCTCGCCCGGAACAACTACACCTGTAACATTAAGTTTTCCAGGTATTACCTGGTGCATCTGCATCCATATTCCTGGAGAGCCAAAACTCAGATGCATATCATTTGAGAGAATTGGTTTCCCTGTTGAGCTCCTCTTTCCGTTAACAGCCCAGTTGTTACTTCCGGAGAATGAGGAAATACCCATCTTTTCAAGTGTATCCATCGACGAAATGAATGTTTTAGCATTTTTTATTACATTCTCATCCAATCTGAAGTCGGGAAAGACAAGAGAGTTGACTGCTTTCCAGTCAGGAATAAGCTGAGAGGCTTTTTCCGTTCCAAGTTTTTGTGCTATCTGGTAATAGGACAGATCAGCTGTAAGGTTATCTTTTGCAAGATCCCAGCCCATATAACCAATAATATTAGCAATATCCTCCAGTTTCCAGGGTTCAGGTTTATAACCTAATATTATGAATTCAGGGGGAAGCTTTTTTCCGGCCGCAACAATATAAGCATTAACACCATCAGCATAAGCCTGCAAATATGATACGATCTGAGGGTCTTCTTTACTTAGAAGCATCTTTGATTTTTCTGTCATTTCAAGACATCTCAGGAATTTGTCGGTAGCAACGAGCTTTTCTCCCATTACTTCAGATAATCGTCCTGTTGTTACCCGTCGTATCAGATCCATAAACCATAGCCTTTCCTGCGCCATTACATAACCCACAGAAAAGTAAAGATCGTGTTCATTGGCTGCGTATATATGAGGCATTCCCCGCTCATCTCTGTAAACTGTTACATCCGATCCAAGTCCCGATGCAATGAGCTCACCTTTATACTGTGGAATAGCGCCACGTTTTATCCCTGAGAGAAATAATGTTCCTGCCAGAGCAGCAACAATCAGAAGAACAAATAATGAGAAAAGGATGGTTTTAAATGTTTTCATAACCGAAAGATTTGTGTTATTAATATCTGACCCCTCTCAAACCGGACGTGCAGTTTCTGCATATTTCAATCATATTACGGCCTGAAAGAATACTTTTTCTGAAAATCCTGTACTTGGGACCATTCCATATCTCCCTGAATGAATCCGTGTTCAGATCCCCCATCACATATTCGGCATCCTTATCGAAACAACAGGGAATTACTTTTCCATCCCAGGTAATTACAGGATTAAACCAAAGTCTTGCACACCTGTTTGGTAATGAATTCTTGGTTTCAAATTCCCCATCCTTCTTCCTGTATCTTCTGTATCGCTTATTTATAGGCAGCCACAATCCTACATTGGCATTATTGAGAATCTGCATTGACTTCAGACTCAGACTGGCCTTAAACCTGTCTGCCAATTGCTGCATCCGTGGAATCTGATCCTCATTCAGTTTGTTAACTATAAACTGAATCACGATTTTAATTTTTGAATGAAATTTCTTTTTTGCTTCGGAAACGTTTTTTATTCCGTCAAGAACAATGTTTACATCCCCGTTTATCCTGTAAGCAGAATATGTGCTCTGATCTATACCATCAACTGATATGATAAGTTCACTCAGACCCGATTTCACAAGTTTTTCTGCATTATCAACTGAAAGAAAATGTCCGTTTGTTGAAACAACGGTACGAAAGCTCTTTCTGTGTTCTGCAAATGAGAAAAACAAAGGATGTAACATTGGTTCGCCCTGAAAATAAAGGTTTACATTATAAAGGTAAGGAGTGAGTTCTTTTATTACCTTATTAAAAAGTTCAAAATCCATATATCCGCGTTTCCTCATCATCGCACCTGACCCAGACGAACATTCGGGGCAATGAAGGTTGCAATTATTCGTAAGTTCTGCACCAATTGAAAGGGGCATGAAATTAGCATTTGCACTGCCTGTGACAGAACTTTTCAGATACGAATATCCGGCCACTATAACATTTGTGGGTTTAATAAGTCTCTCTACCATTGATCCTTAAAAATAGTGAAGTAAGATAAGAAAATATTTATCATGGTAGTAATAGGGTAAAATATCAGCCAAATGGTCTTAGAGATGAAAAGGAAAGAATACAGTATTTGAAAACAAATTAAAATGTAATTTTAACTTAATAAATTAATGACATGAAAAATTTTAAATCAATTTCGCTTATTGCAGTCGTTCTTCTGCTGGCCTTTTCAGCCCAGACTGCATCTGCCGGAGTTTTTTCCACAAAAAAGAAAAACGATCAGCAGAGTTTTATCACTATAAAAGGAAAAGTAGTTGATAAAGAAACAGGAAAACCGCTTGTCTTTGCGACAGTTGCCGTAAAAGAAACAAATGTCGCAATCGTGACCAACATCGACGGAGAATTCACTCTTAAAATCGGTGATGCTATATCTTCAAAAAACCTGGAGATTTCATTTTTGGGATACAAAAATAAAAGTATCCTGATAACTGATCTGAAGGATAATGGATCAAAAAACGTTATCTCTCTTGAAACTGCTCCTATTCCAATCAAAGAGATTATTGTAAAGCCTTTGGATCCTAATCTTATAGTAGAAAAAGCTATCTATAGCATAAGCAAAAACTATGAGTCGGTGCCAAACCTAATGACAGCATTCTACAGAGAAACAATCAGAAAGAACCGCACTTATGTATCAATAGGTGAAGCCGTTGTTGAGATTTTCAAAGCGCCTTATGACAATGATGTTCGTTTTGACGGTGCCAGAATTTATAAAGGGAGAAAAAGTTCGGACGTCGAAAAGATGGACACAGTACTTTTCAAACTTCAGGGAGGACCGATAAGTGTTTTACAGCTTGACATTGCTAAAAACTCTGAATCTGTACTTACCAAAGAATCGATGCAGTATTATAACTATTCTCTGTCAGGTGTTATTGAAATAGATAACAAACCTCACTATGTAATTGACTTCGTTCAAAAACCATCAGTTGACATGCCTTTATTTATGGGAAGCTTGTACATTGAAATGGATTCCTATGCAATTACTGAGGTAGAGTTTGGTTTCAATCTTTCAAATAAAGATGCAGCAGCATCGATCTTTATCAGGAAAAAACCGCTTGGAATGAAAATAACTCCTGAAATTGCAACATACAGAACCAAATACCGCGAACAGAATGGTAAATGGTACTTCTCTTACTCAAGAGCAGAAGTTAAATTTAAAGTAGACTGGAATAGGAAACTTTTCAACACTTACTATACAACCATGTCAGAAATAGCAGTAACTGATCGTACTGACCAGGAAGTTATTAAATTTGCAAATAAAGATAAGATTAAGTACAATGATGTATTTTCTGAAAAAGTAAGCTCATTTACCGATGCAAAATACTGGGGCGACTATAACGTGATTGAACCCGACCAGACAATTGAATCAGCGATTCGCAGACTTGCAAGAAAACTGAAGTTCAGCGAAAGAGAGAAAGAGAATCAATAAGCAAATTAATAATGATCAGGGACACTGAGATAATAGGGAGGATCAGACAAGGTGATATTGGACAGTTTGAGTCACTTTTCAGATCCTCCTATGTTTCCCTGGTACGATACGCGAAGACTCTGATTAAGGATCATGATACCGCAGAAGAGATAGTACAGGATCTGTTTTTCAGACTCTGGCAGGACAGAGAAAAAATAAAAATTGAAAGTTCTTTAAATGGTTACCTCTTCAGATCAGTCCACAACAGATGCCTGCATCACATTGAACATGCCAGAGTTGTAGATCGTCATGCAGCAGAGATGTCCCTGCGGCAGTCAGATAGTCCGGAAAATCCTTCGGATATTCTACAATATAAGGAGCTCCAGGCCAAAATTGCAGGAATAATTGAAAAACTTCCTGAAAGATGCGGACAAATTTTTTGCATGAGCAGGTTTGAAGGGCTCAAATACAACGAGATAGCTGAAAAACTTTCTGTCTCGGTGAAAACAGTTGAAGCGAACATGGGCAGGGCTCTAAAAGAATTCAGAAAAGAATTGGCAGAACAATGAAAGAGACAAATAACATAGAGAGATTTACTGATAAGGAATGGGAAGAACTCGCTTCTCTCCTCTCAGAAGAAAAAGGGGAACCAAAAGATCTCCTAAACCGGTTTATGGCTGAAGATAACCAGAACGCCGGAAATCAATGGAAAGAGTTAAGCAATATGAGTAGTGAGAAGAAGATTAATGTCGACAAAGCATGGAATAATGTTCATGCAAGACTAAAGGAGAACGGATTGGAAACAGCAAAAGAACCTGTCAGAATCAGTTTTTACAGAAGAAATTTATTAAGAATCGCCGCTATAGGACTTTTAATATTAGGCCTGGGATTCACAGCTGTGTACCTGAATAACAGCGATGCTTTCAATAAAAAAATCAGTGTGGTCACCGGATCTGATCAAAAAAATCTTGAAGTTTCTCTTCCCGATGGAAGTAAAGTAATTCTGAACCGTAATTCCGAATTCAGCTATCGGGAAAATTTCGGAAAAAATAACAGAAATGTACAACTTACCGGAGAAGCTTTTTTCGATATAAAGCATGATGACTCAAAACCCTTTATTATAGATGCAGGTAAGGCCAGAGTAAAAGATGTGGGAACATCATTCAATGTGATTACAACTAATGAAGAATCTGCTGTGGAAGTTTTTGTAAAAACCGGGAAAGTGATGCTTTCTGATAACTCTGGTTCAAAGTCACTTATTCTTGACCCCGGGTTTATTGGTAAAATGGATTCGGAAAAATCAGAAAAATCGGTTAATAATAATCCGAACTATCTATCGTGGAATACAGGCCATCTTGTGTATACGAATCAGAAACTTGCAGTCGTTTTCAAAGACCTTAAGAGAGTATTCAATATGGAAATTATTGCTGACGATCCTGCCATTCTTGAAAACCCATGGCACTCCCCAATTGATGATAATCTTAAACAGGAAGATATAATCCGGATGATTTGTCTTAGCTTTAACCTGAGTTTTACAAAAGACGGAAGTGAATACCATCTTTCAAAAAAATAAATTCATCTTAAAAAAATGTCGGCAATCAATGGCTTTATATTAAAGAATCTGTTTGCCATTGTATTATTCATTTTACTGCTACAGCCATATACAGCTGAATGTCAGCAGGGAATCATTGACTCTCTTTATACCTTTAAAGCCGGGAATGTCAGAACAGGAAATGCTCTGGAGATCATCAGTAAAAAAACCGGATACAATTTTACTTATGACAGCCGCCTTATCGATGCTGACAGAAAAACAGAACTAAATTTCACAAATACAAAACTTATTGTAGTTCTGGAAAAGGTTCTTCGTAATGACTCTCTTGCATTCTCTTTAATAGGCAAATATATCATCATCTCACGTACTGAGAAAACCTCTGCTCAACATCCTGATTCAACATTAGCAGGGATAGTTAAATATATTACCGGAAATATATTAGATGATGAAACTAAAGATCCGCTGCCTTTTGCAACACTAGCTCTCAAAAATTGCGGAAAAGGAACAGTAACAAATAATAACGGTGAATTCGGAATAAGAATAAATCCGGAGAATGTAAATGACACTCTGTCAATTTCATATCTTGGATATATCCGGAGAGAAATACCTGTTGGTAAGGCTCTCGGTAATAACTTCACAATTTACATGAGACGGGAATTCATTTCTATCCCAGAAATCATAATCAGAAATCAGATACCCCAGGAAATTATTTCAAAGGCCCGGCAGGCTATACCCGATAATTTTGGAAACACACCAGTCAGAATGACGGGTTTCTACAGGGAAGGGGTGATGAAAAAAAACGAACTTCAGACATACTCTGAGGCGATCCTGAATATT
Source organism: Bacteroidota bacterium (assembly GCA_025350595.1). Taxonomy (GTDB): domain Bacteria; phylum Bacteroidota; class Bacteroidia; order Bacteroidales; family VadinHA17; genus LD21. Next base: position 34,584 of record JANXXP010000123.1, read on the forward strand.
TACAAAAGCGCATATTCAGGAACACTTTTCAATGATCAGATTAAAGTCTATAAAAGCAGAAAAATTGAGAACACCGACCGCCAGGATACCCTGGCCGTAAGACTAAAAGCCGGATTAAGCACATGTCTTGAACTCGATGGCGCAAGGAATGTTTTTGATTTTCTCACAAAGGAAACAATGCCGGACTATACTTACAGGATGACCGATATTGTGACTTATGATGATGAGACTGCCTATGTAATTGATTTTGAGCAGCGCGATTATGTTGATATGCCGTTATTTAAAGGAGCAGTATATATAAATACCACTGACTATGGAATCCTCAATGCTGAATTTGAACTGAATAAGTCTTTGATCCACAAGATGAAAAATTCGTTTGTTTCAAATAATACCCGTGGATTCAATACCTGGCCTGTATCAGTAAAGTACACTGTCAGTTACAGGAAGATGAATAACAGGTATTTCCTTAGCCATGTGCGAGGCGATCTGGTATTCAATTCAAGTCAGAAGAAAAAGCTTTTCAATACACAGTTCAATGTATTCTTTGAACTGGCAATTACCGAAATAGATCTTAAAAATGTCACCCGTTTTGACAGGGAAGAACTGGCTCCAATTCATTCAATCTTCTCAAAGACAATTACCAATTATGATCCTCTGTTCTGGGGAAATCAGGACTTCCTCAGGCCAGAGGATAATCTGCTACAGGCACTTAAGAATATGAATGTTAAGTTGCAGGAATTCTCCAAATGATTGCGGATTGATTACGTCAAGTCGAAGGCGAGCCCGGCGAAGCCAAATCCGCAATTTCCTAATATTTATTTATCAGCTGATATAGTTCTGTAAGGTCAGGAGTAAGAATAATCTCCGTTCTTCTGTTCTTCTGACGTGCTTCAGCTGAATTACTATCGTCAACAGGTAAATACTGACTTCTTCCTGAGGCAGTAAGCCTCTTCGGATCTATCTTTGAACCTTCCAGAAGCACACGTACAACTGTAGTTGCTCTTTTAACACTCAGATCCCAGTTGTCCTTAAGCTGACCAGCTCCCGGATTATAAGGAACATTATCCGTATACCCCTCAATCATGACCTGGATATCAGAATTTTTTTCAAGTACGCCGGCAAGTTTTTTCAGAGCATTTCTCCCATTGACATCAATATCATAACTGGCCGATTTGAATAACAGTTTCTCATCGAGGGATACATACACTTTGCCATTCTTATTGGTCACAGTCAATCCATTGTTCTCAAATCCAAGAAGAGCTTCTGATACCTTATTTTTCAACTCCTGAACCATCTTTTTCTGTGCGTCAAGAATTTTTTCAAGCTCCGCCAGCCTGGCATTTCTTTTTTCCAGTTCAAATGTAAGCTCATCAAGGGAAGCCTTTTTTGTGTCGAGTGTTTGTTCGAGCTGATGCAGAAGATCTTCCTTCTTCTGAAGGTTTTCCTGTGCAGCCTGAAGCTCTGTAAGTAGTTTTTGAGTCTCTTTTACATTTCCTTTAACAAGATCTTCCTGTGCATTCTGAAGTTCATTGTACTTACCTGAAATTTTATTGAAATTATCAACAGCTTTATCGCGAGAGGACTGAGCAGCAGATATATCCTTTTTGACTGAAGCCATTTCCTTTTCCATTGTCGCCAACTTTTCTGCGTATTCTTTGTTTTGCATTTCAAGCCCGATGTTGCCGGTCTTAAAAGCATCTCTCTCATTCATGAATTGCTTGCTGGTATCCTGAAGGCTGCTGTACTTTTTGCCCGAAACGCATGACATTGAAAATATTACAATGAAGGCAAGTCCAAATATATTTACTGCTATTTTATTCATAATGGCAAATTGATTTATAATATAACACTAACCCGGATGAAAAATTGTTGCTGAACTGTGAATATCGGAGCAAAAATAAGAAATCCCTGCTATGCTTCAGCAAACGCACGGGAATAATAATTGTTATATTTGCCGGTTATTTGTTTCAATCATTCGATAATGGAGAAGGTAGAGAATTTGCTCTCTAAAATAACAATCCCTGAAGATCTCAGGAAACTCAATCCGGCTGACCTTGTACAGGTAAGTACGGAGCTTCGTCAATTCATCATTGATGTTGTTTGTAATAATCCCGGCCACTTTGGAGCAAGTCTGGGTGTAGTTGAACTCACTGTTGCGCTTCATTATGTTTTCAATACCCCTTACGATAAAATAATCTGGGATGTTGGTCATCAGGCTTATGGACATAAAATACTCACGGGAAGAAGAGAAGCATTCTCAACTAACAGAAAATATAAAGGAATAAGCGGGTTTCCTAAAATGGCTGAAAGCGAGTATGATTCATTTGGGACAGGCCATTCCTCCACGTCAATATCTGCGGCACTGGGGATGGCTCATGCGGCAAGAGCCAAGGGAGAAACCAGACATGTTGTTGCTATTATCGGAGATGGTGCGATGACAGCCGGAGAAGCTTTCGAAGGACTCAATAATGCGGGTATTGGCAAATCCGATATTCTTGTGATCCTCAACGATAATAATATGGCAATCGATGCCAACGTTGGAGCACTTAAGGAATATCTGCTTGATATTACTACAAGTAAAACATATAATAAATTCAAAGACAAGGTTTGGAGAGGACTGGGAGTTTTAGGTAAACTTGGTCCAAATGCCAGATCTCTGGCAGCACAATTAGAAGCCGGAGCAAAAAGCACTTTCCTCGACAGAAGTAATCTTTTTGAGGGGTTGAATTTCAGATATTTCGGACCAATTGATGGTCATGATGTTCTTCACTTGACCAAAGTACTTGAAGACCTGAAAGGAATCCCCGGTCCAAAACTACTTCACTGTATAACAATAAAAGGGAAGGGGTTCAAGCAGGCTGAAGAAAACCAGACCACATTCCACGCACCTGGGAAATTCGACAAAGAAACCGGAGAGATAATAATAACTTCCGATTCCGGAATGCCACTTACATATCAGGAAGTTTTCGGAAACACAATTCTTGAACTGGCAGAAAAAAACGATAAAATAATTGGAATAACTCCGGCGATGCCTTCCGGGAGCTCATTGAATATTATGATGAAGGCGATGCCGGAAAGAACTTTCGATGTAGGAATAGCTGAACAGCATGCTGTGACCTTTTCAGCAGGGCTTGCGGCTCAGGGGATGATCCCTTTTTGCAATATCTATTCATCATTTATCCAGCGCGCTTACGATCAGATAATACACGATGTTGCATTACAGAATCTGCATGTGGTATTCTGTTTGGACCGGGGAGGTCTTGTCGGAGCTGACGGGGCAACACATCATGGATTTTTTGATATGGCATTTATGCGGGCTATCCCTAACATGATAGTAAGTGCTCCGATGGATGAGCTTGAACTTAGGAACATGATGTATAGTGCCCAGCTTGAGAAGAACAAATCGCCCTTTTCTATCAGGTATCCCCGCGGAAGAGGTATGTTTCCGGAATGGAAAAAACCATTTAATGAGATAGAAATCGGAAAAGGACGACAGATAAGTGAGGGAAAAGATCTTGCTATTTTAAGTATAGGTCATCCCGGGAATTTTGTAACAGCTGTGGTAAAAAAACTGGCTAAAGAAAACATATCTGTTGCCCATTACGACATGAGATTTGTTGCTCCGGTGGACAAAGAAATTCTGAATACTGTTTTCAAAAAATTTGCTCATATAATCACTGTTGAAGACGGAGTGTTAAAAGGAGGCTTCGGAAGTGCAGTAGTTGAATTCATGTCCGATAACGGATATAACTCAGAAGTAAGACGATTAGGGATCCCCGATTATTTTGTTGAACAGGGCACTCAGGAGGAGTTGCAGAGAGAATGCGGATTTGATGCTGAGGGGATTGAAATAGCTATAAGAGAGATTCTGGTAAAAAAATAGAATAAAGATAAAAGACATCCACCTACGCTAAAGCTTCGGTGGACAAAGAAAGTAAATGATAAAGTTTAAAAGTTTAAAATAATTCCTATTTTCGCAGTCCCGTTCTTTAACTGCACGACTTGCAAGACTGCAAGACAATAAGACCAAAAGACGATTCAAGCCCGGATGGCGGAATTGGTAGACGCGCTGGTCTCAAACACCAGTGGTAGCAATGCTGTGCCGGTTCGATCCCGGCTCCGGGTACAGAAACGGAAGAAACAGATTTTTTATCTGATCCTTCCGTTTTTTTCTTTTGTAACTCATTAATATTCTGAAATATCCAATCAAGAACTTTGTTATAAGAATTGGTTCGATATTTTTCACCGTCAAAAAGTATTTTTTCAGGGAACATCGAACCAATCAAAAGAATTTTGTGGTTTACACTTGCTGAAGACAATATTTCGTCCATGTTCCTGATTATATTAATAGCATGGCCAAGTTTTCTTTCAATATCTTTATTTTGGGGGTTGAATGAAGAGAGTTTCAAATTGATATTTTCTCTTCTGACCTCGATACTATTTTTCATCCTTTGGTGATCTATCGGATTTATATCTCCATCCATCAACTTAGTGTCAATAGAATCCAGCCTACCTTCCTCTACCAAAAGTTCACTTTGCAGCTTCTCTATATCTTTATCTATTTCTGCTGTCCTCTCCTTTCTCGAATCCTCAAGAATCTCCTCATATAAAGCTAATGCTGATTCTTTTGGTTTAAGTTGTCTTACATACTCAACAAATTTCCTATTAGCTTTAATTGCACTTGAATTGAACCGATTACAATGAGGGCATTTATAATACCCATAATATCCACCATTACCCTTAGAATAACAAGCTGTTAAAACACCACCACATTTTGGACACACTAAAAACTTCCTGAGATAAAAATCAGGATCAGCAGCCCTGCATATCTTTGAACTCTTTCTCTTCCCGAAGTGATTTTCCTGTACCTTCCGATAAATATCATCTTCAACGATTGCCTCATGAAGACCCTTTGTCCAATAGCCAGGCGTATCAGCCCATTCTTTAACCCGTACATTCCCAATGTAAACTTGATTCTTCAAGAGTTCAGGAAATGCCGATTTACCGATACTCAATCCTTTCCTGTTGACCTCATGTCTGACATATTCAATACTCTTCACTCCTTTTGAAAGCTCCTCAAAAGCATATCTGATTATTGGGACTTCAGTTTCACATGGAATTATCCTCCTATCTTTATCCGAGTATTGAACATTTTTATATCCCTTTGGGGCTTTATTTGTAAATTTTCCAATAACCTGTGCAGCATGAGTTCCTTCTTTGGTTCTTTTAGCAATTTTATCGTTCTCTACTTCAGGTGCAACAAGATAGAAAACCATCATAAATTTATTATCGGGATTTGTAAGATCAAGAGGGTTTTCTGCGGAGTTGATTTCAATCCCTATGTTCCTGAAATAATCTATTTGGTGCCAAGCCTCTTTAATATTTCTTGAAAACCTGTCCCATCTTGTAAAGAGGATTAAATCGACACCCTTTTTATTATTCTTACAAAATTCTGTCAATAGAGACCATTTAGGTCTCTTAAATGTCTTTGCAGAATAATCCTCTTTGAAGGTTTCAACAACTTCATAATCATTCCTTTTACAATAATCTTCTAAGTAGCTCAGTTGATATTGAAGACTATTACCTTTCGTTTGCTCTTCTGTGCTTACTCTTGTGTATAATACTACTTTTTTGTTTGACATAATCATTAATTATCATCTTCCATTTCAATCTCTATCTTAGCCCAATCAGACAAAAGAGATCTCATTAATTTTATTTCTTCAATCGTGATGTCATTATCATTATATT
>JANXXP010000127.1 GCA_025350595.1 Bacteroidota bacterium
CCTGGCAGGTAATACTTGATGCGGGCTCGGGCACACCTCCTCCTGCCGGGGCTATTCACTCTTTCTCGTTCCCTAAAGGTGCCGATAGACCAGTTCATGGTAATAAAATTACAGTTTCAGAAAAAAATGAATTACCTGATATTGAAAATCGGATGCTGAATGCGTGGAAAAATAATCCTGTTTTGTCTACTTACACTTCCTTTCTTGCACAAGATGCGAGGATTCAGAATGTAGGACATCTTCCTGCTATCAACAGGGATTCCATTAATAAATTCGTTTCTGGTTTTGACAAAACACTTTCGTGGAAAACCTCAGGCAGTGGTATTGCAGGATCGCATGATCTGGGATTTACATATGGATATTTATTTACAAAGGGAGTCCAGGATAAACCTTCAGGGCATTACGTCAGGATCTGGAAAAAGCAGACGGGCGAAAAATGGGTTATCTCCATCGAGATGCTCAGTCATGATTAAATTTTGTTTTACACCGATGTTCCATTATGCACATATTTATTAGTTCATTCAATTTTTGAGATAACATGAAGAGAAGAAATTTTGTTTTAAACAGCAGCCTGGCACTTGGAGGATTAACAATGATACCTGCCGGATCAGCCTCAAAGTACCTTTTCCGGGAAAAGAATTTTATTTCCAACCGCCCTCCTCTGGAGAAAAGGACTTTTGTCTGTGAAGCTGTTGAAAAAAACCTTCTCGATGTGAAATCCGCTATTGCCGACAAAGAGATTGCGTGGATGTTTGAGAACTGCTATCCGAATACACTTGATACCACTGTCGATTATGAGCTCATTAATGGAAGACCCGATACTTTTATTATTACAGGCGATATTAATGCAATGTGGTTAAGGGATTCAACAGCCCAGGTCTGGCCTTACACTCCGCTGATTGTGAAGGATGAGAAAATAAAAAATCTTGTTCTTGGGCTAGTTAACAGGCAGGTAAAGTGTGTACTTACTGATCCGTACGCAAATGCATTTTATAAAGATCTCACTAAGGAATCGGAATGGAAAAGCGACCGGCCTTCACCAGGACCAGGAGTTCATGAAAGAAAATTTGAGGTAGATTCATTATGCTATGTGGTGAGACTATCGGACAGATATTACAAACTTACCAGTGATAAAAGTGTATTCGACAATGACTGGGATAGAGCCATGAGGCTTATTGTAAAGACTCTGAGAACAGAACAGCGTAAGGATGGGAAATCACCTTATTATTTCATAAGGAAAACCAACGCTATGATCGATGCACCGCTATTTGGCAACGGCAGACCAGTGAAACCAACAGGATTGATTTGTTCAATGTTCCGGCCCTCTGATGATGCTACATTGTTTCCTTATCTTATTCCTTCAAACATTTTTGCACTTATTTCACTCCGCCAGCTCTCAGAAATCTATTCCGGAGTGCTAAAAGATTCGAAGTTTGCCGCTGAGTGTGCATCTTTTGCCGATGAGGTGGAAGGAGCAATTAAGAAATTTGGTGTTTCAAGCCATGCCGGGTTTGGCGAGATTTATGCTTATGAAGCTGATGGTTTCGGCAACCAGGTCTTTATGGACGATGCCAATGTTCCATCACTTATGTCACTTGCATATCTTGGTGCTCATCGAATCAGCGATATGATCTACATTAATACCAGGAGGTTTGTTTTAAGCGAATCAAATCCTTACTATCTGAAAGGCCAGGCAGCTGAAGGGCAGGCAAGTCCGCATACCGGTAAGGAACGTATATGGCCTATGGGGATCATCCTTCGGGCAATGACAAGCGAGTCAACTGAAGAGATTACTCATTGCCTCAGGATGCTGAAGAATACTCATAACGGTTCTGGTTTTATGCATGAAGCTTTTAATAAAGATAACCCGGCAGATTTCAGCAGAAAGTGGTTTGCCTGGGCTAATACACTGTTCGGGGAACTTATTATTAAGGTGCATAATGAACATAGAGAAATACTGGAAAAACAGATTGACTGATTAAATGTTTTTGTTTCTTCTTTTCTGTTGCTAGTTGCATGTTGCTGGTTGCTCCAAGCACTTTATTTTATCCGATTTTAAATGATGTCATCGTCAAAGACCCCATTACAGCTTTATCATTGAAAAAATTTAATGGTTCGTTTTCATCCCTTAGTGCAAGGGAGTAGAGCATAGGAAGGTAATGATCGGGCGTTGGGATTGCCATCTGAGCTTCTCTTCCAAGCATTTGATAGCTGATAAGTTCTTTAGAATTATTTGAAAGGATTAGTTTCTTAAAAACTTCGTTTGCCTTCAACGCCCAGTCAAAACCAAACTCCGGATCGTTCGCATGGTCCCAGGCAATTCTGCCCAGATTGTGAACCATGTTACCGCTTCCTATTATAAGAACACCTTTTCTCCTGAATGAAGATATTTCCTTTGCAAGATCGTAATGTGATTGTGCATTTTTATGATAGTCAAGGCTCATCTGGATAACCGGCACATCTGCTTTGGGATAAATTTTTCTGATAACACTCCAGGCGCCATGATCAAGGCCCCATTTCTCATCGAGCCCGACTTCTGTTTTAGAAACAGTTTGTTTAACGGAATGAGCGAGTTCAGGACTTCCGGGAGCCGGATACTGAACCTCGTAAAGTTGCTTTGGAAATCCTCCAAAATCGTGTATTGTTGCAGGTCTCGGCATTGAGGTAACAAAGGTGCCTGGTGTTTCCCAGTGAGCTGATATACATAAAATTGCTCTCGGAACCGGCAGAACTTTGCCCAGATCGTGCCAGCTGCGCGAAAATTCATTATCTTCTATAGCATTCATTGGGCTTCCATGACCGATAAAGAGTACAGGCATTATGTCTGTACTCTCACCGGATGAAATGATGTTTCTGAGTTCTTTGTTTTCCATTAGTTTAAATATCCTTTGTGAACCTTTGGCTAGACCTTTGAGTACTTTGTGGTTAACTTATTTTGCTTTAATAAGCTCTATGTCACAATTAATCTTCACTTCTTCACCAACAAGCACTCCGCCTGCTTCAAGAGCTGCATTCCAGTTCAGACCCCAGTCTTTCCTGTTTATTTTTCCTGAAAGAGAAAATCCGGCTTTTATATTTCCCCATGGATCAGACATAACACCACCAAATTCAACTGCCAGTGTAACAGGTTTTGATACATCCTTAATTTTAAGTGAACCTTTCAGTTCATACAAGTCGTCGCCAAGATCTTTTAACCCCTTTGCATCAAAGGTTATTACCGGATATTTTTCTGTATCAAAGAAATCGGGGCTCTTCAGGTGACCATCCCTGTCGGGCATTTCTGTATCTACTGAAGCCGTTTTAAGTGAGAAAGAAATTGCTGCTGTCGAAAAATCATTTCCTGCAGTTTTTACCTCTCCGCTGAAATCCCTGAAACTACCAAGTACATTAGATATCATAAGGTGTTTTACTTTAAATCCTACTTTGCTGTGTGTTGGATCTATTGCCCATTTTGTTACTTCTTCTGTTTTCATTTTATCTGGTTTTAATTACTAATAAATATAACGATACAAAGTTGCACCAACTTCAGAGATCAGAGGTAACAGTTTTAGGAAAATAGGTGGTACTTTCAGGAAATGATCTGTCGGGTCATCTCGCGGTACCGGGAAGGAGTTATTTCCATCCTTGCATGAAAAACACGTGTAAAGTATGATTTTTCATTATATCCGAGTGCATATCCGATCTCGGAAACGGTTTTATCAGAATACATCAGCATACGCTTTGCCTCAATCAGTTTTCGGGTCTCAATAATTTCCGAGACGCTCATCCTGAAATTATTTCTGCAGATAAGGTTCAGGTTACGTTCCGACATATTCATTTTGCCTGCATAGAATGTTACTCCGGCATCGTTACGAAAATTTTCCTCAAGTATTACGAGGAAGTTATTGAACGATGAAACCTGTGAAAGTTTAAGTTCATTTTCAAGTGGAATATTACGGTTTCTCTGGGCATCGAACATTGAGATCAGTCCATTAACCAGGTGCCTCAATGTAGGATAGTCGACAGGAACAAGTTGATATTCGCTGTTTATTATCCGGCAGAGGTCTGTAAACCTGTTGAGACAGGGGCCTGAATCAAGGGGGATATTGGTAAAGGTGAAAAAATTTGAATAAAAACTAAGTTTCGAATCCGGAATAAATTCGGTTTTATAATTAATAACCCAGCCCCTCAGATCTTTGTGTGGCTCCAGACGGTGCATTTTTCCCATCGAGATATAGCAGGCGAATGGTCCGGTGACAACTTCAACTTTGAAATCAATATAATGTGTCAGACTCCCTTCGCTCACAATAATAAGCTCTTCAAAATCATGAAAGTGATCTTCTTTTGGTCCTGAAGCAAGCTCCTCAGCCAATTCCGGAGTGATTTCTAAGATTCGGAAAAGTTTATTCATCTCACACGAATTTACTAATTTTGAAACAATTTCCTCTTAATCTTTGTTAATACTTTTTTAAACGATTTAATTTTATAAACAATAATTATTATGAAAGCATTCTATCAGACATCCTACAAAAAATCAGACAATGTAAATTATGGCGAATTGCCTGATCCGATTATAGCTGAAAACCAATTATTGGTTACTGTAAGAGCTGTTTCCATCAATCCTGTTGACTTCAAAATCAGAAATGGTGATTTGAAACTATTGGTGGGTTCAAAATTTCCAAAGATAGTGGGTTCCGACTTTTCCGGGATAATAAAGGAGGTTGGTGCATCTGTTACAGGTTTTAAAGCAGGAGACAGGGTTTATGGTGCGATACCTGCCTTTTCAGGGAAACCAGGATCGTTAGCTGAGCTGGTGAGTATTGACTCCGAAAAAGTAAGACATATTCCTGAGGGGATGTCATTCGAGGAAGCAGCATCACTTCCGGTTGCTGGACTGACTGCCCTTAACGGATTAAGGAGGTGTGGAGTAAAACATGGAAGTAAAGTTCTTATAAACGGAGCTACAGGCGGGGTTGGACACTTTGCAGTACAGATTGCAAAAGCTAAAGGAGCAACTGTAACAGCAACATGCAGCGATACAAACAGCGAACTTGCAATGAAGCTTGGGGCTGATAAAATTTCAGGGTATAAGAATGAAGATCTTGCGATGATATCCGATAAGTTTGATGCCATACTTGATGCCTTTGGTAAAATGAATTATTCAGATGTAAGCAGACTTCTGAATAGAGGGGGAACCTATGCTTCTCCTTTGTTTTTTCCAAACTCTTTTTTTTCAGCTATTTGGAAAAGGATTATTTACGGGATAAAACTTACATCTTCAAATATGAGAGCGCTTCCTGAAGACTATGCTGAAATAGAGAGCCTGTTTACTTCAAAGAAACTAAAACCATTCATTGAAAATACATTTTCCCTTGAGAACGCCGGGAATGCTTTTGATTTAGC
>JANXXP010000144.1 GCA_025350595.1 Bacteroidota bacterium
ACCTTATGAGTTTCCATTTGGGTAACTGATGAATCTTTAAACGTGGCGGGCAAATTATTGGGTTCCCTTTTGGTACCCATTCTACCTAGATTGACCGGATAAAATTCAACTTCGATAAAGCCGTGCTGACGCCTTGATGTATGGCAAATTTCGAAGGTTCGCTTTTGGTAACTTACAATCGCTATTTCATCGAGTGTGTTGTAAGTGTTCCCGACCGACACACTTACAGGTCTTCCTGTTTCCTGCCTTGCTTTGAAATTGGCTGATTCTTTGCCAGTAATGCCTATGTCGGAAAGTGTTTTGCAAGTGTTCATTTTGGGTACACCTGCATATTGATTGCTGCCAGTTCCTGCTGAATAATCTTTGCCATTTTAATGTGTTTTAAAATTTGAATTTTTGACTTTTTTTGATTTTTTCACAATCTTTGTAATTAACTGATTAATTATAACTTACAGAACTTTCAACATCATATGGGGATACCCGGCCCCTCCCCCCCTCTTTTATTCTTAATGTATTCCATGTTTTAATGAAGTATTTAGTCAAAAAGTGGAAATGTCAAAAAATTTCTGTTTTCAAAGTAGGTATCACCCCTATAAATTCTTTTATTTTTTCAGTCATAATCATGGTTACTTTTTTGATATCATCAGTGGCGATAATGTTGTCATAAATTTGTGTTGCCAAAATCTCAGGAAAATTGTTATTCAGGTAATCTAAAATAATATCGAGAATTACATGGGATTCTATTCTCCCTAGGATGTAATTAAGATAATCTCTCTTATACATTCTCAGGACTGAAAAAGCTTTGTTAACGTTCGGAAACAACTGGTGAAATACTCTTTTTTCAAGGCAATTAAATTTATTATCACTGAATAGAATTTGAAAAACTTTGGCCTTTAATTCCTTACTAACTTTGCTATCAGAAACGACCTCATAATTACAGCCCCTTTTATTAAATTCTGTTTCCAGGCATTTATAAAATTGAGCAGACGAGGTGATAAGTGCATATTGTCTAACGTCCTGCTGCTCAGACAATCGAAGACATTTCAACATTATAATAGGATATTTGTCTGGTTCAGGGTAGAATCTTTTGCAACTTTCGGGATCTGAAAGAATTTTATTTGCCATGAGTGGGACACTGTTCCCGATATCAGCACCAAGCATCTTTTTGCCTTGAAGCTTTATTTCGCCTCGTATTATCCTGGGCAAACTGGTAATGGTCGTATGCAGCCGGTGAATCTTTTCATCAACTTTATAAATCCAATCTTTTTGCTCGATCCGGTTAATAACTCCCAGGGCGTTATTTAATTCATCGGTCTGGTCTGATCCGGGATATGTCATCCTTACAATTTTTTCAGCCTGTTCAGCATCTATAGTCAGGCTGTTTAATATTTCTTTCTGTAAAGGATATAGCCTACAGGCTTTTCTTCCTTCATCCGCTTTCACTTTTTTTAAAACCATTGTTAGCTTTTTATTTGTAAGCTCAATTTTCTGATAAGGGCTCTGGTACTGGGGTGAAAACTGGTATCTGTATGAATGCTCATTTCTAACAAATCCGCCATAAGTTTGAATAATCCCGAGAACCTTTAATTGCTGAATATATTTTCCGGCATTCCAGACCCGATTTCTTAAGTACTGCATTTTCAGACGAGCATAAAAAACGCCCTTATCATCTTTGTGTATATGCGTGGCAATGGTTGATAATAGGAGTAGTAAACTATCCCTTTTGAACCCTTTTATTTCCGGTTCAATTAGAGAACAAATTATCTCGAAATTGTCATAGATTTTCGCCGGAATTAACTGGTAGTATGGCTCCCTCTTATTCATAGCCGGGGAATGTTAACTGTCTGGCTCCCTTTGAACTCTGAAAGTTTATAAAGGCAAAATCTTTGAAAATTTCAATCGCTTTCTGATCATATTTTTTAGCGGCTGTAATTTCATCGAAATAGCGGCCCAAGTTCTTTACTTTCGCATTCTGCACTATCTGAACATGCCAACGACCTAAATCATTATAAAGGCCTTTAAATTTACTGGAGGCCCCGGGTTTTAACTTTCGGGAATTTCGCCGGTTTTCGGAATGGGTGCAAATCCGAAGTTGAGATTTTCGATTATCAAGCCTATTATGAAAGCGATGATCTACCTCGACATTGTGATTGTCAAGCACATTCATTATAAGCCTGTGCATCATAATTATTTCGCCATTAATGATTGTGAATGCATATCCGCCTGAATTAATAGACCATTTAAATTGGCTAATTAATTGACGGTCGCTCATATCATATAAGCAACAATAATTTTTGCCTTTAGATTTGATAATAAGCTCAGGCATTACTTCAGCCTTTTATTAGCGTCCTTCTGTAAATGCTTAGCTGCTGTCTCGTCCGGAGACTGTTTGCGGATAGTTTTTGATTGCAACCAAACGGTTAACTCCTTTCGGGAAAATACCAGTCTTTTACCCATGCGGGAACATGGAATTTCGCCTAAAAATGATTTTTTGTAAATGGTAGGTTTTCGCCAGCCAGTAATTTGACAAGCCTCTTCAATTCCGAGCAGGTCGCTTTGGGCGGGCGTTGCGGGATGTAAGGTGCTGGTAAGACACTTTTGTAAGGAGTCAGCGATTAACTGTTCCAGTTCTGTTTTCGAAAATGATGTTAGTATTTCCATATCTGATGTATTAATCAGATACAAAAATATAACATTAATTAATTGAATATCAAAATATTATATACACAAAATACACAAGTGTAAAAAGTGTATCGTCTTAATCTTTGAAGGGAGGTATCTCAGGAGGGTAGCGTTTCGCCCTTTTCATTGTGTCAATTGACATTTCAGCATGAAAACTATTCTTTGCAATAGCCAACATTTCTGTATTTGTCAACTTAAAAATATATCTTTTTTTATTCAAGTCTTTAAGATAACCGGCTAAACATGCCAGCGTAAACTTTTTATCCCAGATAAATGTATCGGGATCACAAAAATTATTCTGAATGAACCATGCTTTAATGTCCAAATATTTTTTTGTATCCTTTCCGCCACAAGCTTTTTCCAAAGTATCAATTTCCGGTCTAATCTTTTCAAAGTACCTTTCAACTTCAATAATATTTGAATATTTAAAATCCTCAAAGACTGAAATAAAGCGTTCTTTGTAATTCATTATTGATGAAAAAAATTCACGGAAAAGCTTTGTATCGAAATTCTTTGTTCCAGTATCAGAATATTTCAGAATATTTATAAACGTATCAGTAAATATAAAAAGACTGATAAGTGGTCGTTTATTGTCTTTTGCTAAAAAGTAATTGAACGCTTGTTCAAGTGCTATATTGCGTTCCCTGAATTTATCAAACGCAAGTTGTGTTTTTGAATGTATGAAATCGTAACGACAATAAATAAGTTGTTCGTTTTCTCCACTATTCGGGTATTTATCAAACGCCTCCAAAACTATTGCCGGTAATTGTATTATCGTGCTGCAAATTAGATTAAATGGCATTACAAAGGTTAATACATCATCAGGAAATTCATTAAAATATGATTCAAGTACTTCTTTAATATATTGACTTTCCATATTACAATTAAATGCTATTTCACCTTTTAAGTGAGGATTGAGTTTTAATCTGCTGAAGTCAATGATTTTCAAATATTCATCAAGATTGTTTTTCATTGTGTCAAACTTGTTTTTTCCAAAAAAATGCCATCCCTGATTTTCTTTAAGTTTTATAATTCTGCCATCAATGATTAGTTGATCTATATTACAATGAAATTGTTTGTTAAAATTATCAATAAAGTGGTTATAGCCGTCTGGGTCAGACGTTACGCTATATTCCATATCTTCAAACAAAATTGTATTTCCCATGTTATTCCTTTGTTAATATTTCATTCAATTCTCGCCTTGTCTCCAGATCAAATCCCTCCAAGTATGCCTGAGTTGTGGTTATG
>JANXXP010000158.1 GCA_025350595.1 Bacteroidota bacterium
GGAAGATAGCAAGGGTAGGTAGTTGTAGCGGTGCGATATAAGGGGCTTACCCTTTTTTTTTGATATCACATGCTTATACGAATATATAAAGAGAATCCTAACCCTAAGCACATCAGGCAGATTGTCGATCTTCTTGAAGATGGGGCGATTATCATTTATCCGACCGATACAGTCTATGCAATGGGTTGCGACATCCTTGCAACAAAATCAATTGAAAAAATCGCCCGTTTTAAAGGGTTAAATCCCAAAAACCCTGAGTTGTCTCTTATTTTTCATGATATGAGCCAGCTGTCCGAATATACCATTATCAGAGACAACACCCTTTTTAAGCTTCTTAAAAGAAATCTTCCAGGTCCGTTTACCTTCATAGTCCAGGCAAATAACCAGATACCGAAAATGTTTAAGAATAAGAAAAAGACGGTCGGAATAAGAATTCCTGATAACAGCATTGTTCTTGAACTGGTAAAGGAACTAGGACGTCCGATTATAACTGCATCAATACACGACCAGGACGAGGTTATAGAATACACCACCGACCCTGAACTTATTTATGAGAAATTCAATGAATTTGCAGATGCTGTTATAGATGGCGGATTTGGAAATAATGAGGCTTCCACGATTGTCGATTGTACCGGAGAAGAAATAGAAATAGTGCGCCAGGGATTAGGTGTTCTTGAATTTTGAATTTCAACGTCTGTAAAAGTTTCTTGTAAACAATATCATAACTGTAAGTATTTCAAGCCGGCCTAACAGCATTAATCCTGACAGAAACAATTTTCCCGCCATTGGTAATGAAGAATAGTTAGTGAATGGACCGAATGTTCCGATTCCCGGACCAATATTTCCAAGCATTGAAGCGGATGTGCTGAATGAGGTTGTTATATCATAGCCCATAATGGAGATAACAAATGTTCCCAGACACAGAAAGATGAAATATAATGTAATAAAGACCAGTAGGTTATATACTGTGTTTTGGGGAACGATATGCTTGTCGCAACGTACAGGTATAAAGGCACTTGGGTGTATAATTCGTTTTAATTCCTGACGACTGTTCTTTGTAATCAGAAGGAGCCTGATAGCCTTAATTCCGCCGCTTGTCGATCCCGTTATACCTCCGGTAAACATTAGAATGAAAACAATGATTATCATAATATTGCCCCAGAGATTATAATTCTGGGTATAAAATCCCGTGGTCGTAATTATTGAAATTATATTAAAAGCACCTTCTATAATTGCTTTGCCGTAAGACATACCTGCTTTGTAATGAAGGACGGTTGCTCCGAGAAATACAAAAGCAAGGCAAATAAATGAGTAAAATAGAAATTCATTGTTGCCAAAGATCTTTTTAAAATTACCCTTTAACCCGAAGTAAATCAGCGTCATATTAGTTCCTGCAATGAACATAAAAACAGTTATCACAATTTTTATAAAAGGAGAGCCGAAGGCTGCAATACCTTCATTTCTTGTTGAGAAACCTCCGGTCGAAAGAGTAGAAAATGAATGGCATACTGCATCAAAAACAGTCATACCTCCGATTGAAAGTAAAATAAATTCTACAAATGTTATAAGAAAATAAATAGTAATCAGTCGTTTGGCTGCATCTTTTATCCGGGGGTGGATTTTGTCAGTAGCCTGGCCTGAAAACTCTGTAGCAGCAAGCTGTATGTTTATTGATTTGACTACCGGTAAAACTGACAGCGAAATAAATATAATGCCTATTCCGCCCAGCCATTGTGTAATACTTCTCCAGAATAGGATCCCATGTTGCATCGATTCAACATTGGTAAGAATTGTTGCCCCAGTAGTAGTTACCCCCGACATTGATTCGAAAAATGCATCTCCGAAACTGCTGATTGAGCCGCTTAAAAGAAATGGAAGTGTTGCAAAAAGACTAAAGATAAGCCATATACCTGTAACAATAATATACCCCTCTCTGTTTCCATAAATCTTTTCTTCATTTCTAAGAGGAGTAAACACTATAACGCCTGTTACCACAGTAATAAAAGCAGAATATAAAAATGAGGACATGGCTTGTTCATGGTAAATATAGGATACTCCTGCTGATAAGAGCATAAATATACCTTCAAAAATGAGCAGCAGGCTGAATACCCTGGCTATTATCCTGAAGTTAATCATAAACTGTTAGATAAAGTATTTCGAAAGTTCCTCGTAGGCTGCAGGTAATGTAAATACAACTACTTTGTCATTTGCTTTTAAAATTGTATCGCCTGTTGCAATAAATGGTTCTCCATCTCTTGTTCCACCGCCTACAATTGCATCCTGAGGGAAATCAATGCTCCTGAGAGTACCTTTTGTAATCTTTGAATTTGCCGGTACATTAAACTCAAGAACCTCAGCATCAGTACCTGTCATGTATTTAACCTGTGTAACATTTGGGTTTGAGGTATGCCTGAAGATTCTGCTTGCAGCAGAGATCTTTTTATTTATAATCGTGTCGATTCCGGTATTCTCAGCAAGATTGATGTATTCCATGTTCTCAACTTCTGCGATTGTCTTTTTAACACCCATTTTTTTCGCCAGAAGACACGAAAGAATATTTGTTTCAGAATTTCCTGTGACAGCCACGAAGGCATCAATCTTCTTTATCCCCTCTTGTTCAAGAAGGTCTACATTGCGACCATCTCCGTTAATAATAAGGGTGTTATCGAGAATCTCAGCTAGATCCTCACATTTCTTAATATCTGAATCTATTAATTTAACCTCACAAGTTTTCTGCAGATATAATGCCACATGTTTGCCTATTCTGCTACCTCCGAGAACCATAATACTCTTAGCCTGGAAATTTTCTTTTCCTGATGTTTTCATCATCTCATCTATGCCACCATGAGTTGATATTACATATACAAGGTCTCCAAGCTGAAACTGTTCGTTTCCCCTGGGGATTATAGTTCTGCCATCCCGTTTTATTGCAACAGCTCTATATTTATCAGTTTTGTGACTTACTGATATTTCCTGGAGAGTCTTATTAATAATAGGCGCTTTCTCATCCAGTTTTTGAACATACATCGCAAGTTTCCCACCTGAAAACTCCATAAAATCACTTGCCCCTGTCTCATGAAGCAGTCCCAGTACTTCCCGTGCAGCAATTAATTCAGGATAGATAAGGGAATCAATACCAATCGATTTGAAAAATTCAAGAGTAGATGTCTCAAGATAATCAATATTGTCGATCCGGGCTATTGTTTTAAGAGCTCCAAACCTTTTTGCAAGTATTGATGATGTTATATTGGTATCCTCTGAATGTGTTACGGCAATAAAAAGATCTGTCTTTTTACGAAGTGACTCCTGTAATAATTTAACAGATGTGGCAGAACCCTCATGCGTTAAAACATCTAATGAGCTGTCAATGGGCTTTAACCTGGACTCTTCGGGATCGATAAGAATAATTTCGTGATTTTCATTCGATAACATCTTCGCCAAATGCGTACCAACTTCTCCTGCGCCTGCAATTATTATTCTCATTGAAAATTTTATTGAAAAAACATGACAAAATAAGAGATAAATAGGCTAATACTCAAGTTTTTTCTGACTTTTATTTTTGAATCATTTAAATCGTTCAATAAATGCTCCTGACTTCCTTACTAAATGGATAGTATCTAATGATGAAAAACCTTCCTGTCGAGGTAAATGAAAACCGGAAGATGCTTTAGAAGTAATAATCATCTGTTTTTTAAATTGTGTCAGACTTATACTAGTTCCAATTTCAGGATGTGACCCCGTAAGAATAACAATATCAGGATTGAATATATTTAAAGTTTTATCAGATAATGTATTAGATAGCATTATCGTTTTATGTCCGGCTCTTATAATGCTAATATTTTTTGTCAGAATGTTTACTTTTAGCTTAAGTCCCAATGTTGCACAGTGTCTTAGTACTTCAGCAGGAGGTACAATCGTATCGGAATAAAGATTAAGTATTTTACCTGTTTTTATTCCTGTTGAGGATGAGCCATATCCATTATAGACTATTATCTCATTCGTTGTTCTGGAAGTAATATTACTTACAGTACATGCTGCTGTGAAAAGCATCAGCATGACTGTAGGATAAATTATTGAAAAGGTCTTTTTTTTCAGTACCAAAAGTGTGAAGAGAAAGATAGTTCCAGTTAAAAGCAGGCATTCAACTGTTGTCATCCCAATATTCTCAAGATTAGACAATGGGAGGGAAGAGGCTTTTGCAGTAAGCTGTTCAGTGAGTCCTGTCAGATTAGTCAGTATCAGAGCAAAAAAGTGAGAAAGAAAATGAATCGGAGATAGTAATGGCACAATGCAACCAACAATTATAAGCAAAGAAGAAAGTGGGACAATTATAATGTTTGTGAGTATGAAATATGTCGGGAACCTGTTAAAAAGCATTATTGTAAGAGGAAGTGTGCCTAATTGGGCTATTATTGTTACAACAGCCGATTGCCATATTTTATCGGAGAGCCAGTTCTTAAAATGAAGCTTAAGGTAGAAATCCTGGTAGAAGCAGATAATATAAATCACAGCTAAATATGAAAGAAGAAATCCTGCATCGAAAATAACAGATGGTCTTATCAGACTAAGAACAAAGGCTGATGCCAGCACTGAGTTTACTCCGTTAACTTGTCTTTTCATCATGCTCCCAACCTGAAAAAAAGAGAACATAAGGGTAGCCCTGAGTACTGAAGGAGTGAGACCTGTAACAAATGCGAACGCCCAGAGAATAAGAATAGTAATTATTATTTTCAGGACATTTAATCTACGCTTCATAAAAAATAGAAGACTGAAAACAAACATACTCAGGATAACTGAGTGAAGCCCGGATACGGCCATTATATGCATCACTCCGGCTCTTATGAAATTCTGTTTCTGCTCCGGATCGAGCATATTTCTCTGACCAAGAGTCATTGCAGCTACTAATGCCAGTTTTTCATCGGTTATTCCATTCTCTTTGTAAATACTTATAATCTTCTCTCTCAGGATTAATGCTTTATAGGTAAGCTTTCTATGATTCGGAACGGTATGTTTTATTATATTTGGTTTGCCAGTAAAAGCATAATACTTTATCCCATTATTTTCCATATAAAACTTATAATCAAATTCACAGGGATTTCCTCTATTAATAATTTCCAGAGGGGTACATTTAATAATAAGCAGGTCACCAGGCAACATGGAAGTAACCGAAGAATCTTTTTTATTATATAGCAGCATGGATCCATTAACAAGCTCAGTGTAATTATCCGAGATTTTCCTGTTCAGTTTAACTGTCAACAAATAGCTATTCTCTTTCTCTGCAGGATAATCGGTAAGCGTGCAAGAAAAAAGGCTTGGTTCTGGCTTAAGCTTTGTCAGGCTGCTTTTCTCATTTGTATAGAGTACAAGACCACTTATAAAAAGTGATATAGTCATAGTAAAACCAAAAATCAGGTTCCTTTGGTATTTATTGAAAAGAAGACTTGCTGAAAACAATACACAAATGAGAATACCTGACATTATCAGAAATGAAGTATCCGGTTTGTAATACAGGCCTGTTATAATTCCGCAAAATAATGGCAGGCCGATACGAAGAAATGGAATTTCCTTATGTAGCACAGTCTAAAGCAAATGAGACTCAATAAAGGTAGAAAATATTTTGAGATAAAACCTGAGGATGGGCCAATTGAAAAATATAAGGAACGGTCGAGTTGAAAAATTTAGGGAACGGTCGCGACCGTTCCCTAAATTTATACCATTCCCAACATTTATTTTATCTTCTGTCCAGGAAGAATAGTTTTATATTCGGCATCGAATTTGCCTTTACTGATAGCCGCAAGCTTGCTTTTAAGAAGTCTTTTCCTGAGTGGACTTACTTTATCTACAAAGAGTATACCGTCGAGATGGTCGTACTCATGCTGTATTATTCTTGCTTTATATCCATCGTACACTTCGTCATGGAACTCCCAGTTCTCATCATAATATTTGATACGGATATGTGACTCACGGTTTACCTCTTCCCGAAGATTGGGTATGCTTAAGCATCCCTCATTCATAAGTTGAAAATCGCCGCATTTTTCAGTTATATGGGCATTGATGAATGTTTTCTTAAAGTCAGCAAGTGAAGGCTCATCCTCGGCTACGGGTTTGCCATCTATCACAAAAATCCTGATTGACTTCCCTACCTGAGGTGCCGCCAAACCAAGTCCTTCAGAGTGATACATGGTCTCAAAGAGATCTTCAATGAATTGGTTCAGATTAGGATAGTCTTTATCTATCTCCTCAGCAACCTTTCGTAAAATCTGATGTCCGTATATAACAATGGGGTAAGTCATATCAGTTTTATATTTTCTTTTTTATTTGCTTGGTAATCAAGGAAAGACTGAAGGATGATAGAGGCACTTATCTTATCTACCATTGATTTATCCTGTCTGTCTTTTTTTTTAACTCCTCCGTCTATCATTGTCCTGATCGCCATTTGTGAAGTGAACCGTTCATCAACAAGATGAATATGAATTTCGGGATATGTTTTTTTTAGTTTTTTAATAAATGGGTTTATATAAATAACAGCTTCACTGGGTTTGTTGTTCATTTGGACAGGATATCCTATAACAAAGGCATCGACTTCTTCTGTTTTAAGATAGTTTTCGATAAAACTGTCAAACTCTTTCGGACTTACAGTATTCAAAGGTGAAGCAAATATTTGCATCGGATCTGTCACTGCCAGCCCAATCCTTTTTGTGCCATAATCAATTGAAAGTATCCTGCCCATAGTTTTTAACAAGGTGCAAAAGTACGAATATTATTTAGAATACGCTTCGTGACCTGAGCTCCTTGCCCTTAGCCCTGAGCAAAATAAAGAGCCATCCGTGGCGCGGATGGCTCTTTATTATATAGATCACTGTTAAACAGTTGGTTCGTAAATTGCAGCTGCAAGCCGTTGATAAGTTTTATATCTCCATTTTGCATTTTCTTCGGCAGCCTTAAAGAGTACTTCGGCTTCGTCAGGGAAAGATTGCATAAGAGATGTATAACGTACTTCTGACTTCAGGAAATCCTGGAATTTGCTCCAATCCGGTTCTTTTGAGTCGAGGATAAATGGGTTTTTGCCTTCAGCTTCAAGCAAAGGATTGAATCTGTAGTTGTGCCAGTAGCCGGCTTCAACAGCTGATTTCGTTTCGGCCTGTGTATTTCCCATACCGTGCTTCAGTCCATGATTGATACAAGGAGAATAAGCAATAATAAGTGATGGCCCCGGAAACGCTTCAGCTTCTCTGATAGCTTTCAGGTATTGTGCATTATTTGCCCCCATTGCAACTTGTGCTACATATACATAACCATAACTCATTGCCATCTGGCCAAGGTCTTTCTTACGGATCTTTTTCCCTGATGCAGCAAATTTTGCCACAGCTCCGGCAGGTGTTGATTTTGATGCCTGTCCTCCGGTATTGGAATAGACTTCGGTATCGAGAACAAGAATATTAACATCTTCACCTGAGGCAATAACATGATCAAGTCCTCCATAACCAATATCATAAGCCCATCCGTCTCCACCGAAAATCCACTGGGATTTTTTAACAAGATATTGTTTGAGGCTTAATACTTCTTTTGCGACTTCTGATTTGTCTTTGCTGCAGGCAGCAATTACTTTGTCTGAGGCAACTTTAGATGCTTCACCTTTATGCATATCTCTGAGCCATTCTTCAAAAGCTGTCTTTGTTTCACCTGTTACTGAACCATTAGCCAAACTTTCAGTCATTTTTAAAGAAATACGGTCTCTGAGTTTTGTAGTTCCGGTAAACAGTCCAAGTCCGTATTCAGCATTGTCTTCGAATAATGAGTTAGCCCATGCAGGACCCTGACCCTTTTTATTAACTGTATAAGGAGTTGAAGGAGCAGAGCCGCCATAAATTGAGGAACAACCTGTTGCATTTGATACCATCATCCTGTCACCAAACAGCTGTGTAACTGCTTTGATATATGGTGTTTCACCGCAACCGGCACAAGCGCCTGAAAACTCAAACAATGGTTGTGCAAACTGACTGTTCTTAACATTTACAAATTTATCGGCAATGGTGTCTTTATAACCGACTTTTTCATGCATATAAGTCCAGCGTTCTGCTTCGGCCAGCTGAGTTTCTAAAGTCTTCATGATGAGAGCCTTATTTTTTGAAGGACAAACTTCAGCGCAGTTGCCGCAACCAGTACAGTCGTAAACGCTTAATTGTATTTTAAATTTATAAGCTTTAAGCGGACCTCCAACACCCTGGATTACTTTTGTACCTTCCGGTGCTTTAGCAACTTCTTCCTCTGTTAAAAGAAAAGGACGAATAGATGCGTGAGGACAAACATAAGAACACTGGTTGCACTGAATACACTCATCAGGCTGCCATTCAGGAACATTTACAGCGATACCGCGTTTCTCAAAAGCTGAAGTACCGGCAGGAAAAGTGCCATCTTCTCTTCCTTTGAAAGCACTTACAGGAAGATCATCACCCTTCATTCTGTTCATTGGTTCCATGATGTCGCGAACGAATGCAGGAAGATTACGTGAATCAGTTTCTGCTGAGACTTTTAAATTTGCCCATTCCGCAGGGATTTCAATTTTTGTAACGTCACTTCCTTTATCTACAGCTGCATAGTTCAGATTAACAACATCTTCCCCTTTTCTGCCATAAGATTTGAGGATAGCTTTCTTCATCTCATAGATGGCTTTTTCGTACGGAATTACATTTGCAACCTTGAAGAATGCTGCCTGCATTATAGTATTTGTGCGGTTTCCAAGTCCGAGCTCCTCAGCAATTGATGTAGCATTAATAATATAAAAATTGATTTTGTGTTCAGCCATATACTTCTTCATGTGATCAGGAAGGCGGTTCTTTGTTTCTTCTACATCCCAAATGGAGTTGAGAAGGAAAGTTCCGCGGCGCTGCAGCCCTTTTAACATATCATATTTTTCCAGATATGCAGGAACGTGGCACGCAACAAAATCAGGTGTATTCACCAGATAAGGCGAACGTATAACTTTGTCGCCAAAACGAAGGTGTGAAACAGTTATCCCTCCCGATTTTTTTGAGTCATAGGCGAAATATGCCTGGCAATATTTATCAGTTGAGTCACCGATGATCTTGATAGAGTTTTTATTGGCACCAACTGTACCATCTGATCCAAGACCATAAAATTTAGCTGAGTATGTTCCGGCTTTGCAAACATTTATCTCGGGTAGTATAGGAAGTGATCTGAATGTAACATCATCAACGATACCAACTGTGAAATGATTTTTAGGTTCCTTTAGTTTCATGTTCTCAAATACCGACATCATCATTGATGGTGTGGTATCTTTTGAACTTAAACCAAATATACCGCCAAAAATTTCAGGTTTTTCAGCGTTATCATAGAACATTCCTTTTACATCAAGGTAGAGTGGTTCGCCATTTGCTCCCGGCTCTTTTGTTCTGTCGAGTACTGTAACACGTTTAACTTTTGAAGGGAAAACATCAAAGAAGTATTTTGAGGAGAAAGGACGATAAAGATGAACACAGATTAATCCGAGTTTTTCACCTTTCTCAGAAAGATAGTCGATGGTTTCTTTAATTGTTTCTGTTATGGAACCCATAGCTACAATAACATTCTCTGCATCTGGCGAGCCATAATAAGTAAATGGCTTATATTCCCTTCCTGTAAGTTTGTTAATATCCTTCATGTACGAATTTACAATATCAGGAATTGGCTCATAGAACACGTTTGAAGCTTCTTTTGCCTGAAAGAAAACATCCGGGTTCTGAGCTGTTCCTCTTGTAACAGGATGATCAGGATTAAGAGCATTGCTACGGAATTTTGCCAATGCTTCAACATCAATAAGTTTCTTAAGATCTTCAATGTTGAGGATCTCAATCTTCTGAACTTCAGCTGAAGAACGGAAACCATCGAAGAAGTGCATAAAAGGCACTCTTGATTTTATTGCCGCCAGGTGTGCAACACCAGCGAGATCCATAATTTCCTGAACACTTCCGCTTGCAAGCATCGCAAAACCGGTTTGACGGGTAGCATAGATATCGCTATGATCACCAAAGATTGATAAAGCATGAGCCGCTACTGCTCGTGCACTTACATGAAAAACGCCAGGAAGAAGTTCTCCGGCTATTTTATACATGTTCGGTATCATAAGAAGAAGTCCCTGTGAACATGTATAAGTGGTACATAATGCACCTGCCTGAAGAGCTCCGTGCATAGCGCCTGCAGCGCCTGCTTCAGATTGCATTTCAACAACCTTAACCTGTTCCCCGAAAATGTTTTTTAGTCCGTTAGCAGCCCATTCGTCCACAAATTCTGCCATTGTTGATGAGGGTGTGATGGGATATATGCAAGCTACTTCGCTAAACATATATGCAACATGCGCAGCGGCTTGATTGCCGTCGCATGTTATAAATTTTTTTTTTGCCATTATAAATTATATTTGATTAAAAAGAATAGTTTTGAAATCGACGGCGAAATTACAAAAAAAATCAGTTCGTTATCCGTCATTCATAGAAATAAGAAATTCTTCATTCGATTTTGCCTGAAGTAATCTGTCGCGGAGGAATTCCATCGCTTCAACCGAATTCATATCTGTAAGAAAATTACGCAAAACCCATATTTTCTTTAGAATATTTTTATTCAGTAACAGATCCTCACGACGGGTAGAAGATGCAGGTATGTCAATTGAAGGGAATATTCTTCTGTTTGATAGTTTTCGATCGAGCTGGAGTTCCATGTTCCCCGTTCCTTTAAATTCTTCAAAAATGACATCATCCATTTTTGAGCCTGTCTCAGTAAGTGCAGTTGCAAGAATTGTCAATGAGCCTCCGTTTTCAATATTTCTGGCAGCTCCGAAAAACCTCTTTGGTTTGTGAAGAGCATTTGAGTCAACTCCTCCTGATAATACTTTTCCTGATGCGGGAGCTGTTGTGTTAAATGCTCTGGCAAGCCTGGTTATTGAGTCAAGCAGAATCACAACATCGTGTCCGCATTCAACGAGCCGTTTAGCCTTCTCAAGCACTATATTGGCAACGCGGCAATGACGTTCTGCGGGTTCATCAAAGGTTGAAGCGATTACTTCAGCCTTAACGTTTCTGGCCATGTCAGTAACTTCTTCAGGACGTTCATCAATAAGCAAAATCATCAGATAGACTTCGGGATGGTGTTTTGCAATTGCGTTGGCAATCTCCTGAAGAAGTATTGTCTTCCCTGTTTTTGGCTGGGCAACTATAAGTCCTCGCTGTCCTTTTCCAATGGGAGTAAACATATCTATCACCCTGACAGACAATGATCCCTCTCCTGGCTGACAAAGTGTGAATTTTTCATCAGGGAATAGCGGTGTCAGAAAATCGAAAGGAACCCGGTCTCTGATAAAATCCGGACTTCTTCCGTTAATCTCGTCAACTTTGATGAGTGGGAAGTATTTTTCTCCCTCTTTCGGTGGACGAATTGATCCTTTTATTGTATCTCCGGTTTTCAGACCGAATAGCTTTATCTGCGATTGAGAAACATAGATATCATCAGGAGAGTTGAGATAGTTGTAATCAGGAGATCTTAAAAAGCCATAACCGTCAGGCATTATTTCAAGAACACCTGTATTATATATAATGCCCTCAAAATCGTATGGTTTTTCTTTTCTCTCTTCCTTTACAGGGATGACTTTGGTTATATTCTCTTTTACGGGAGTAACCGGGGGATCAACAATTATATCTCCGAAATAAATGTCTGATGAAGGTTTTACTTCATCAAATGATGCTTCTCCATTCGTTAAAGATGTTACGTTTTCAATAACCGGAGAGGATATTTCTTCTTCTGTCTTTCTCTCGGGTTTGATTATATTTACTTTAGTGATTCTTTCTTTATTTTCATCATTCACCTCAGATATCTTATCAGTTTTCCATTTGGAAACTTTTTTTTCTTCAGGAATTGTTTCGGAATTTTTGAAAAGATCAGGTTTTTCATCAGGTTTTTCAACATTTTTAACCGGTTCATGACGCCCGTTTGGCCTTGCTTCTGGCCTTAGAAGGTCATCCGGGGATACTGACATGACAGATTCTACTGTTCTCTTAATTACCGGCTTTAATGTTCTTGGCCGTTTCCCTCTCCGGATGGAAGAATCTGACTCCTGATTATTATTTTCAGGTTCAGATGAAAAAATAACTTCCTCCCTTTCAGGTTCAACTGTAGCTTTAATTTCTGTAGTATCAATTGCTTGTTGATCAAGGATTTTGTAAATTAAATCCTGTTTTTTTAAGGATTCTGCTTTTGTGATATTCAGCTGTTTTGCTATATCCTTTAGTTCAGGAAGCAATTTCTTACTTAATTCAAGAATGTCGTACATATTTTAATGATAAATGGAATATAAAGAGATCTTAATAATTTTTTTGGAAATACGGGACCAGATATGAAGAAAACCCCCCTGGATAATTCTGCAACAATTTTACTTATCCTAAAAACGCTGCAATATTAAATAAAATTGCTAATATAATTCCTAATAAATGTAATTAAAAATGCAACAAGAGTGTATCAAATCAATAATAATTTGATATTCAAGATGTAGAACAACGTTGCAAGTTACTAAAAAACCAATTATTTCCAAAAAATATTTAGAAGATTTTGTTGCAGAATAGCTTTTTTTCATTAAAATTGTACCATATACCTGAAATTTCTTTGAAAAACTAATATCTGGCCTCGAAATGCGTCAGTTGAAGATTACAAAGCAGGTTACTAATCGAGACACTCCTTCACTTGATAAATATCTTCAGGAGATAGGGAAAGTTGATCTTATACCACCTGAGGAAGAAGTCGCCCTTGCAAGGAGAATAAAAGCAGGAGACACAGAAGCACTGAGAAATCTTGTCAAAGCAAATCTGCGTTTTGTCGTTTCTGTTGCCAAACAGTATCAAAATCAGGGAATGAGCCTTCCCGATCTTATCAATGAAGGAAATCTTGGTTTGATGAAAGCAGCCCAGCGTTTTGATGAGACCAGAGGTTTTAAATTTATCTCTTATGCGGTTTGGTGGATACGTCAGGCTATTTTGCAGTCTTTGGCAGAACAGGCACGTATTGTCAGACTTCCTGTAAATAAGATTGGATCAATAAACAAAATCAATAAGACATTTGCCAGGTTTGAGCAGGAATATGAGAGGGAACCTTCTTCTCTGGAAATTGCTGAAATACTCGATATGATACCGGATGAGGTTAAAGAAGCTCTTAAGACCAATATCAGGACTATAAGTATGGATGCTCCCATAAGCGGAGAGGAAGATAATGACATGTACGATGTGTTGCAGAACACAGATGGACCAAGTCCTGATAAAAATCTTATAAATGAGTCGCTGGCTTTTGAAATAGAAAGAGCTCTTAATACACTGTCTCCACGTGAATCTAAAGTGCTGAAATTATATTTTGGCCTGGGAATGAAACATCCATTTACTCTTGAAGAGATAGGCGAGGAGTTAAGCCTTACCCGCGAGAGGGTAAGACAAATAAAAGAAAAGGCAATAAAAAGAATCCAGTTTACTACACGCTGTAGAATATTGAAAACATACCTTGGATAATAAATTGTCATATATTTGTCCAAAATAATCATAAATGGACCATCTGATCTCTCCTTCCCTGTTAGCTGCCGATTTTGGTAATCTCGAAAAAGAAGTCATAATGATAAATAAAAGTCAGGCTGACTGGCTTCATCTCGATATTATGGATGGTGTTTTTGTTCCCAATATTTCCTTTGGGTTTCCTGTTATTGAACATGTTAAAAAGATTGCTTCAAAGCCACTTGATGTTCATCTTATGATTATTGACCCCGATCGGTTTCTTTCCCGATTCCGTGATGCGGGTGCCAGCATTCTGACAGTTCAGTATGAAGCTTGCATACATTTGCAAAGAACTGTAACAGAGATACGTAATATGGGAATGAAAGCCGGAGTTGCATTAAATCCGCATACCCCGGTTTCTCATCTTAAAAATACTCTTCCTTTCATCGACATGGTGCTTATAATGACAGTAAACCCTGGTTTTGGAGGTCAATCATTTATTCCTGAGAGCTATAATAAAATAGCAGAACTTCGGAACACGATTGACAAAAGTGGTTATAATGTAATGATCGAAGTCGATGGTGGCATCGATACAAAAAATGCAGCAAAACTCATTGAATCAGGAGTTAATGTGCTTGTTGCAGGTAATGCTGTATTTGGTTCGAAGGATCCGGTGGATACTATCAGGAAACTTAAGAATTTAGTTTATTGAAGAAACATATTCAATGATTTCAAGAATCTGATCAGGATGAAACCATTTTATGTCCGGGTCTTTTCCCCACCATGTAATCTGCCGTTTAGCGTATCGCCTGCTGTTTCTTTTGATGAGTTCTATAGCTTTATCTCTTGTAATTATTGAGTCAAAATAATCAAAAAATTCTCTGTATCCGACACAATTCATTGCGTTCAGATTTTTATATTTATAGAGATTTCTTGCTTCATCCTCAAGTCCTGTATCAATCATAGCATCAACCCTCATATTGATCCTGTTATACAGGTCCTCCCTGGTTCTTTCGAGACCAATTTTTATTATCCCGAATTCCCGTTCTCTCTTATTCTTTTTAAGGAATGAAGAATATGGTCTGCCGGAAGTTTCACAAATTTCAAGAGCCCGCATTATCCTTTTATGATTTTTCAGATCAACTTTAGAATAATGTTCCGGATCAAGAATTTTCAGGGCAGCTCTAAGACCTTCAATACCGTCTTCTTCATATCTCCTTATGTATCTGTCTCTTACCTCAGGATCAACATCAGGGATGTCATCAATCCCTCTGCAAACAGCATCTATATACATTCCGGATCCTCCCGACATCAGAACAAAATTGTTTTTACTGAACAGTGTCGGAAGCAGATTGATTACGTCTCTTTCGAAAAGACTTGAGCTATAATAATCTTCAACAGATTTAAATCTTATAAAATGGTGGTTTATTGTATTTAGCTGATTATCAGTAGGTACGGCTGTCCCGATTTTCATTTCTCTGAAGAACTGTCTGGAATCAGCAGATATTATTTCACAATTAAACCTACCAGCTAAATTGATTGAAATATCTGTTTTCCCCACCCCGGTAGGACCAAGGAGCACTATAAGAATGTTTTTCATTGGAATATGATCCTGGGCAGACCTATTCTTCGTCCTCGCTCAGGGTATCAATATTTTCGAAATCAAGTGGAGCTTCTTCGTCATCGCCCTCAAGGAAGAGGTCATCAACTTCAGCTTCATCCTCATCATCTTCATCTGAAACAACAATATTGTTGTAGAGTTTACGTGCGTTGCCTCCAAAAACAACCTGTTTGGGAGGTACCCCCTTTGAATTGGTGCAAGATGGATACTCACGGCCGTCTATTTCTTTGGTTTCGCCGGTATATTCTACAAAAAGAGAGCGTTCGTTAAAAAAGTCGAAAACGTATAATAACTTCTGATTCTTCTTGAAAATAATATCTTCCAAAACAGCTACATCCATCGTTGAAGAACCGGTACCCATATCAAACAGAGTAAACTCCTCTTCCTTCTCCCAATTATCTGTTGCCATAAAAAATGAAGCCATTTGGGATTTGTCAAACTCTAATTCATCCTGAATCTGGTTGTGAAAATCCAACAATGTATGTGAATCAAGAAACTCAAATTCTCTCACAAATGACTCATCTTCATCTGATAACACTACAAATTTATAAACCATAACATGTATTAATTCAATGGGTGCAATATAATATTTTTTAGATTACAATATTCCGGCTATTTTTTTTTTTAAAAGAAATTCAATTGTGTCAATTCCGTCAGCATAATCCCATAAATCAGGTGACTGTGCTTTACCGAAAGGGATGTATTTTCTATTGACTATACACTGTATTTTTTCTTTAAGAAGTTCTGTCTGTTGACTTAATGTTTCCTGGGCATTATAAAATTCATAATACAATACAGAAACAGGAGACGATAAATTATAATCTTCTTTTAAAAGAATGAAACCGGTATCGTAAAACTTTTCTTTATTTACCAGAAATATAGCTTTATTAAAATCGTAGTTGTTCGCATATTTACTATGATTTATTATATCAGCATATCCTTTCCAGTGTTCAGAGAGATTCTTTAAATCATATCCATTTGGGAGATAAATCTTAGATACGTTCCTGCAGCCAAGTCCAAAATATGAGAAAATATCAGTTCCAAGTTTATTTAATTCATCATCAGATTCATCCCCGTCAATAATTGCTATACTGTTCCTGTTCCTCCTTATAATATTAGGGTATTTACCAAAATAATACTCAAAGTATCTTGAGCTGTTATTACTGCCTGTCGCAATGATAACATCAAAGTTTGTAATGGCTTTATCAGTAAATTCAATCTTATCACTGAAGCTCTTATTAATGGAACACAGGACATTACCCAAATGAACAATGAGTTCAGAGTCTTTTGAACTGGTTTTTGCTATTATTTTATTTCCACTGATCAGAACAGATAGAAAATCGTGGAAGCCCACGAGGGGTAAGTTGCCAGCCATAATGACCCCTGCCTTCAGGGGAGAGAATTTTTCTTTTAAGGCAGGGTAGTTGTCAGTCCATTTTTTGAGGTTTTCTGTGGTAAGAACATCTGAAATTCCTTTAACGGCAAATCTTACATTCTCCGAAGTAAACCAGGGATTATGATTATGTTGATTGTCAATTAATAAATTAATTTCTCTCTCCCGGGTTCCTGAATAACCATTAAGTGAGTCACGCATAATCTCCCCAAGTTGAGCAAATGAATTAATTCTTTCTTCAAGATTCATAGTTCGCATTTTTGCAGCGGACAAATTTACTTAATTTGAATCAGAACAGGAATTAATCTTTCATAACAATAGGGAATGGTTGCTACCATCCCCTACATAAAATTAAAAATAAAAATTTAATAATTACTGTAACGCAAATGTTATCGGTACCATATACCATACGTCAACGGGTTTGCCTCCTTGTTTTCCTGGTTTAAACGCCGGAAGAGTACTTACTACTCTAATAGCCTCAGCATCAAGTTCAGAGCTAACACCTCGTAATACACTTATTCTGTTTACTCCACCTTCTTTTGTAACACAAAATCTGATAATAACTCTGCCCTGGATGTTGTTTAATTTTGCAGCTTCGGGGTATTTTGTATTTTTTCCTATGAAAACCAGAAGCATACTGTCACCACCGGAGAACATAGGCATCTCCTCAACCACGACAAATGGTTCTTCATCCTTCACTACCGGAGGTGGAGGTGGAGGTGGCGGTGCAATTTCTGTCTTTGGTCTGCCTGCTTTTTTGCTGGCTGAACATGAATTTAAAGAAAAAACTGTTAACAGAAACAGAGGTAAAACTAAAACAAGTTTCAGGCTTACCTGTCTGAGATGTGATTTTCTTGTTTTCATTTTGTTTTTAGTTATAACGAAGCCGTTTGTAAATAGATTCTTTTAGACAAATCAAAGATACAACGAATATATTAGTTATACAACTAAAACAT
This sequence comes from Bacteroidota bacterium, assembly GCA_025350595.1. Taxonomy (GTDB): domain Bacteria; phylum Bacteroidota; class Bacteroidia; order Bacteroidales; family VadinHA17; genus LD21. Next base: position 17,485 of record JANXXP010000158.1, read on the forward strand.
TAATTAAATTAAAAAAATGATCCGGGTCCTGGATCATTATAATATAGGTATCGGAAAAAAACTATTTCAGGGTAAATGTAATTGGTACCATATACCAAACCGGCACTGGCTTTCCACCCTGTTTGCCCGGTTTGAATTCCGGAAGTGTATTTACAACTCTTATCCCTTCAGCATCTAGTTCAGGGGAAACACCCTTTAGAACACTTATCTGGCTTATCCCACCTTTAGCAGTTACACAGAAACGGATAATAACCCTGCCCTGAATGTTTTGCTGTTTAGCTGCTTCAGGATAATTGGTATTTGCACCGATAAACTTCAAAAGCTCTGGATCACCACCAGGAAACATTGGCATTTCTTCTACAACAACGAATGGATTCTCTGATTCTGCTGGTACTTCCTCTTTGACCACTGTCAGTTCCGATTTACCTGATTCAGATGAGGTTACCGGAGGAGGAGGTGGTGGTGGCGGTGGAGGAGGTATTGATTCTGAAGTGATTACAGAAGATTGTTTGGGTTTAGTGGAGGCTGGCGCAGAATATGTTTTTTCTGCAGATAAATCTTTAGCAGGGATTGAAGAAAAAGAAGGTACTATTTTGTTAACTGCAGCATCATCATATGTGGTCCCTGGTATTTCCTTGTAGGCTGAAATAGCCAAAAACACCAAACCAACAACCGGGACTGCCAGAAATAACTTCAGACTGGCAATCGCTGCGGTACGTTTTTTTGTCATCATAATCATCCGTTTTTTAATAAGTGACGGATTTGAAAAACTATTTGTTAAATTGAATGCCCGCGATTTAAAAACCTGGCTTATTAACAGACTCTGATAATTAACCATTGGCACTCCTGAGCTTAAGCAGCCCTGATCAGCCTGGTATTCGTGTACAGCCCGTAATGACCTGTTAAACAAATAAACAACTGGGTTAAACCATTGAAATGCTTTCACAATTTCAATAAATACGATATCGATAAAATGGTTCTTTTCAAGATGATTCTGTTCGTGTCTTATTATCTCACCTGCCTCTTCCGGACTTAACCTTGTATTAATGAAAATATATCCCATTGCTGAGAAGCCGGAAGTATTAAATCCATGAAACCTTATAATACGACTTCCTTTGTTTTTTTGCCGAATAATTAAAAACGACAGGTTAATCAGGTCAATAAAAAGCTTGAGAATTAAAACAATAACACCTCCAAGGTAAACTGTATAAACTATCTGCAATAATTCAGGAATAGTTGTTTGAGTAGTAAGGGTTTCTGATCCGTTTGATTTGGCAGTAATAAATACTTCAGAAAGGAACTTCCCGAAAAACTGGATGTTCATTGGTTTTAAAGTTTGCAGAGTAAACTGTGGAAGAATGAGTGAGGCGGCAAGTGATATCAGAATAAATACCCTGTTTCGCACATAAGAAGTATCTCTGCTCAGCATCAATGAATATACAAGGTAAAATGCTATCAGATAAACAGCAGTTTTTACCATATATATAAATAGTATACTCATTACTTATTTTTTTGTTTCTTAACTTCCCCCTCCATTATCTTCATTATTTCTTCCATCTCTTTTACCGATATGCTTTTTTCTTTCGCGAAAAAGCTCACCATCTTCTCGAATGAATTAGAAAAATAGTCATTTACGAATGTGCTCAGATGTGATTTTGAATATTCACTTTTCGAAACTACAGGAAAATACTCGTGTGTTCTTCCGTAAGCTTTGTGATCTACAAATCCTTTATCCTGAAGTATTCTTACAATAGTACTCACAGTATTGTACGCAGGCTTTGGTTCATCAAAATGTTCAAGTATCTCTTTAACAAATCCCTTTTTTAACTTCCACAGAACCTGCATTACCTCTTCCTCAGCTCTCGTTAAGTCTCTCATATTATTTCTTTTAATTCGACATTCCGATTTCGTTTGTTCTATCGTTCTGATTTTTTATATTTTGGATGATGCGATGCCCTGGCAGGGCGTCTTTACTATTATATTTCTTTTATTATAATGTTCCTATGTACTTTTAAACTATTGATTAAACCCTTTTCACTTTTGATAAACCCAAATATACAACGAATAAATTAGTTATGCAACTAATAAAGCATTATTTTCTAAAATAATTCATTTATTCCATTCCTGTTTTCAATGGAAAGGAAAAAAATCGTACTTTTATTTTTTTATTGTTGAAACGAAGGGAAAGTTATTATCTAATGAATCGAACAAAACTGAAAATAGGTATTTTCAAGGAAAATTTAAAAATTTCATTCAGAGCAATCAGATCGAACAGGGTAAGGGCAATTCTTACAATATGTATTATTGCAATTGGAATTATGGCACTGATTGGGATACTTACTGCAATTGATGCCATAAAATCTTCTCTGACAAATCAGTTTACAATGATGGGAGCCAATTCATTTACTATTACTTCAAGGGCGTTGAATATTCAGGTTGGCAATAGCAGAAGCAGGACAAAGAATTTTTCAAGAATATCATATAAGGAAGCAGAAGTATTCAAAGATCGTTTCAAAGAAGGTGCTTCAGTAGCTATTTCTTTCTTCGCTTCAAGGGGAGCAACTGTTAAGTATGGATCGGAGAAGACAGATCCGACTGTAAGACTTTCAGGTGTGGACGAGAATAATCTGGCGGTATCAGGGTATGAGATTGAATCTGGAAGAGATTTTACTGTTGATGAGATTCAGGATATAAGACATCTAGTAATTATAGGTGCAGATATAGTTAAGAATCTCTTTCCTTCAGGTATTGACCCACTGGGTAAGGAGATAACAGTAGCCGGTTTGAAACTCAAGGTTGCCGGTGTTCTTAAGAGCAAGGGAACAAGCATTGTCAGTGGTGATAATGTCTGTTTTATCCCAATTACAACAGCAAGGCAGTACTTTTCAAGTCCAAATATGACTTTTAGTATCACTATAATGCCATTAAACGCTGTAAATCTGGATATGATGACAGGTGAAGCAGAGGCTATGTTCAGGATCATTCGAGGTCTTAACCCAAGAGATGAATCAGATTTCAATATAAATAAAAGTGACAGCATAGTTAAAATGCTTTTGGAAAACCTGAAGTATGTGACTCTTGCAGCAACAATTATTGGATTAGTAACGTTATTTGGAGCAGCAGTAGGACTAATGAACATTATGCTTGTCTCTGTAACAGAAAGGACCCGCGAAATCGGTATAAGAAAAGCTATTGGTGCGAAAACCCAGACTATTAAATATCAGTTCCTTTTCGAATCGATAATGATTGGTCAGCTCGGCGGTTTTTTTGGAATTTTTCTTGGGGTACTTATCGGAAATGCAGTTTCATCAATGCTGAGGTCGAGTTTTGTGATTCCATGGTTATGGGTAATGACTGGTGTGGTTGTTTGTTTTATCGTCGGTGTTGTTTCAGGATATGCTCCGGCTGTTAAAGCCGCTAATATCGATCCTATAGAAGCTTTACGATACGAATAAATTTTCAGAATATGGAAAAATATGTAATTCAGGAAGAGTTGAAAAATTGTCCGGGGATAGTCTATTTCCCGGATTCAAATAAGCTTGAGCTTACCGGAAGGTCAATACCAGAGAATCCGGAACTTATTTTTAAACGTTTGGAAGAATGGATAACTCTTCATTTTGAAAAGAATGGGGGATTGGATGTTAGTATCCAACTTGAGTATATAAACAGCGGATCTTCAAAGTATCTGTATGAAATACTAAAAAGATTAACCGGATTCGCGAATTCCGGGAAGCTTGTAAAAATTAAATGGCTTTATGAAGAAGATGATGAAGCAATGCTTGAGCTTGGGGAACACTATCGCGATACGGCTGGTATTCCGCTTCATATTGAGATGATTGTATAAAAAAAAGAGAGGTTTTTCCTCTCTTTTTTTATGCTGAAATATCTGTTATTTCACTGTTTTCATGTGAGCAATGAGATCGAGAAGTTTGCAGGAATATCCCCACTCATTATCGTACCATGCAACAATCTTAACAAAGTTATCGTTAAGAGAAATGCCTGCTTCTGCATCAAAGATTGATGTGTGTGAATCGCCAATAAAGTCACTTGAAACAACAGCATCTTCTGTATATCCGAGAATTCCTTTAAGAGGACCATCTGCTGCAGCCTTCATGGCTTTTTTGATTGTATCGTAGCTTGCCGGTTTCTCAAGACGGCAGGTAAGGTCGACAACTGAAACGTTAAGTGTTGGAACTCTGAAAGACATCCCTGTTAATTTTCCCTTTAGTTCAGGAATTACTTTGGTTACAGCTTTTGCTGCACCTGTCGATGATGGAATAATATTAGCAGCAGCTGCACGACCTCCTCTCCAGTCCTTCTTCGATGGACCGTCAACTGTTTTCTGAGTTGCTGTGGTTGAATGAACGGTTGTCATGAGACCTTCAACAATTCCGAAATTGTCATTAAGAACCTTCGCAACAGGAGCAAGACAGTTTGTTGTGCATGAAGCATTCGATACAAACTGCATATCTGATTTGAATTTATTATGGTTAACACCCATTACAAACATTGGGGTATCATCTTTTGAAGGACCCGACATCACAACATATTTTGCACCAGCTGTGATATGTCCCATTGCACTTTCTTTTGTAAGAAACAATCCAGTACATTCAAGAACAAATTCAGCGCCTACTTCGTTCCATTTAAGAGTTGCAGGATCTTTCTCCTGAGTTATACGGATACTCTGGCCGTTTACAACAAGATGGCCATCTTTAACTTCAACTTTACCATCGAATCTGCCATGAATGGTGTCGTACTTAAGCATATAAGCAATATAATCTGCATCGAGGAGATCGTTGATTCCGACTATTTCTATATCGTTCCTCTTAAAGGCAGCCCTGAAGGCCAGTCGGCCGATTCTGCCAAAACCGTTGATACCTACTTTAATTTTTGACATTTCTATATCATTAATTGGTTAATAAATTTGATACACAAAATTAATATTTTCCACGAAAAAGCCAAGTTGTAGAGAATATCAATTAATCTTTTTTCTCCTGAAGATATTTGACAGCTTATTTGATTCTGGATTTTGCGGATCAATTATCATTCCGAATCTGTAACTGACAAACAGTGAAAAGAAAATACTTTTATTATCCGCACTGGCCATAATAGGTATCGTCTTTGGGAAAACATTGATCTGGGCTCCGATCTCCACAGCATGAATTATTTTATCTTCCTTGCTGTACTCGAAATTAAGGCCTCCCTTTGCAAACAACCCTGGAAGAATGGTGGTTTCATTAAATCCTTTAAAAAAAGAAGCCTTGCTGTATATATCCTGTGGTTGCGTAATTCCGGGTTTGAATTTTTCATCTCTTATCTCATATTCTTTAGTTTGAAGAGGATATAATACCCTGTAATATATTGGCTTATATAATGCAATTACAGGACCTCCCGAATAAAAATATCTGATCGCTATTCCGCCCAGGTCGGCTTTTTTGAAGATTTCATGCTGGTATCCGATTCCTCCTCTTACGTAAAATGTTGTGTTTAATTTGCCAAATACATAAGAACCACCCTGATTATATATATTGGATAGTCTGTATTCTTTAGGATGTTTCAGGATTCCGGCTTCAACCTCTAACAGCCGTTTATTTAGATAATCAATTCTTTTTGCCCCACGATAGCTTAAACCAAACCCGTCGGTGTTAAGTAGAATTGCGAATGATCTTTCATTTCTAAAAAAAACTTTCTGCTGTTCATTTAATTCACCCTGGGCATACATTGAAAGTGTACCAAAATAGAAAATTACCGCTATTATAAGCAGCTTCTTCATTTTTCTAATGCTAACTTATAAATATGGAGTGACTGAAAGAACAATCAGTAAATAGTGCATTCTAACGTGCCGACTGCTTATTTGACTTCGCATAAGCCGGACATTCCTTTTTATTGCAGGAACTTACAACTAAAAGAGTTACAAAAGCAATAATAAGTATAACAGCAAATTTTTTCATATAGAATACTAGTTTAATTCATCACAAAAATAATCTTTTCATTCTAAAAACAACCTTTGAGCCCAAATAAAATTTTAATCTTTATTAAAGTTGGATTAAATCAGTATTTATCCTCCCAATCGCTATTATTAACAATTGAAAATACCAAAAGGTTTTTCATAGTCAACTTTTTTACCCGCCATCTGTTATAAATCTAACCTTAAAAGAATTTTCAATGAAGAAGTGCTATATTATTTTGTCTATAATTTTATATTTTACCGCAATGAGTGAAAAATCTGAATCACAGGAAAAACTCAAATACTATGATCTGACGTCAGTTGAAGCGAACGTCATAAACAATAAGGGAACAGAAGCTCCATTCATAGGGAAATTTACAAAATCCACAGAAAAGGGTACCTATATTTGTAAAAAGTGCGGTGCGGCGCTTTATTACTCCGCTGATAAATTTCAATCTGACTGTGGTTGGCCTAGTTTTGATAATGAAATCAAGGGAGCGGTTAACCGGTTTCCTGATGCTGACGGAATGCGAACCGAGATAGAATGTGCCAATTGCGGGGCTCATCTCGGGCACGTTTTTACAGGAGAACATCTTACTGCCAAAAATGTACGGCATTGTGTCAATTCCGTTTCTCTTGACTTTGTGCCCGCTCAGTTGGAAAACGGGAGATATGGAACAGCTGTTTTTGCCGGAGGTTGTTTCTGGGGAGTTGAATATTTTCTTCAAAAGGCACCCGGAGTAATCTCTGTCACTTCAGGATATACCGGTGGCCATGTTAAAAATCCTTCCTACAGGGAAGTGTGTACAGGAAATACCGGACATGCAGAAGCGGTTAAAATAGTGTACAACCCAGATAAAACATCTTATGATAAACTATTGAAATTATTTATGGAAATTCACGATCCTACTCAGGTGGGAGGACAGGGACCCGACATTGGTGACCAGTACAGATCAGAAATATTTTACCTTAATGATGATCAAAAAACAATTGCTGAAAAGGACATTAATATACTTAAAGCCAAAGGATTAAAAATCGCGACTGCGATAACCAAAGCCACAGAATTCTATCAGGCTGAAGCCTACCATCAGGATTATTATTTTAATAATGGCAAAGTACCTTACTGCCACGCTTATAATAAAAGGTTTTAATTCTACTTTGACAGATTTCAAAATCAACATGTTTTTGCCCTGAATCCCTAAAGGGAACATGTTGATTTTTCAGCTTTTCGCCCTTTAGGGACGGGGCAAAAAAAAGCTGAAAATCAAAAGTATCCATAATCTGTCAAAGTAGAACTAAGTGCGATGTTTTAATTAATTTTAGCTAAAAAAAGTAACTTTATTTTATCGGGAAGTCTAGTTTTCAATTAACTTTAGCAAGTTTTAATTGA
>JANXXP010000171.1 GCA_025350595.1 Bacteroidota bacterium
CTGATTAAATTAGTTAATAGCAACACGCATCTGAATAAGAATATCTCATGCTGTTGTTTTACACAAATATAATGCGTGATTTTTAAAAAACCTAATGATATCTCTTTACTTATTGGTCAAACCTGATCAAGTATCCTTTTAAACAAACTTATAAATTTTATTTTTATAAATAATTTTAACTAAATGTGAATTAATTTCATTTTAATATTTTTTTAATAATATTTTAATACATATATTTGCTTGCACGCAATGAATAAAAAATATACAATTGCCTGATAGACTGAAACCTAGAGCACCTGAATTAAATTTTACCAGACTGACAGACTTAAATCTCATGTTTATACCTTGTTATTATATACGAAGCACATTTTTGCCTACCTATGAATATATTATTATTAACCTTAAAATTAGCTAACCTAAAAAAATCAACTATGGGAACTATGCGAAATTACGTATTTCTATGGAGGAGAGGCATTTTATCTCTTCTCATTTTTGGCTTTGCTATCAGCATCGCCTTCGCTCAGGGGAAAACTATCAAGGGTAAAGTTACTTCAGCAGCTGAAGGAGCACTTCCGGGCGTTAACATTTTAGTTCAGGGAACCCTTGCGGGTACTATATCCGATGCACAGGGGAACTACACTATTGCAGTTCCCGGTCCTGAAGCAGTACTGGTATTTTCTTTTATTAGTTACGCATCACAATCAGTTACTGTCGGTAATCAATCTACAATTGATGTGGTGTTGGCACCGGCGATGAGTTCACTTAATGAAGTTGTAGTTGTAGGATATGGAACTCAGAAAAAAAGAGAAGTTACCAGTTCCATTGCCAGTGTAAAATCTGAAGATTTTGTAAAAGGTAATGTAAGCAGACCTGAGCAGCTTATTCAGGGTAAAGTAGCCGGTCTTTCTATCAGCAAAGCCGGTGGTGACCTGAACGCAGGTTATGACATTCGTCTCAGGGGCTTGAGCACTATCGGTGCAAATACAGGACCGTTGGTAGTTGTTGATGGCGTAATAGGCGGGTCTCTTTCAAACATTGATCCAAACGATATCGAATCAATTAACGTATTGAAAGATGGTTCTGCTGCTGCAATTTACGGTACAAGAGGTTCAAGTGGTGTTATCCTTGTAACCACCAAACAGGGTAAAAAAGGCACAGCAACTATCGAGTATAATGTCTATACAACAGCTGAAATGATCGCAAAGCATACAGATGTTATGAATGCTACCGAATGGAGAGCAATGTCTGCTGAAACCGGCTTAGGAACTGATTTTGGTCAGAATACCGACTGGTTTAAGGAAATGACTCAGACCGGAATATCACAGGTACATAATGTTTCTATGTCAGGTGGCTCTGACAAGACAACCTACCGGGCTTCCGTAAACTACCGTAAAGCTGACGGTGTTATGCGCACTTCAGGTTACGAACAACTTAACGGCAGAATCAATATAAGCCAGAAAGCTATGAATGATAAGTTAACCATGGATGTAAATCTTGGAGCAACATCAAGAACTTCAGCCTATGGTTTTAACGATGCTTTCAAATTTGCGACCATTATGAATCCTACTGCACCTGTTAAGGTACTGGACGATCCTGCTTATGAAAAATGGGACGGTTATTTCAACCAAACGTTATTTGATTATTATAACCCTGTTCAGATTCTCGAAGAGAATAAAAATGATGGTAGAGACCAGTTATTGAACCTTTCAGTAAGAGGTACCTATGAAATAGTAAAAGGTCTTAACATTGATGCATTTTATTCTACTCAGTCTTCTACAGAATCAAGAAGCCAATATTATGACAAGAACAGCTTTTGGGTTGGGTCAAACACAAACGGGATGACCGATAAGAATCAAAATCTTTCAAATGTCAGACTTTTTGAATCAACAATTAAGTATAATGGTGAATTAAATTCCGCTTTGAGCCTTAGCGCGCTTGGTGGTTATTCTTATCAGGATTTTACTTATGAAGGATTTAATGTTCATGGTGGTAATTATCTTACTGATGCCTTTACATATAATAACCTTGGTGCAGCACTTGATTTCAAAAATGGAATTGGTACAGCAGGAAGTTATAAAAACTCAAACAAACTTATTGCTTTCTTTGGTCGTGTAAATTTGAATATTAACAGTGCATGGTTTGTAACAGCAAGTGCAAGATATGAAGGTTCATCAAGATTTGGTGCCAGCAACAAGTGGGGATTATTCCCGGCTATTGGCGGTGGAGTGGACCTTTCAAAAATTATTAATGTTGATTTTATCGACAACCTTAAAGTACGTGGAAACTATGGCTTAACAGGAAACCAGCCATCTAGCAGTTATCTTTCATTGCTTCGCTTAGGTCCACAGGGAAACTTCTTCTATAATGGAAAGTTTGGTCCTGCTTATGCACCAGTAAGTAATGCCAATGCAGATCTTAAATGGGAAAAGAAAGGTGAAATAGACTTAGGTTTTGACTTTTCAATGTGGAAATCAAAACTATCCGGCTCATTTGACTTCTACACAAGAACAACAACTGACCTTCTCTTCTCATATGAAGTTCCTGTTCCTCCAAACCTCTACAGCCAGGCTATGTTAAACCTTGGAAAAATAAAAAGTAGCGGTCTTGAGTTATCTATTAACTGGAATGTTATTCAGAAATCGGACTTTTCTTATAGCATGACATTTACTCCATCATATAACCTCGAGAACACACTTGTTTCTCTTTCAGGTACATATAATGGCGCTGAACTGAAGTACGGTGTTCGTGATCTTGCAAACATGGGTTCTCCGGGACAAAACCAGGCGCCACTCATCAGAGCAGAGGAGGGCAAACCGATAGGTCAGATTCTTGCACTCAAATACACAGGAATTGACGAAAACGGAGCATTTACTTTTGAAGATATAAACGGAGACGGAACAATTGACAACAAAGACCGCACTGTCGTTGGAAACGGATTACCAAAGTTCTTATTCGGATGGGGACATAATGTATCATACAAAAATTTCGATTTCAGTGTATTTTTCCGTGGGGTATTCGGACACGACCTAATTAATTCATTCCGAGCATTCTACGAAGTACCTAATGTTATCGGCTCATACAACCTTCCTAAGTCTGCAGTGAATATGAGAAATGCAAACGGGACTCTTCTTAATACTTCGTCGGGTCTTTATTCAAGTCTGCATGTTGAACACGCCGACTACGTTGCTCTTGACAACATGAGTTTGGGATATAACTTCAGAATGGCAAAAGGCGGAGCTTTCAGCAAGATAAGGGTTTATGCTGCAGGTAATAATTTATTCTATATTACAAAATACAAGGGAGTTGATCCTAACCCAAGATATGGAGATAGTGAAGATAACAACAATCCACTTGAGCCAGGTATTGACAGAAGAGGTTTGTGGTCAAGAACAAGATCAGTCTCTCTCGGTGCAAACTTTGTTTTTTAACCCCGAAAATGAATAATTAATG
>JANXXP010000188.1 GCA_025350595.1 Bacteroidota bacterium
TTAATCCAGCTCGGACGACTTCACTCGTGTATTTATATCTTCCAGATGAAATCTAATTCTGAATAAAGTAATCAAAATAAGAACCGATTGATATTGAAGTGTTTCTATTCATAATTGAATTAATTTTCTTCTAAGTTACCAAGATTTGGTACAATTTGCAATTATGAAGATTCAATAAAATCCCACATAACGCACATATAGACTCGTAATTGCACTTATTTTCACTTTAGACGCTCTTTTTTATCTGATTGGTTCCTATTCATATTATTAATGTAATGAGAATTAATTACTGAACTTTCCCACGTTGTTTTTAAGCCGCTGCCAGAGCGGATTTTTGCATTAATTTAAGGAACCGATTTTCTTGTTCGGGTAATTCAATGATTTTGGACATTACTTCTTCCATATCAACATCAAAGATGTCAGCCAGCATTGCCAGCAGCTCCAGGATAAAGCCCCACAGTCTTTTGCAAATCGTTAGCTCCAGCATTGTATCCTTTGTTTCGTTGAACAAGGCTCCCAGGGTCTCATAGCTGGTAAATCTTTTGGCTAGTGAAAAAATATTGTACTGTATCATGCTTATAGATATGTCGGCTATTTGCGCATTGAAGTCTCTTGACTGGCTCTTGCCTAATCCAAAATACTTCTTTGCTTCTTTAAAATACACTTCAATGCTCCAACGGATCGAATATATCTCATATGCTTTTGTGGCACATAAACGGGTGTTGGTGGATAAAAGCACATTCCATTTACCTCGCTGCGTATTTTTAAAAAAGAACAATTTCACTGGAACTCCTTTCAAGTCAACAACAGTTTCGGCGGTATACATGTGCAATCGTTTTAGCATACGAACCTTTCCTTCTTTCTTTAATGAACCAACTATCATTTTAGCCGAACGCCTTCGCCCATTATACAAGTAATTCGTTTTACCCATTTTTACCATCCCCACTATATGAGAACCGATTCCAATGACAAAGCGGATTATCTTTTCGCATACAAACCAGCTATCCATCAGAACATATTCAAAACTCACACCATTTGCCCTGGCCCTGCGTATTAAGCTGATGGCATTATCTATTTTGTTAACTAATAGTTCCCCTTCACGTTTGCAGCAGGCACTTTCTTGCGCTCTCTTTTTATGATACTGTAATTTTATTTCCTTCTTCTTCAACCCAAATGGCTTCTTGCTATTCTTGCCTTTTTCCTTGTGCAAGCTAAAGTCAAGTGCCATAAAGCTCTTGCTGTCCCATAAGCCTAAAAACAAACCTTTAAATCCCAGTATGCTACGTTGTATGGTATGAGACCAGATCATCCCGGTATGTTCCATGTGCTTCCCGGTTTTAGCCAGGTCTGTATCATCAATAATTAAGCACCTTGGACTTTCAATATCTTCAATCCCGTGTTCATTGATCTGACTATTCAATTTGCCTACAACACGGTACAGGATGCTCCTCCAGGATATCAGACTATTATTCTTGAAACGATAAAATGTATTCTTGCTTGCATCCAGTAATCCCTTGTAGCTGCTGGTGCTGTATTGGTATACATTGCTTAAGCAAAACAGCGGATATAAAAGCATTAACAGCAGGATATCTGATTTATTATGCACCCCTTGTGGAGCTTCTGGAACTTTGATTTTGATTTTATCTAATTCTATCGTACGATAAATCTGAAGGGTTTTAAAAACGACTTTTTCACCTGAGGTCAAAAGGTCATTAAATTCTCCCAAAATCTCATTATATTTACTTGGTAGCATGATTTGTTTTATTTTTGATTGCAATCCTAATTTACTATTAATTAGGACATTAATAAAATATCATGCTGCCTTTTTCCCCTCAAAAGCCAGATTTTATCAACATATCAAACAACGTGGGAAAGTTCAGTTACTTATTTTAGCAAGCCAACCCTTGCTTTATAATTAGAGAATGACTTTCCCGAAATACTTTTCATGACCTATCATTGCTTCAAATATGAAAACTCCTGACTGTAAATTAAGGCCAGAGAGGTCTATTTTGGAAATAAAATTATGGAATACAAATTATATCAACTGATATTCAGTTGTT
>JANXXP010000193.1 GCA_025350595.1 Bacteroidota bacterium
GTGTAAGGGTAGAACACGTGTTTGGCTTTGTAGAAAACAGTATGCATGGCTCTATTGTCCGTACTATTGGGATTGCAAGAGCGAAAGCAAAAATCGGAATGATGAACTTAACTTACAATATTTGTCGCTGTACTCAATTAGGAATAGTGGTTGCCATGGGATAGGTATGTCCATAAGTGAAAGACCAACCTTCGTATATATCTTATAATTAAGTAAATAAAGAATAGGGAGGGGGGTAAAATTAGGTTTTTAGAAACCAAAACAATATATTTGTTTTAAACACCGACACCGAAAAAATGGTATTTAGAGGTGCCCTCAAATAAGAAAGGGTGTAAGCATACGCAAAGATAATATTTTCCACGACTACGATTGTGGCCTGTGAAATGATATATCAGGAAAATTTTATAAATTTTATATAACTAATATATACGAAAATGAAAAAACTTAATAAATTACAGATTAATTCTGAAAAGTTAATGAATAATGAAGAACTCATAACTTTAAAAGGTGGTTACGGAGGGGCTTGTTGTTGGTGTTATACCAACTCTTATGGTGGAGGGTATCATATGCTTGGTGCAACAGGGCCAGCAGACTGTACGAGCCTTTGCAGATATGTTGGATATGATGGTGGTCGTTGGGACTGCTAATATCACTTAATGTTTGGAGGCTGGTACGATATTGAAACCAGCCTCTTATTACTCATGAAAAATAATAATGAGAGCTATTGTTTTGTCCAATATTAATAACTAAGCAATTAAAAGAAACAAAATTATGATTAGAACAAAGTATCTGATATTGTTTATACTTCTTTTAATATCCTGTAAAGATCAAGTTAATACTCTATTTAAATTTGATCCAAGATCTATTGTTGCAAATGAAATTTCATTATCTGATATAGCTGATGAGATTACTTATATCCCACTAGACAAATGCTTTCAAATTGGATTGATTTATAATTTTAGAATCATTAAAAATTCTATATACTTATCTGCTAAGGACATTGGCATTCTTGAATTTAACAGGGAAGGTAAAAATGTTAGAAAAATAGGAAATATTGGAAGAGGCCCTGGTGAATACACCTATTGTTTTGATTTCACAGTTGATGACAATAGGGAAACATTTTATGTTATGGATCAGCGTAACGTGAAAGTTTATTCTAAAACCGGAAATTTTCTAAGAAATGTTTCATTGAAGGATTATGGGGATAATATTGCTTCATTTGAATTAATCGATTCTAAAATCATCATTTACTTTATGCTTCAATATGGAGATCCGAAATATGATTGGATAGTTCTTGACACACTGGGCAATTTAATTACAGAAAAAAAACGAATTATTCCGGAGTTTAAGACTAATTGGCTAATACAAGGGGGAACATACAAATTTGAAAATATGGTTACATACTGGAATCCTTTTACTGATACAGCATTTTCAGTTTCACCGGATCTTACTTACAAAGCATCTTTCATAATTAGTCCAGGAGAACATAGATTCCCAAAAATTAAGTTTGATTCATTTGAGCAGTTTCGACAATATTTGAATATCGAACAGATATTTGAGACAAATCGCTTCTTAATATTAAGATACTATTATAAAAAACCAACTATTGCATTGATTGACAAAAAGACCAGAAAATCGTTCCTGTCTTTTTTGGAGGTTGAAAATGGGAACAATATAAGGCCTGATTATATTGGGGGATTTATTAATGATATTGATGGAGGGAGTATGTTTCAACCTGGCGGTGCATCAGCTCGACAGGAAAGCTATTTTGTTGAAAACGGCCGAGAATATATTATTGGATTAATAGAGCCTTACAAAATCAAGACCTGTGTGGCAAGTAATGAATTTAAAAACTCCCTTCCTAAATACCCTGAAAAGAAAAAAGAGCTTGAAAAACTGGCAAATAGTCTGAAAGAAACCGATAATCCGGTTTTAATGATGGTAAGATTGAAAAAGTAAAAAAGATTTATGGTTATGATAAAAACATTCTAACTAATTTATTGAAAGAGAACGGCAGAAAGCTTTGCCCAGTGTACCCCACCTGCTCTCTGCCCGGACCTTTCTCAAATAAGAAAGGATGTAAGCATACGCGAAGTTAATATTTTCCCACGACTACGATTGTGGCCTGTGAAATGATAAAGCAGGAAAATCTAACATATTTTATAACTAAATTCTTAAAACAATGAAAAAACTTAATAAATTACAGATTAATTCTGAAAGATTGATGAAAAATGAAGAACTAGTTACATTAAGAGGAGGATATGGTTATGCTGTTTGTAGAAATTCGAATGGAGAAGAATGTGGGTCAGGAATGATAGAATCTTGCTCTCAAATTCATGAATTTTGTGATTGGTTATGTAATGGAAATTGGAATTCCTCAGTATGTGCTGGTTATTAATCTTAAAGGAGGGAGTCTGAGTCTCCCTCCTTTTTTAAAATTATTTTTTTGATAAAAGTTATTTTCAGCAGAACAATATATGATTACTTATATGAAATTCTTGATAAGAATTCTAATCTTTTCCTTGTTAGTTATTAGTTGCAAAAAGGAAGAAAATCGAATAACAACATTTGATTTAAAAAAGTTGCCTAAAATCACAAACGTTAAACTTTCTGATTTAGGATTCGTTGATGTCGAATATATCCCACTGGAAACCAACGAACAAAGTATGATTTCAAGCACAAACGATATTTTTATGCCAACTAAAATAATCGTAGGTGAAAGGTTCTATTTAATAAAACACTTTAATACAATATTAAAGTTTCAAAATAATGGATCGTTTGTTACTGGTATCGGAACAGTGGGACGAGGGCCAAATGAATTTACGGTTGCCCACGATGTAAAAATTGACGAAATAAATCAGAATATATTCTTGCTCGCACGCTGGCAAAAGAAATTTTTTGTCTATTCTGAAAGCGGGGAATTAATAAGAACATTTCAGATTCCCATTTCTCCCAATGAATTCAGTTTTTATGAGAAAAGTATTTTATGTTATAGTGAAAACCACATGGGGAATATTGGAACTAGCTATGATTTGATCGATACAAATGGTAGAATCATTAAGAGTTATCCAAATAAGTATGGTTTTAATAACCATGATGCATATTTTACCACTGGTGAAAACCTTTTTTACCGATTTGGCAAGCGACTTTTTGAAAAAGAGGTCTATTCCGATACTATTTTTTTATACGAAAATGAGGATTTTAAACCTCACATAGTCATTCAAGTTGGGGAAAAACTATTAACTCCAAAAGCCCGTTCAAATTTTGATGGTTTGTATCTCGGTAAAAATTATATTCAACCATTGAATTTATTTGAATTTGGCGATTATGTATATTACGAGTTTGTATACAGGTTTGTACTTCCTGATGATGTCTTAATATATAGCTTTGTTGGTTCAAAAAAGAAAAAGTTTCAGGCATTATTTAATTCGGGTCAAGGTCTTATCAACGATCTGGACGGGGGACCTAACTTTTTGCCCAAGACAATGAAGAATGATAATACAATAATCGGTTGGGTTGATGCCATCAAACTCAAAGAACATGTTGCTTCCGAAGCCTTTAAAAATTCAAACCCAAAATACCCCGAAAAGAAAGAAGCACTTTTTAAGTTGGCAAATAGTCTTAAAGAGACCGATAATCCGGTTTTGATGATGGTAAGATTGAAAAGGTAAAACAGAGTAAAGTTATTATGGGATAAAACAGATGATTAATCTGAAAGAAAAGGACAGAAAGCTTTGCCCGGTGTACCCCACCTGCTCTCTGCCCGGACCTTTCTCAAATAAGAAAGGGGGTGTTCTGGCAAAGATAGAGTTTTAACTGGATAGGTAGCCAGGCCATGACATAAAATCCACAGTTGAAGCAAATAAAAATTAAACATTATTAACATTTAAATTTTACTAAAATGAAAAAACTAAATAAATTACAGATTAATTCTGAAAAGTTGATGAAAAATGAAGAATTGATCACCATTACAGGAGGTGTAAACTGTTATTGTTTTGACAAAAACAATAATGTTTGTCAAGCTGGTACCGCAGGTTCTGAGGCAGAATGTACATACATGTGTCTCTATGCATGTGGTTATTGAATGAGCAAAGCTTTAGAGGCTGATTTATCAGCCTCTTTTATTATATTTAAATGTATATTATGAAAAAAACTATTTTAATCATAATCATTGTATTTACATCCTGTCAATCCAGAAATAGTAGCGAACCCACAACGATTTTCTACGCAAATCTGGACGATTATAAAACTCAAGTAAATATAAAATTAAGTGATCTGATTGATAGCTGCCGGTTTATTCAGCTTGAAACGACCAGTAAATCCATCATAGATAATAACATTTATATCCTTTATATAGCAAAAAATCAAATCTTGATAGGTGATCGAAATGGCGTATATAAGTTTTCTGGAGAAGGAAAATTCATTAAAAAATTAATAAACACTGGAAGAGGACCAAATGAGATTTCTGGATATTGTTTATTTCATTATTATGAAGCTAAAAATCTTCTTTTGATCGATAATCGTTTAGCATCCAAGGACATATTGTGTTATGATATTCAATCGGAATGGTTTCTTACTCCAATAAAAAAATGTTTCCCGGGTAATTGGTCCAATTTTATTGTATATGAAGATTCATTACTCATGGGATCATCCTTGTTAGGAGGATATCTTACACAGGATCCCGATCCAAATCCTTACGCGTTGTTCATCCAGAATCTTAAAGGAGATTTTATCTTTGGAATAAAAAGTACCAAAAAGCTGATTCATGAAAACTACAATGGACTTTATCAGAGGATGTCCATACATTCAGGAGACAAGTATGTTCATGTAAAGAACTCACATGACGATACAATATTCAACTTCAAAAACAATAGAATATCACCTTATCTAATCCCCTTATTTAAGAATAGTTCCGATATACCCAAACTGCTTCCTGATGCTGGAACAAAACATCTGTCATGGGAAAAATATGAGAATAGAGTCTTTATGATATTTAATTTATCTGAATTTGGTGGATGGGAAAATAAAAATGGATTTGCCAGAGCTATGTATAATAATAATTTCTTTTTTCTTAATAAATCTAATGGTAAATATGCTAAGGTCAAGACCTACACTGATGACTTACTAGGAAAAGTAACGGACATAGATGCGTCAATGAATAATATCCCGGGAGCTCCAAATTCATTGCCCAATGGAAAA
>JANXXP010000199.1 GCA_025350595.1 Bacteroidota bacterium
AAGATGCTATTATATATCAAAATTCGCTTTTCCCTGAAATGCAGAGGGCTTACTTTTAGAAAATAAATAAAAGGTAGATGAGTATCAGTTAAGTAAAGAGATAAATTAACTATATTCCGGTTTTACCGGACAACAATGATATTTAATGATATTAAATCAGCCTTTTTTGAGCTTTTTTATCTCGTTAAAATGGTCCATCGACATCTTTTCCCTGGCTATTCGGGTCGTATTTCGATAGGCTTCAAATTCATTTCTGAGTTCAGTTAGCTCTTTTTTAGTTGTTATTGTAAATGAAAGATTCCTTTTAAAAGCCATAAGCCCGATTCCCAGAAGCAATAATAACCCTGCTAATATTGTCCACATAACTGAATTATATTTGCTCTTATCAAACTCATGACCAAATATTCTTATGCTGTTCTTTGTCATTGTCATCTGCTCCAGATTGGATTTTGTTGTCTCCAGTGCTGTCTTAAGTGAATCGATATTACGCGTCAGAATACCCGATGTATTTTTAAGATCCTTAATTCTGTTTCCGGAAACATTCAGACTGTCAACAACATTCATTTTAATTTTCTGAAACATATCTTCCCTGATAGCACGGAAGTTTTCATATATTAAGGTATGCTCTACGATATAATTCAGCTGATCATTAATATTATTTTTATTCAATTCATTCGGAATTACTGACTGCCCGTTAATGAAAACAAAGGGCATTAGAAGGATAGTTAAATTCAGAATGCATTTTATTAGTGACTGATTCATTTCTTAGAATGTATTAAGTAAAAGATAGAACAGACGTATAAAAACAAACCTATCATCTTGTTTTAAATTATATGCTAAAAAAAAGTAAATTTATGATATTAAAAATTGGATACAAGACAAATAGACTTAAAGGGCAAAATTTAAATTTTTACTTAAACATATTCATATGACTAAAAGAAGAGATTTTATTAAAA
Organism: Bacteroidota bacterium; assembly: GCA_025350595.1. Taxonomy (GTDB): domain Bacteria; phylum Bacteroidota; class Bacteroidia; order Bacteroidales; family VadinHA17; genus LD21. The sequence goes on from JANXXP010000199.1 coordinate 957, forward strand.
AAGGCATTCTGGGAACTGCAGGGATTGCCATTGGGGGCATTGGTTTCAGTGCCAAATCGTATCGTTCTATACAGGGATCGAATGACCGGATAAATGTTGCTGTAATTGGTATCAGAGGACAAGGTAGCGGGCACATAAACAGCTGGTGCGGTTTGAAAGATAGCAAGAATGTTCGTCTGAGGACACTTTGTGATGTGGATGAGCAGTATTTTGCGCCAAAGTCAAAAATTGTACTCGACAAAACAGGTGAAACTCCTAAAACAGAATGGGATATGCGTAAAGTATTTGATGACAAAGAAATACATGCTGTATCTTTTGCTGTTCCGAATCACTGGCATGCCCTTGGAACAATTTGGGCCTGCCAGGCTGGGAAACATGTTTATGTTGAGAAACCTGCTACTTATAATATTTTTGAAGGTCGGAAAATGGTAGAAGCAGCCCGTAAATATAATGTGCGAGTGCAGACCGGAACTCAAAACCGGTCTATTCAGGGAGTAATGGACGCTATTAAATTTCTTCACGATGGAGGTATTGGTGATGTTTATATGGCTCGGGGACTTTGTTACAAACCTCGTGAGTCATTCGGGATAGCACCTGATGGTACACCACCGGCTTCGCTACATTACGATATGTGGCAGGGACCAGCCCAGGAAAGACCATATAATGAAAAGAAGGTTCATTATAACTGGCACTGGTTTTGGGCCACAGGGGGAGGAGACACTGCAAACCAGGGTCCTCATCAGTTCGATATCGCCCGCTGGGGTCTTAATAAAAATGAACACCCAGTGACCGTCTATTCAATGGGAGGACTTTTCGGCATTAACCCAAAGGAATGTGCACAGGAAACTCCTAATACTCAGACATCTATGTTTAAATATAAGGATGGCAAAATACTTGAATTTGAGACACGTGGGCGATTCACAAATACTGAATCGAGCCTTGGTGTAGACATAGGCAATATGTTTTATGGCACAGATGGTTATATGGAAATCAATGGTGGTAAATGGAAAGCTTTCAGGAAACGTGAGAACAAACCTTTTGCAGGATCGGAAGTAGAAGCTGATAAGCCAGCTGAGAATGCATATCTCGCAGCTCCGGGCGGATCAAGTCATTACGGGAATTTTCTGGATGCTATAAGGTCAGGTAAGAACGAAGATCTTCATTGTGATATTCTTGAAGGTTTTATGTCAGCAGCCCTTCCGGCAATGGCAAATATTTCATATCGTCTGAAGAGAGAGTTGACTTTTAACGGAATGGCAGAGAAATTTGTAAATGATCCTGAAGCAGATAAAATGCTTACCCGCGATTATCGTAAACCGTATGTGGTACCTGATGTAGTCTGATTTTAACTGTTGCAGGATGCGCGATGCAGGGTGTTTATGACACCAAAAGGATAAATACTTACCTTGCAACTCGCAACCTGCAACATGTTAATCAGAGATTAAATATAAAATTAAGATTAAACCAGATATAAAATTCAGAATATGGAAAATCAGAACAATAACCGACGCAATTTCATTAAAAAAGCCGCTCTGGGAGGATTAATGGCAGTAAGTATCCCTGAAATACTTACTGCCTCAATGAGTTCATCAGGAGTTAAGAAAAATTCTCTGATGAAAAATAATGTTATTCTTTTCCAGGGCGATTCAATCACTGATGCGGGTAGAAACAAAGAAGACAATTCCTATAATAATGCCAAAGTACTTGGCTCCGGATATCCTATGCTTGCCGGAGCAGCCCTGCTGGAAAAATATGCTGCTCTGAATCTGAAAGTATATAATAAAGGTATATCGGGAAACAAAGTTTATCAGCTGGCAGAACGCTGGGATAATGATTGTCTTAATATTAAACCTGATATTCTTAGTATACTCATTGGAGTGAATGATATATGGCATAAGCTGAATGGTCAGTATAACGGAACTGTTGATATATACAGAAAAGATTATATTGCTCTGCTTGAAAGAACAAAAAAGGTGCTTCCTAATATAAAACTTATTATCTGTGAACCTTTTGCTGTAAGGGGGGTTAAGGCAGTTGATGATAAGTGGTATCCCGAATTCTATGATTATCAGAAAGCAGCCCGCGAGATTGCAGCTCAGTTCGGCGCTACATTTGTTCCTTATCAAAAGATCTATGATGAAGCTCAGAAACAAGCTCCCGGAGCATACTGGACCCCTGACGGAGTTCATCCTACTCTCGCTGGTGCTCAACTAATGGCAGCAGCCTGGCTTAATGCTGTTAAATAATATCTTTGTGATCCTTAGTGTCTTGGTGTCTATGTGGCAGAAAAGAAATGCCCCCAAAGTGCTAAGGCACAAAGTTTTACTAAGTCTCATTTTAAGTTAAGGCTTTTATATGAAAAAAGTAAGAATAGTTTTTATTATTGTTGCCATTGGTTTGTTATCTGTAGCAGCTAGGAAAGGGTTGAATTCTTCTGTCTATGAGTGGGAAAACCTTAAGATGAAAAAATTGCCTGACGGTGAATTAAGATCTTTCTTTAATCATTCTACACGAAGTCTTGATAAGCTTGATATTATGGCTTTTACATTGAATCCTGGTACTCAGGGTACCGGATATAAGGTCGACGAGGGATATAATGAGCTTATAATTGTAAAAGAGGGAATCATTGAAATACTTGTCAATAAAGAAAAAAAAATCCTGGGTGAAGGGAGTGTAGTTGTTGCATCCAACGGTGATGTAATCTATGTTACAAATCCACAGCCAACCAAAGCTATCTACTACCTGATTGGTTTCAAGCCATATAAATCGGTTGATAAAAAGAATGCGGACATTGATAATTCAGGGGGCGCGTTACCTGTACCTCCACTTTTCATTGATTGGAAAAATATCGAATTTAAACCTGCAGCCAATGGGGGAAGACGAAGTATAATGCAGCAAAGGACTTCTGCTCTTAAAGAACTCGAAATTCATGTCACAACTTTAAAAGAGGGATTGCCTAGCCACGCTCCGCATACTCATCCGGATGAAGAAATCATACTAGTCAGAAAAGGATTTGTTGAGGAGACCATTAGCGGTAAACCTTTCCGTCTTGGACCTGGATCAATAATCTTCTTAACCAATGATGACCCTCACGGTATAAGTAATGCAGGGAATGGTGAGTGTGAATACTTTGCGATACGATGGATTGCTGAATCAAGATAGAAGAAAAATTAAAATAAAAGACAACCACCTTCACTACGTTTCGGTGGTCAAAGAAAGTCACAAGACAAAAATATTAATAATGAGAACGTTCCATACTTTTACCTCTTACTTTTTTCCTTTTTCCTTTTAACAATAACTTTAAATAATCATTCAAATATTAATA
>JANXXP010000228.1 GCA_025350595.1 Bacteroidota bacterium
TGTCCGAGGGACTTTTTCAGTGCCCTCCTCGAAAGAGCAGCCTTTTTTATTTAAAAAGATAATCCACCTACGCTAAAGCCTCTGTGGACGAAAAAAGTACGAAGATAAAAGTGGAAGAATAATACCTCAAACCGCACACCTTCTATTATTCCAGAATTCTTCTGATAGTTCGAAGTTTATGTGAATAACGATTCATTTCAGGCTTAAATATCCCTTGATGATCAATAGTATCAATTCTTACCCTTCCGGAAGCATGTATGACCAGCCCTTTTGATAAAATCATTCCAACATGTGAAATCTTACCACGTGCATTATCAAAAAAAACCAGATCGCCTGCCCTGGACTCATCTATAAATTCAACATTGGTTCCAATTTCCGCCTGCTGATAGCTATCGCGTGGAATTGCTATACCATGTATCTTATAAACAAGCTGACAAAATCCTGAACAATCAACTCCTGAAGGATTTCGTCCTCCCCATAAATAAGGACTGTTAATGAATTTCAACGCTGAATCGGATACTGGCTCATTGGTTGAGATACAGGTGTTTTTAAATTCCGATCCTGCTTTGTAAATATTCTTTCCTATAAAGAAGGTTTTATCTTCAAAATCAGGATTATAGATCTCACATCCTGCTTCAATTACCAGTTTAGTATTGTCAGATCTGTAACAAAGCAGTGACTTGTTAATTGTGTGCCCGCAGGAATCGCCTTCTGCTGCGGAGTACTGAAGATGATCAACATCAATCCACCCCGTATACTTATCGAAGATGGTCTCTATTTTTAACCATTTACCTGCCTTATCAACAACAGTGTACTTTTCACCAAAAAGAACCTGGCTAAGCATCTCTGATTTATGAGAAGGAGCTGATCTTAAAGGAACAAAAACATTCTCACAGATATATATTTCCATTGAATATGAATTTGATTCAAAATTAATAAATATAGTTGATTCTTTCCCAAAATTTCAACTCCCGACATATTGTATCTTAACCATACCATATTAAGTTGTCTATGATGATTTTATAGGTGTTTCTACAATCCAGTTATAAAACCCAAAAAATACCCTAATTTTGTAAATTCAAAGAAGGTTTATATAACTTACCTGCAATGGCTGTATTTAATAACATCCGGAAACTTACAAGAAAGCATCTGCTTAATCTAAGTTTCTTTCTGTTGAGTATTATAATGATTACTGCCATATGGCCTCACGAAGAAAATGATAACCTGCTGAAATTTTTCGGGACACTTATCCTTGTATCATCCTGTTATCTTGTACTTTATATGTTTCTCTCCCACTTTCGTGCTGAAGTATTGCTGGTAGTACGAAAAACACTCTTTATAATTCTCATCATATTAGCATTTATTGTTTTAACCAGGATAGTGATAACTTTTCCGGATCAGATGTTGCTGTTTCTGATTCCATTCGCCATCATTCCGATTGTAATTCGTACATTTTATGATGCCAGGCTTGCACTATTTATTCTGCTTATTACAATAATGCTTGCAGGATTTATGGTTCCTGATCCCTTCGGATTTACTTTTATGAGTTTTATTTCAGGGATGGTTGCAATATTCACATTATCTAATATATACCGAAGAGGCAAATTATTCTTTTCCGCTCTGATGGTCTTCATAACATATTCTGCACTTATGATTGCCGTTAACTTAATGCATCATGGAAATTTTGAGCAGCTGAACTGGTTTGAATTTATTCTTTTTGCCGGAAACGGGTTACTCGTTCTAATAAGTTATCCGGTGATTCTTCTTTTCGAAAAGAAATTTCTATTTCTCTCTGATAATACATTGCTGGAACTTGCAGATACCAATCAGCCACTGTTAAGGAAACTTACCGAGGAAGCACCGGGTTCTTTCCAGCATTCACTTCAGGTAGCAAATCTTGCAGAGGAAGCAGCACGAATAACCGGGGCTAATCTTCTCCTCGTAAGAACCGGTGCACTTTACCATGATATAGGTAAAATCGGAAAACCAAATTACTACACAGAAAATCAAACAGATGGACAAAACCCTCATGATGATCTCAACCCTGAAGACAGCGTTAAGGTGATAATAAACCATGTAAAAAACGGCGTAATTCTGGCAAAAAACTACAAGCTGCCTATTCAGATTATTGACTTTATCAGGACCCACCATGGAACAACTATTGCATATTCTTTCTTCAAAAAATATACAGATCTGCATCCATGGGATACCAGCAAAGAAAACGATTTTACTTATCCCGGACCGAAACCATTTTCAAAAGAGACAGCAGTTGTAATGATGGCTGATGCTGTGGAGGCCTCTTCAAGAAGTCTTGTGAAATATACTGAAGAAACAATCAGCGAGTTAGTTGACAGAATCATCTACCTTCAGGAACAGGACGGGCAATTCTCTGAGGTTCCTATCACATTTAAGGAGATGTCAGATATTAAGAGTGTTTTTAAAAAGCGTCTGGCAAATATTTACCATTTACGAGTAGCGTATCCGGATAGAGATTAAAGGGGGTTCTGAATTCCAACTATTTGATTAGCCTCCCTTTCGGGGGGTTGGGGGCAAACTACAATAGAAAATGCTTCATTATCAGAAATTTAGCGCATATCAATTACTTCAACCCCTTTATACTTTTCAGGCTGAAAAGCAAATGTTCCGGTCTCAGGTTTCTGTTTCAGATTGAACTCTTTGACATTAATGGTTATTACTATCCCATCTTTTTTCTTATATTCAAAACTACGCAAATCAAGACTTGGCTTTAGAATACATAAGCGCACTCTGATCAGTTCGTTTTTGACGTCATCGGGGTAAAGATCGATAATATATGAATCTGCTTTCGCCTCTATCATTCTGCACTTAAAGTCCTTTTTATACATTGAAAAGATTGCTGAAGGCCTATTCTGAAATGAATTGTCTTTTTTGTTTGCTTTGGTTATTGTGACCTCTTTCTCGGCAGTAAGGTAACTCCAGTTGGTTTCTCCATTAAACCATGTTATATTATCTTTCAGGTCAAGTCGGTATTTGTCTTTGCTGAGGATGATAGATCCCTTCAGAGTATCTTTTGTATTCTCCATCTGGTCGGTCTTAACCAGGTCGAATTTCATCGAAACAGAGGGAGCTCCCAATGCGCCGGCTGAGAATTTATCCAGAATTTTAACAGCATCATTATCTTTCTGTCCTGACACTTTAATTACTGTCAGAAGAATTAATGAAAAACAGAGTATAGAAAATCTCATTTGATTACTTTTCTTCCAGACGCTTCAAAATCTGTTCCAAAGATATAAAGTCAGAACACAGAACATCTCTGGCTTTACTCCCTTCGAACGGTCCTACGACTCCAGCTGCCTCGAGCTGGTCGATAATTCTACCTGCTCTGTTATACCCAATTGACAGTTTCCTCTGAATAAGGGAAGTAGATCCCTGCTGATGCTGAACAACCAGTTTCGCTGCTTCCTCAAACATCTGATCTCTCTTTTTAAGATCCACTTCAGGAGAACCATTCTCATTATCATCAATATACTCAGGCAGATGCATTGCGTCGGCGTACCCCTTTTGTGATCCGATAAAATCAGTCAGCGCCTCAATTTCAGGAGTATCTATAAAAGCACACTGAACTCTTACAGGCTCATTTCCTGACGATACAAGCATATCTCCCCGGCCAACAAGCCTGTCGGCACCTGTAGCATCGAGAATTGTTCGTGAATCGATAGAAGAGAATACACGGAACGCTATGCGTGTTGGGAAGTTAGCTTTTATGAATCCTGTAATAATGTTAGCTGATGGTCTTTGAGTTGATATAATAAGATGAATTCCGATTGCACGTGCAAGTTGTGCAAGTCGTCCTATCGGTCCTTCAATTTCTCTTCCGGCTGTCATTATCAGATCAGCAAACTCATCGATAATTAAAACTATGTAAGGTAAATATTTATGCCCTTTCTCTGGATTCAGCTTTCTCGAAATAAACTTTTCATTATACTCTTTGATATTTCGCGACTGAGCTGCCTTTAGCAGTTCAAGCCGGTTATCCATTTCAATACATAATGAATTAAGAGTTTTAATAACTTTTTGAGTATCAGTTATTATTGCATCTTCTTCGTCAGGAAGCTTGGCAAGAAAATGTCTCTCTATCTTCATATAGAGTGGCAGTTCAACCCGTTTTGGGTCGATAAGGACAAACTTTACTTCAGCCGGATGCTTCTTATAAAGAATAGATGTTATGATGGCATTAATTCCTACAGACTTACCCTGACCCGTTGCCCCCGCAACAAGAAGGTGAGGCATCTTCGTCAGGTCAACAATATATGGTTCATTTGTAATAGTTCTTCCGAGGGCAAGGGCTATGTCGAACTTACACTCCTGAAATGCCTTGGATGTAATAAGGGAACGCATTGAAACCATTTCGGGCTTTTTATTCGGCACCTCAATCCCAACAGTCCCCATGCCCGGCATAGGAGCAATGATTCTTATACCAAGCGCTGAAAGGCTTAAGGC
>JANXXP010000241.1 GCA_025350595.1 Bacteroidota bacterium
CGATCTGCTTCACGCCCTCGGCTTGCAGCTTTTTTGTCAAGGCCGGAATTGGCAACTGGCCTTCAGCCTTTTGGCCACCGGTCATGGCGACGGCGGAGTTGTAAAGAATCTTGAAAGTGATATTCCTGACTGGAACTTTGATCTTATTAAAACCAAAGGACGGGAAAAATGGAACAATGCTCTTGGAAAGATAAAAGTTAAAGGTGGTACGGAAGATCAGAAAACCGTTTTTTACACGGCATTATACCGGACATATGAACGGATGGTCAATATTTCTGAAGACGGAAGATACTACAGTGGATTTGATGATACTATCCATAAAGATAATGGCACAAAATTTTATAATGACGATTGGATGTGGGATACTTACAGAGCGGCTCATCCTCTGCAGGCTATGCTTAATCCCGATCTCGAAAGCCTGAAGATCCAGTCATATATAAGAATGTATGAGCAGGGAAGGTGGATGCCATCTTTTCCTATCCTTTACGGAGATAACCCCTGTATGAACGGACATCATTCTGCAGCGATAATTGCTGATGCATATTTTAAAGGTATAAGAAACTTTGATATTAATAAAGCATATGAAGGTCTGAAGAAGAATGCCATGGAGGCTACTATGCTCCCCTGGCGTAATGGAACTATGTGTTCACTAGATACTTTTTATCTTGAAAGGGGATATTTCCCTGCATTAGCTATCGGAGAAAAGGAGACTGTAGGTATGGTTCATCCATTCGAAAAAAGGCAGGCAGTTGCCATCACACTTGGACATAGTTACGATGACTGGTGTCTTGCTCAGCTGGCAAAAGCATTGAATAAGAAAGATGATTATGAGTACTTTCTGAAGAGATCACATAACTATTCAAATCTGTTTAATCCTGAAACAGGATTTTTTGCACCACGAACATCCGATGGCAAATGGGTGAAGGATTTTGATCCTAAATTTTCAGGTGGATTGGGAAACCGTGATTATTATGATGAAAACAATGGCTGGACATATCTCTGGGATGTACAGCATGATATTTCTGGTTTGGTAAGTTTGCTTGGAGGTCGGGATAAGTTCGTTAAAAGACTGGATCAGCTTTTTATTGAACCACTGGGTAAATGGAAACCCGATTATCTTCAGCAGATGCCCGATGCTACAGGTCAGGTTGGGCAGTTTGTAATGGGCAATGAACCCAGTCTGCATATACCTTATTTATACAACTATGCAGGGGCGCCATGGAAAACACAAAAGCGAGTGCGCATGCTTCTGGATACCTGGTTTACAAACTCACCATTTGGTATTCCTGGTGATGAGGATGGGGGCGGTTTATCGGCGTTTGTCGTATTCTCAAGCATTGGCTTTTATCCTGTTACCCCTGGTACACCTGCATTCAATATTGGAAGTCCGGTTTTTACAGACATTACAGTTAAACTACAGAATAGCAAGACATTCAGAGTGCTTGCAAAGAATTGCAGCCGGCAAAATAAATACATTCAGAAAGCTACCCTGAACGGGAAAGACTGGAATAAACCATGGTTTAGCTGGGATGATATCAAAGATGGAGGAGCGCTTGTACTGGAAATGAGTGCACGTCCCAATTATCAGTGGGGGTCGAATCCTGCTGATGTTCCGCCTTCGGCACTATAGCCGACTATTTTACTATTTTACCTTCTTCCATCAATACAGCATAAAAATAGCCGTAACCGAAGTCTTTATCGAGAGTTATTTTTCCCTCAAAGGTCATTTTATCTCCGACATTGACCTGTTGGTCGGTAGTAATTGTAAGATCAAATCCACCTTCAAATTCTGAACCATCCTGTAAATGAATCCAGTTTTTCCCCATTATTTGAGGAAGAAACTTTGTCACCTGACCAGTAACCTTTATTGTTTTTCCTGAGAATGATTTTTTATCAGCCAGTAATTTGGAAATTGTAACGCAACCCTCACATGGTGCAATATTGATATCTGCTTTAACAGGTTTTACCTGATTTCCCTGAACCTGGCCGCTCATCGGACTATCACTTTTGGAGAAAGAGTCTTTAACCAACGGTCCTGAATTTCTACCTTTGCAGGCAGCAAGTGCCAATACTATTGTCAGTGTGATAATTAGCTTCTTCATATGATTAATAAAAATATCTTGTTTGTAATAAAATATGTAAGTAAAGCTTCATTTTATAAAATAAATCCTTTGCCTGGTTTTCCAGGCAAAGGATTCAACCTAATTTTTATGATATACTATGTTATATTTTTTTAGCGGGGTTTGGATGAGCAATCTTTGCTGAATATGTTGCAAAATCAAATTCTTTAAAGAAAGGATTTTCTTTATTATGACATTTAATGCAGAGTTCCTTGGTAGGAAGAATTAATCCATTAGCCATCGCCTGTGTCTTGTTTTTCATAAGAACCGGCGATTTGTATGCGCTGCCTGCGCCATGGCATGATTCACATGAAACACCTTCTTCAGCAGTGATTCCTCCGCGAAGAGCTGCACCTGCTTTTTCGAATGTTGAATGGCATTTGAGGCACTTAGGCTCTTTTGAAGCATCAGCTATTCCATTCTTTTTTGCGTACTCAACAGAATGTGCGTTTGAAAGAGTCTTCAAAGCCTGGGAATGAGGATCTTTAAGCCATTTACCATACTGGTCTCCGGTTGCAGGTTTATTATGACACATTTTACATTTATCTGCACCAACATATTTATAAGTCTGTGCTGAAATTACATTCACGATAACCAGTGAAAGACAAATAGCAAAAATTTTCTTCATACTTAACATAGCGATTGGTTTTAAGGTTATGAATTTAATTAAGATTACTTTTTAAGTGGAACATTTAAGTAAGTGCAAATATAATAAAAATGGATTCAGAAATGATAAAAGTGATATTTGTTATATTTTTAACAGTATAATGATAGTGCTGGAATTATAGAATCATAAAGCCGGCATATTGATAATAAAGATTTGAAATTTAGCAGGTTATTTTTATAGCTCAGAGTACGCAAAGAAGGTGCAGAGGGCCGCAGAGATATCCTGAAAAGGGAACCTCTCTGCTGTTCTCTGCTATTTTTCTCGGCAAATCTCTGCGTTTAAAAAGTCAGTACGGAAACAGGAAGCTTTTTGCTTATATTTGCGCAATGGATTTTAGATAGTATATGGATTTAAAAAGCGAAATAAAGAAACGAAGAACATTTGCCATTATCAGTCACCCCGATGCCGGCAAGACAACACTTACAGAAAAACTTCTGCTTTTTGGCGGAGCCATTCAGACAGCAGGCGCAGTAAGAAGCAACAAGATAAGGAAGACTACCACATCGGACTTCATGGAAATTGAAAAACAGCGTGGGATCTCAGTATCTACTTCTGTTATGGCATTCGATTATAATAATATCCGGGTAAATATCCTGGATACACCCGGTCACAAAGATTTTGCTGAAGACACATATCGTACTTTATCTGCGGTCGACAGCGTTATACTTGTTGTTGACAGTGTGAAAGGGGTGGAGGAGCAAACCCGCAAACTGATGGAAGTGTGCAGGATGAGGCATACTCCGGTCATGATTTTCATCAATAAGATGGATAGGGAAGGGATCAATCCTTTTGATATCCTTGATGAACTTGAAAAGGAGTTAAAGATAGCTGTGTGTCCATATACCTGGCCAATAGGAAATGGTAAACAGTTCAAAGGAGTTTACAATCTGCATAAAGAAGAGGTACAAATCTATGCTCCTGAAAAAACAACTGTTTCAGAAAGCCTTATCAGCACAAAAGATATTAAAGATCCGAAATTGAGAGACTATGTTGGGATCGAAAGTATTAATAAGCTTTGGGAAGATATTGATTTTGTGCACGATATGTTCGAATCATATAATATGTCACTTTATCGTGAGGGATATCTGGCACCATTATTTTTTGGAAGTGCATTGAATAATTTCGGAGTATTGGAATTATTGGAAACCTTTCTTGAAATAGCCCCTTGTCCGGGGAGTATACAGACAACAGAGCGAATAGTAGAACCTGATGAAGATAAGCTTACCGGTTTTGTGTTTAAGATACATGCCAATCTCGATCCAAATCACCGCGACAGGATTGCTTTCATGCGTATCTGTTCGGGAAGGTTTGAAAGAAACAAGTTCTATTTTCATACCAGGCTTGAAAAGAAGCTACGGTTTTCTTCCCCTACAAGCTTCATGGCAAATGCAAAAAGCATTGTAGATGAGGCTTTCCCTGGTGATGTAGTGGGGTTATACGATAGTGGTAATTTCAAAATAGGAGATACCCTTACTGAAGGTGAATTACTGCATTTCAAAGGTGTCCCAAGTTTCTCGCCTGAGATACTAAGGGAAGTCGTAAATCGTGATCCTATGAAGACCAAACAACTTGAGAAGGGTGTATGGCAGATGACTGACGAAGGTGTAGCTCAGTTATTCTTACAGCAACCGGGGAACAAGAAGATAATAGGAACTGTTGGCGAACTTCAGTATGAGGTAATTAAGTTCAGACTTGAACATGAATATGGAGCTAAATGCGCTTTTTCACCACTTCCATATATAAAGGCTACCTGGTTAACATCTGATAATAAAACCGAGATGGATGCTTTCATAAAAAGAAAATCAGGAGCCATTGCCTACGACAAGGAGGACAACCCTGTCTTCTTTGCCGAGAGTGAATGGATGCTGAAACTCGCAAGGGAAAATTTTCCTTCAATTACTTTCCATGAAACATCGGATTTTAAAATCCCTAAGAATTGATAGTTTTGGTATTTAGGATAGACTTGTTTAATTCAGATTAACAAAGGCTAATAGTGTTATTATCAGATTTATGTCTGACAAGTAATGGAAATCTGTAAATTATGTAAATATTACCGGTAATCTTATAATGATCCCCTAAGCTACAGGGAAGGTAAAGAAAAGGAAATGATGGAAATGCTTGGATGCAAACTTGGAAACTCAAAACAAGAGCTTCTCCGGATTATTGTATTGCTTTAATTATATTCAGTTTTTAAATGGTAAATGGTGCAATAATTTCTGAACCTTGTATATTTGCAATTCACATTTGCTAAATGAAGATTTATAGTAAAGACAAATACATTTTCTCCAAAGGGCTCGACGATTACTTTTCCGGAGTTTACAAATCTTATAAATTTACTCTTCAATTTTTTAAAGAGGTATTTAAGAGACCCTTTCATCATCGTGAGTTAGTTAATCAGTCTTTTGAAGTAGGTTTAAAATCTCTTGCTTTAATTTCTCTTACCGGGTTTATAGTTGGCATTGTATTCACAAAACAATCTCGTCCTTCTCTGGAGGAATTCGGAGCTGCCTCATGGCTTCCGTCTTTAATTGGCATAGCTTTAGTAAAAGCCATGGGGCCATTGGTCACCGGTCTGATTTGTGCCGGGAAAATTGGTTCGAGTATTGGTGCAGAACTTGGTTCGATGCGTGTGACTGAGCAGATTGATGCCATGGAGGTATCGGCTATAAACCCTTTTAAGTACCTGGTTGTTACACGTATCCTGGCAACATCGATAATGATTCCAGTGCTTACCTTATACTGCACCTGTGTGGGACTATATGGTTCTTATTTAAATGTACATTCGGTGGAAACCAGCAGTATTGTAGCATATTATCAAAACGCTTTCTCAACTATCAGATTCCTCGATATATTTGTCTCAGTGATAAAATCTGTTGTTTTTGGATTCACCATTGGTGTCGTAGGATGTTATAAAGGATTTAATGCTTCCCAGGGAACACGCGGCGTTGGCAAAGCAGCAAATCAGGCTGTTGTGTTGTCGATGTTCCTGATATTTGTTGAAGAATATGTTATAGTTCAGGTATCCAATTGGATACAATATTTCTAGTTCGATGGATAAGCAGAAAACCAAACATACAATTAATAAGGATGAATCGGTTATTTTAATCAACGGATTATATATGTCATTTGACGATCTGGAGGTTCTGAAAGGCATTGACTTTAACCTTTTTAAGGGAGAGAATGTAGCCATTTTAGGCAGATCCGGTTCAGGAAAATCAGTTCTGATAAAAATTATTGTTGGGTTGCTAAAGCCTGACAGAGGAGAAGTTATTGTATTGAATCAGCATATTGACAAATTAGGAGGGAAGAAATTAGATGCTTTAAGGTTGCATATTGGGTTTTCATTTCAAAACAGCGCTTTATACGACAGTATGAATGTTTACCAGAATCTGGCATTCCCTTTAACCATGAATATAAAACATCTGAGAAAAAACGAAATCAGATCTGCTGTGGAAGAAGTGGCGGAAGCTGTTGGATTAAAAGATAAATTAAAACAAATGCCTTCTGATCTCTCAGGAGGTCAGCGTAAAAGAATAGGTATTGCACGTACACTAATCATGAAACCTGAAATTATGTTGTACGACGAACCGACTTCAGGTTTGGACCCGATTACAAGTGCAGAAATAATTGAACTGATAAATGAAGTTCAGCAGGAATTTAACACCAGTTCCATAATTATTACACACGACCTCACCTGCGCAAAAAATACAGGGAACCGTATTTCTATCCTGCTGGATGGAAAGTTTTTGAAAATTGGTAGTTTTAATGAGGTTTTTGATACCAATGACGAAGAGGTAAGAGGATTTTTTAATTACAATTTTATTCAATAAGCTATGAATGAAACATCAAACAGGCGGGCAGTTATTGTAGGATCATTTGTGTTCATCGGGATGATATTTCTGGTAGCAGGAATTCTGATGGTAGGCAATCTGCGTGAGACTTTCAAGAATAAAATGGAAGTGATATCCCGCTTTGACGAAGTTAACGGGTTAAAGAAGGGAAATAACATCTGGTTCTCAGGCGTGAAAGTAGGTATTGTAAATAGCCTTAGTTTTTATGGAAAATCGCAAGTGGAAGTAAGCATGAAGATTGCGTTAACAGCAAAACAATATATTAGAAAAGATGCCAAGGTTAAAATTAGCAGCGATGGTTTAATCGGTAATAAAATCCTGGTAATTTATGGTGGTACTGAAAAGGCTGGTGAAGTTGAAGCAGGTGATACCCTTGGGGTGGAAAAAACTTTTTCTTCTGAAGATATGATTAATACCTTGCAGGAAAATAATAAAAACGCTCTGGCGATCACAAGTGATCTTAAAGCAGTAACTTCTAAATTATCTTCAGGCGATGGAACCCTGGGTAAGCTACTTAACGATAATGCAATTTATGATAACATTAATGCCGCTTCTGAATCACTTAAAAATACAGCTGCGAAGGCACAGCAGCTGGTAAGCTCGCTTGCCTCATTCAGCGCCGGACTTAATAAGAAAGGAACACTAGCTAACGAGCTCACAACAGATACAGTAGTTTTCAATTCGGTAAAAGCTTCAGTTAAACATTTACAGCAGATCGCTGACACAGCAAACCTTTTCATTACAAATCTTAAACAGGCTGCTGCTAATCCTAAAACAACAGTTGGTGTATTGATGCATGATGAAGAATCGGGTGCCAGATTAAAGGAAACTATAAAAAACCTGGAAAGCAGTTCCAAAAAACTCGATGAAGATCTTGAAGCTGCACAACATAATTTCCTTCTGAGAGGGTATTTTAAGGATAAAGCAAAAAAAGCTACTAAATAAGGTTAAGGCTGAGGTTGGGACAAACCCAGACAAGGCCAGTCTTATCAATCAGGTCACTGGCAGTCAACTCCAAACGGGAAAAGCTGGTCGAAAGGGC
The DNA here is from genome assembly GCA_025350595.1 of Bacteroidota bacterium. Taxonomy (GTDB): domain Bacteria; phylum Bacteroidota; class Bacteroidia; order Bacteroidales; family VadinHA17; genus LD21. Next base: position 7,681 of record JANXXP010000241.1, read on the forward strand.
GTTGGCAGAAAGATGAAAGAAGAAGGAAGTAAAGGCATTGAAACTCAGACAAAAAATCAATTTTATTTGCCATATTTGCATCCAATACAGTTTAACTAATTTGTATTGACGATGTCTAAAACAGCTCACAGAATTTTCATAAGTATCTTAGTAGCGATAGTATTTATGGCTACTATTGCCATTTTATATAAGGGAATATCCTACTATCGGCTCAGCCTTGAAGAAAGAGTTTATCATCCCGATCATAGCCTTTTAAAACCAAGCGGAATTATTGGTCATGGACTTGGGATTGTAGGCTCCTTATTGATGATCATTGGAATGACAACTTATATGGCACGAAAAAGATATCGTACGTTATCACGGTTGGGCTCGCTCAAAAACTGGCTGGAGTTTCATATCTTCCTTTGTACCTTAGGCCCGATAATGGTACTCTTTCATACGGCATATAAGTTTGGAGGACTTGTTGCAATAAGCTTTTGGAGCATGGTGGCAGTTTTTTTAAGCGGAATAATCGGACGGTTTATTTATATTCAGATTCCTCGTTCAATTGAGGGCCGCGAACTAAGCTTAAATGAAGTCAGAGAGATGAAAGGCGACGTAGCCGGAGTACTCAGGAGTTCCTACAATATGGATGAAGATAGCTATAATACTATTGTTGATTCAATAAAAAAGAAGGTCGAATTATATCATAAAAATCCTCTTGTCCGTTATATTAGAAAATATATTGACGATCGCAGATCAATCAGGTCAGTCAAAATAGTATTAAAAAGGAATCATTTGCTTAAATACGAATATAACCATATTATATCGCTCATAAATGACGATATTATGCTTAACCGGAAGATTGAAAGGCTCGATACTATGCAGAACCTGTTTAAATACTGGCACGTAGCTCATTTGCCTTTTGCCCTGGTTATGCTGATAATTATGGTAATTCATGTGGCTGTAACAATTGTATTTGGATATCACTGGATCTTTTGATAATGGAAATTTTAATCGAAAATATTCTGATTTATTCCCTGGCTGCTCTTCTATGTCTTTCGGTAGTATTTATTTATCTCAGAAAAAAAAGCAGAGAATCAAAAATAGTTGAAGCAAAAATTAAAAAAGCAAAAGAAGAGGGTCTTCACGAACCAATTTCGCTTCACCCTGTTGTGGATGTGAACAGCTGTATACAGACAGGCGCTTGTATATCAGCATGTCCCGAGCATGATATCCTCGGAATAATAGACGGAAAAGCCACAATCATTAACGCTTCGCAATGTATCGGACATGGAGCTTGTTTCCATGCCTGTCCTACTGGAGCTATTAGTTTACGTATAGGAACTGAGACAAGGGGAGTTGACCTACCGCATGTAAACCAGAATTTTGAAACTAATGTCCCAGGAATATTCATAGCCGGGGAGTTAGGCGGAATGGGACTGATTAAAAATGCAGTTATCCAGGGGAAACAGGCGACAGAAAATATACTGAAAACGATTAAAAAGAATCATAAGGCTAAGTATGACCTGATAATAATTGGCGCTGGTCCTGCCGGGATATCAGCCTCACTTACAGCAAAAAAACACGGAATAAAATCTTTACTTCTTGAACAGGATACTCTTGGAGGAACTGTATTTACTTTCCCCAGAAAGAAAATTATTATGACATCTCCTATGGATTTGCCACTTTATGGGAAAATCAAACTATATGAGACTACTAAATCGGAACTTCTGGACCTGTGGCAAACCGTGCTGAAGAAAAATAGTATTGTTGTACAGGAAAACTCCAAAGTTGATTCAATCGTATCTGAAGATGAGATATTTAAAGTAACCACATTACAGGGCGTCCAACATACATCTGCCTGCGTACTGCTGGCTATTGGACGACGGGGGACTCCACGCAAACTAAATGTGCCGGGAGAAATGAGCGAAAAAGTAGCCTACCGTCTTCTTGATCCGGAAATCATCTCAGCAAAAGATATTATTGTTGTTGGTGGGGGAGACTCTGCTATAGAATCGGCTTTACTGCTCGCAGACCAGAATCATGTTACACTTTCCTATCGTAATGAGGTTTTTAACCGCATAAAACCACTTAACAGCGTGGCGCTGAATAAAGCTGTCACAGAAGGAAAACTCGATTTGAGATTGAGTTCTAATCTGTTATCAATAAACGACAACAACGTTGTAATTGCCACAGGGAAAGATGGAGAGCAGCTTACTCTTAAAAATGATCTGGTGTATATTTTTGCTGGTGGTGAATTGCCAACACAATTTCTGGAAAAAACAGGTATAAGAATTGAAAAGAAATTTGGTGAAACTGTGATGAAGCATTAAGACTAAGGCTAAGGTAAAGGTTGAGAATAAGACAAAAGACAAAAGGCACAAGACAAAATGAAAAACAAAAAATAATAAATTATGGGTCTGTCTAAAATGATATTTTTAACCGCAAAGACATGATAAACATTGTTTTAACTTTTCGATCTCTGCGATTAATGGATTTCTGTATATTAACAACGTCTGGAAATAATTTAGTGGAACAAATTTTTAAATGAGAAAGATCGTAATTTTAATAGCGTTTCTGTTATCTGTCATGAGTTTGAATGCCCAGCTATCTCCAGGCGACTTATCAAATCTCCATGCTCATCTTGAGGGAATTACGAATTGTACACAGTGCCATGTTCTTGGAAATAAAATATCAAACGATAAATGTCTGCTTTGCCATACAGAAATACAATCAAGAATAAATCTTCAGAAAGGGTACCATTCATCAACTGATGTTAAAGGGAAAGAATGTTTCTCGTGTCACAGTGAGCATAACGGCAAGAATTTTCAGCTTGTTCGCTTAGATACAGCAAAGTTTAATCATAACCTTACAGGATATCAATTGTCGGTGCCTCATGCAAAAAAGAAATGTGTTGATTGCCATGAGGTTAAGCATATTTCAGATCAGAACATCAAAGCTAAGAAAATGACATGGCTGGGCGTAAATACTGATTGTTTAAACTGCCATACCGATTATCATCAGAAAACACTATCCACCAATTGTACAGATTGTCATAGCGACGAATCATTCAAAACGGTTCCGAAATTTAATCATGACAAGACTAAATTTCAATTGGTTGGAAAACATAAAACCGTGGATTGTCTTAAGTGTCATAAAGTTGAGTTAACAGGAGGGAATAAATTTCAGGAATTTCGTGGTGTTCAGTTTGCTAATTGCACAAACTGCCACAAAGATCCGCATCAGAATAAGTTTGGCCAGATTTGCAGCCAGTGTCACAATGAGGACTCATTCCTGGTTGTAAAGAGTGGTCAGAAATTTGATCACAATAAAACAAACTACAAACTTGAGGAAAAACATCTGACTGTAGACTGTAAGGCATGTCATAAGACCAGACTTACTGATCCGTTAAAGCACACGTATTGCACCGATTGCCATACCGATTACCATAATAAACAGTTTTTAAAGAATGGGGTATCACCCGACTGTTCTCAATGTCACACTGTTAAAGGATTTACACAATTTTCATATACTATTGAGCAGCATAATACTGGCAGTTTTTCTCTTATAGGATCACATACAGCCATTCCTTGTTTTGAATGTCATAAAAAGCAGGAGAAATGGAGTTTCAAATCGATTGGAATAAATTGTAAAGACTGTCATGCAGATATTCACAAGAATATTATCGCAGAAAAATTCTACCCTCAAGAAAATTGTAAAATCTGTCATACTGCGAATAACTGGCAGGAAATTACTTTTGATCATTCAAAAACCGAATTTGCCCTCACCGGCGCTCATCTGAAAAAAGGTTGTCGGGACTGCCATTTCAAAGAGGATGCAAAAGGTGATATTAAGCAGAAATTCTCCGGATTGCCTTCAAACTGTCTATCTTGCCACCCTGATAATCATCGAAAGCAATTCGAGAAAGGCGGAGTTACAACCTGTACGGAATGCCACGACACCGAAAACTGGAAAGCATCAAAATTTAATCATAACAACACTGCATTCAAACTCGATGGCAAGCATATAAATGTTGACTGTGCAAAATGTCATAAACCCGCACAAGAAGGAACAGCTTTTTACGTTAAGTATAAATTAAAAGTATTTACATGCGAATCCTGTCACTCCTGATTTTCTGCGCGAGCTTTATCTTTTCTAACCAAAAGACCAATTCACCTCACGGTTCTGATTTTAAGATTAGCTGTAGAACCTGTCATAGTTCAAAAGGCTGGCAGCTTGATAAAGAAATTTATTCTTTTAATCATGACAAGACAAATTTACCACTTGTCGGGCAGCATACTACCCTTGATTGTAATCAATGCCATAAGACTTTGGTTTTTAATGAAGCAAAAAGTGATTGTTTCGCCTGTCATAAAGATGTACATCAGACTACAGTGGGACTGGAATGTTCCCGTTGCCATTCTCCGAAATCGTGGCTGGTAAATAACATCACTGACATACACCAGAGAAGTCGTTTTCCATTAGTTGGGGCTCATCGGAATGCTGATTGCGTTCAGTGTCATAAGTCAGAAAGTATGGCCCGTTTTGATGTCCCTGGTGTAAATTGTATCGATTGTCATCGCCAAAGCTATATGGCTACCACAAATCCGAATCATGTCCAGGCAGGATATCCTCAGGATTGTCTCTTTTGTCATCCGTTGACATCATTTCAGTGGACCGGTTCAGGTTTTAATCATAGCACTTTTCCTCTCACTCTCGGGCATGCTTCTCCGGCATGTATTGATTGTCATAAGAACGCCAATTATGTTGCCACTCCAACAGATTGCTATTCATGTCATCAGGCGAATTATACTGCAAGTACAAATCCAAATCATATTGCTACGAATATCCCCACAGCATGCGCAACCTGCCATACAACTATTCCAGGCTGGAAACCAGCATTATTCACTCATACAACCTTCCCATTGACACTTGGACATGCAACACCAACTTGTAATGATTGTCATAAAGGAAACTATACAACCACTTCGAATGTATGTTATTCATGTCATGTTACTGATTACAACAATTCAACAAATCCGAGTCATGTTGCACTGGCGTTTGCAACAACCTGTACACAGTGCCATACAACTGTGCCCGGGTGGAAACCGGCGACTTATACCCAACATGATGCCCAGATGTTTCCAATTTATTCAGGCAGGCATAAAGGACAATGGACACTTTGCACTGACTGTCATACCAATGCTGCCAACTACTTACTTTTTGATTGCAAGCATTGCCATACTGATGCGCATAGAAACAGTAATTACACTAATGCCCAATGTTATAGCTGCCATCCAAGGGGAACTACAGGGTAAAACTAATTTATGAGAAAAACTATTTTTATAATTTTTATAATTGTCTTAAGGTCCACATTGAATGGCCAGACTTATAATGGGGAACTTTCTGGAAAGGTGTCATTTATAAGTTCGCAGAATACCTATGTGAAATTCATTTCTACTTCAGGTATTTCTTCAGGTGATACACTATTTAAATCAGTTGATGGAAATGTAATACCTGTTTTAAGGGTAACTAACCTTTCTTCCTCATCCTGTGTTTGTACTTCAATCTCTGCAGTAAATGTCGCGATTTCTGACGACGTCATTGCAAGAAGAAAAATATCCGCAACAAAACCTTCTGAAAAAGCAGCAGAAAAAGTGACTAAAGAAATTCCGAAACTATTGGTGCCACCAGATTCAATAAAGAAGCAATACAATCCTGATATTCTGAAGCAAAAAATCAATGGAAGTCTGTCTGCCTGTTCCTATTCAGGGTTTTCAAATTATTCATCAACAAATTCAACCCGGTTTCGTTACAATTTTACACTCAATGCCAGGAATATAGGAAACTCTAAGTTTTCTTTTGAGAACTATATTTCTTTCAATCATAAACTGGGCGATTGGGTCGCAGTAAAGAGTGATGTTTTCAGCGCGTTGAAAATTTACTCTCTTGCCTTACGGTATGATCTTAACAAAACTACCTATCTTACTCTTGGACGAACTATAAACTCAAAAATCTCAAGTATAGGAGCTATGGATGGGCTTCAATTTGAGAAATCCATTAATAAATTTTCAATGGGAGCAGTAGCCGGCTTCAGACCAGATTATACAAATTATGGTTTTGACAGTAAACTCCTGCAGTATGGAGGATATCTTGCATATAGTTCCGTAAGTGCTGGTTCTTATAACGAAACTTCATTTGCTTTTATGGAGCAGATGAATAATTCGAAAACCGACAGAAGGTTTCTTTATTTTCAGCATTCCAATTCACTCGTAAAAAACCTGTATTTCTTCAGCACCTTCGAAGTCGACCTGTACAAAGCTAAGACCGATACAAATAATGTAACAACATCTCAAAATATATTTAACCTTACCGGATTATATCTGTCGTTGAGGTACAGAATGACTCCAAAATTATCTTTCACCGGTTCTTATGATGCAAGAAAAAATGTAATCTATTATGAGACTTTTAAAACATTTATCGACAGAATTCTTGAGAGCGAAATGCGTCAGAGTCTTAGGCTTCAGGCTGATTATCGTTTAACAGAAAACTTGACGGTTGGCTTGCAGTCGGGTTACCGTTTCCTGAAATCAGACCCTCAGCCCTCAAAAAATGCCTATGGATACCTGACTTATTACCAGATCCCGGGAGTTAATATTTCCGTTACCTTGTCAGGCACTTATCTTGCATCAAGTTATATAAACAGCAAAATAGCAGGAGTTAACATTACCAGGGATTTTTTCAGTGGAAAATTTCAAACCGGGATTGGTTATCGCTATGTGAATTACAGATATCCTGAGAATCTGCTGACAGTTAATCAGAATATTGCCGAAATGAATTTATACTGGCAATTTTCCAGAACGATGTCTTTTTCAGCGAATTATGAAGGAACTTTTGATAAACAGAGCAAGTACCATATGATTTACCTTCAGATAAGGAAAAGATTTTAAACCTAAAATACAAAAAGATGCGGATACTTATACTCCTCATTTTATTTATAGTACTCTTCTTTTCGAAACAACAGGCTGATTCGCCTCACGGAAAGGATTTTAAGATCAGTTGCGCGACTTGTCACAGTTCAAAAGGCTGGCAGCTAGACAAGGAAATTTACTCTTTTAATCACAACACAACTAAAATGCCTCTGGTTGGACAACATAAAGTCATTAACTGCAGGCTCTGTCACTCCACACTTGTTTTCAATCAAGCCAAAAGTGAATGTATTCAATGCCATAATGATATTCATCAGGCAACAGCAGGAAGCGACTGTTCACGTTGTCATACTCCCGAATCGTGGCTTGTTAAAAACATTACTGAAATACACCAGCGAAGCAGGTTCCCCCTTGTGGGAGCTCACAGAACTGCTGATTGTATACTGTGTCATAAGAGTGAAACGCTGGTACGATTTGATGTTCCGGGTGTAAATTGTATAGATTGCCATCGACAGGTTTTTGTTGCAACAACAAACCCGAATCATATCCAGGCTGGGTTTACGGAAGAATGCACCAAATGTCATCCAATGAATGCATTCCAATGGGGAGGAGCGGGTTTTAATCATAATTTTTTTCCTCTTACACAAGGACATTCTATTCCAAAGTGCGTTGATTGCCACAAAACAGTCGCATATACCGGATTAAGCAAAGATTGTAATACCTGTCATAATAAAGAGTATACGCTGACTACAAAGCCAAATCACACCGCTTTCAATTTTCCGTTAACCTGTGGTATCTGCCATTCGTTGAGTCCGGGTTGGACTCCGGCTTCATATGGTGATCATGATAATCAATATTTCCCGATAACCACAGGAAGGCATAAAGGAACATGGAACTCCTGCGAGGATTGCCATACTAATCCTTCTGATTATAAGCAGTTTAATTGCATAATTTGTCATAAGGATGCACATCGAGGTAGAAATTATACTGATGCTCAATGTTATAGTTGCCATCCAAGAGGAAGTTCAGGGGGGTAATAACTCTTATCAGAATTATGTTTAGAGGTTATTGGTTTTTCTTCAATTTTGATTTATAATTTCTGAACAAATCATCTTATCATATGTTTTTATTAAGAATTATTGTTGATCGTACGTATTAACAAATTTATTGCCATGTCGAAAATTATCCCCGAATCTTACCTCCCGAATAAAGAACTTTTTAAAGATTCATACATCTCCTCGATGGAGCAATATAAAAAGTTGTATGATGAAAGTATTCAGAATAATTCGGACTTCTGGGATAAAAAGGCACATGAACTTCTTCGCTGGGAACACGAGTTCCAGCTTGTAAGTGATAGCGATTTTTCGGAAGGACTTGTTTCATGGTTTCTTGGAGGGAAGCTTAATGCGTGTGAAAACTGTGTCGACAGGCATGTTAAGGATAAGGGTGATCAGGTTGCAATTATCTGGGAATCTGATGAACCGGGTAAAGAAGAAAGGATCACTTATAAGGAACTTCAGCGAAAAGTATCTCGACTTGCAAATGTTTTGAGACACAATGGTATTCAAAAACGCGACAGGGTAGCCATTTACATGCCCATGATTCCTGAAGCTGTTTATGCCATGCTTGCCTGCGCAAGGATAGGAGCTGTTCATTCGGTTGTTTTCGCGGGTTTCAGCGCTGAATCACTTCGTGACAGGATAAATGATGCAAAATGCAAAGCCGTAATTACTGCAGATGAGGCTGTAAGGGGAAAGAAGGTCATCCCACTTAAGCGAATGACAGATGAGGCTGTAATGGCCTGTCCAAGTGTGGAACATGTTTTTGTGGCAAAACGCACTAACGTTAAAATACCATTTTATCCACCACGCGACATATGGCTGAATGAAGCGATGGAAGGGGAACGTCCGTATTGTCCTATTGAACACATGGATTCAGAGGATACTTTATTCCTTCTGTATACCTCCGGAAGTACGGGCAAGCCAAAGGGAGTTTCACATACAACTGCCGGGTACCTGCTGTTTGCTGCCATGACACATAAGTATGTCTTTGATTATAAGGATGGTGAAATCTTCGCATGTGCTGCTGATATCGGATGGATAACAGGACATTCTTATGTTGTTTATGGGC
>JANXXP010000253.1 GCA_025350595.1 Bacteroidota bacterium
GGCATCTATACCGAAGAAACGCATAAGTATAAATGTCATTAATACACCGATTGGCAACAAACCAGCAACAATAAGAGAAGCTCTAAGGTTCATTACAAGGACAATAATTACGATTATACTTATAAGGATTTCATGTGAAAGTGCAGATTCAAGAGTTCCGATGGTTTCTTTAATCAGTCCCGTTCTGTCATAAAAAGGAACCACTGTCACCTTTGAAACTGTTCCATCAGGTAGTGTTTTTTGTGGTAATCCTGCTTCGATTTCCTTAATCTTATCTTTTACATTGTTGATTACTTCCATGGGATTAGAGCCATACCTCGCTACAACAACAGCACCTACAGCCTCAGAACCTGCCTTATCAAGTCCACCACGTCGAGTGGCAGGACCAAAATTGACACGAGCCACATCTTTTATTCGTACTGGAACATTATTCCGTACCGCTACTACTGATAATTCCAGATCATTCAAATTTTTAACATATCCAAGTCCCCGTATAATGTACTCTACATTATTCAGCTCGATTGTTTCAGCACCGATGTCAAGGTTACTTTGCTTAACAGCATTCATAACATCCATAACAGACACATTGTAAGCCTTAAGGGCATCAGGATTAAGATCAACCTGATATTCCTTGACAAATCCACCTACGGATGCAACCTCAGATACTCCTTCGGCGGTTGAAAGACTATATTTAACGTAAAAATCCTGAATAGTCTTAAGTTCCGAAGGATCCCAACCGCCATTCGGTTTTCCGGTTTTTGGCTCCCGCCCCTCAAGGGTATACCAAAATATCTGCCCAAGTGCTGTTGCATCTGGTCCAAGTGCTGGCTGTACCCCGGCAGGTAACGTGCCAGAAGGGAGAGAGTTGAGTTTTTCAAGTATCCTGGACCTGCTCCAATAAAATTCTACATTATCTTTAAAGATGATATAGATAAATGACATTCCAAACATGGAGGTACTTCTTATTGTCTGTACTCCTGGAATACCAAGTAATGCCGTAGTTAAAGGATAGCTTATCTGATCCTGAATGTCCCTGGGAGAACGTCCCATCCATTCTGTTGCTACTATCTGCTGGTTTTCACCAATATCAGGAATGGCATCTACCGGAACAGGGTCTCTGGGTAAAAGACCCGATTTCAGATTAAATGGCATAGTTACCAATCCCATGACCACAAAGGCGATAAGAAAGATAAAAGTTATCAGCCGGTTGTGGAGGAAGAATTTAACTAATCGGTTAAATATGTTGTTTTCTGTCATCTTTTTTTTATTTTCAATGAATTTACGTTTGCTATGATTATAATCTTAAAAATTAGATAATTATCGTAAAATTACACTATAATAATTGATAAAAGGAACGACTGATTGAAAACTTCCCCTCGAATCCCCAGTTTAACCAGTCGTTCCGGGGCCTGCATGATATAAATTATGCGGCAAACTATCCATAGAAGGTTAAGTTAGGGTAGTTCCGAGCCTGTCCATTTCCTTCCTCTCAAGACTCCTTCTGAACTGGGACATTTGCCCGATATGTCTCTATGGAATCCGGTCAGCATAATACATGTATAATAATCATGCAGATATTCAAGACATATATTTTATATTTTACCTGATTCTCTCATATTTACAACATTCCGGCAAAGCATTATAAGCTTTATCTTTAGCGCTCTTAAGGCCGGTATCATGCCCTGCTTTTGCGAGTTTACCGCTTATATAATCCAGACTGGATCTTTCGGGTTCATAAACGACAGTGAGGAATTTAGTTTTTACATTCCAATCCGCAGTAGTGGCACCATTAGCCAGTGCAATCTTTTCAATACGAGCTTTGCACATTGCACATTTTCCCCATACTTTAAGAGTTTCAGTTTTGGGAGGAAGCATCATCATATTAGAGTTGTGATTCATGTTCATGTTCATGTTCATGTTTGAACTTGATCCCATACTTGAGTGATCATGCTGGGCAGAAGTTGTTAAACTAAATGTGACAATGAATACTGCCGAAATGAGAAGTTTATATATTTTCATTTTGAATGTTTTAAATTGTTAATTTTTTAATAGTACCTGATAATTAAACCGTTGGGTTTTTCTCCGACAGGTATTCTCATCATCTCTTTAAGTCCCTTTAGATCGACTACTGAAACCGAATTATCATCCTGATTTGTCACATAACATGTATTCCCATCTTTAGAAAAAGCCATTGCCCCTGCTCCGCTTCCTACTGTTACTGAACCTCCATAATTGTATGCATTTCCATTTTGAGTCCAGTAATGAATTTTAGCACCATGAGGATCCGAAACCCACAGTTGGTTCATCATTGAATTTTTGCTAACCATTCCAGGAGTAAATCCAATCTGGATTGAATCAGACATCATGTTGTTCATGGTATTGATAATATTTATTGTATGATTTTTTTCATTATCAGCATACATCATTCCATGCATTCCGGGAAATGCACCTACTGTACCCTGTCCGGTATTTATAGTATCAGTAATTATTTTCGTGTCAGCATCAATTACAGTGACTGATCCTGACATTCCATTGGCAACGAAAACCTTTTTACCATCATCCGAAAATGTAATTCCTGCAGGCATTTTTCCTACAGTCAC
>JANXXP010000293.1 GCA_025350595.1 Bacteroidota bacterium
CTTATACTGTTCTTTCCGCTTGTTTTGCTTTGCTATCTCATTAATGATTTCCTGATTGTTATCACCGTCATTTTCTGCCAGAGCCCTGGCATATTCTTCCAGCTTATTATCAATATAAGCAACATGCCGGTCTATCTTCGACTGGTTGTAGTTGTTCTTCTTGCTGTTCTGTGCCCTCAGTTTGGTACTGTCGCCGGCAATAAGTGTGCCTCCTATCAGATCAAAATGCTTTGCAATCTGAACTGTTGCCCTGAAGACTTTTTTTATGGCTCCCGGATTGTCTCTGCGAAAATTGGAAATTGTGTTGTGATCAGGCCTGAGAGATTTAATGAGCCACATTACTTCAATGTTCCTGTGACATTCTTTTTCCAGATCTCTGGATGACCGCAGCTTATTCAGATACCCATAAATAAAAAGCTTCAATAAATCTGACGGATGATAAGCCGGACGACCGTTTTCAGGAAAATCAGTTCTGAATCCATAATTTTTTAGAGACAGACCTTCCACGAAAAGGTCGATTGTGCGGACTTCATTGCCGGGATCAATAGACTGGTCGAGGGATACCGGAAAAAGATTGATTTGTGTTCTGTTATCTCCTTGTATGAATTTCATATTGAAAAGTTACATAAACTCTCTCAGATCAGACATGGGGGGAGATTGAAGTTATTAACAGTTAACTGAGGTTTTTAGACGACCTGTCCCGCTTCGGTGGGAGTCTGACGGCCCGGCAATATGTGGAGGTTGTGCTACCCGACGCTAGCACCGACACGAGTCCTGGTGCTTTAGTCGAGAAATAGTCCCGGTGCAAGGAGGGTATGGCGAGTGTTTTTGCCGATCATGGCATAAGTTTATTACATGGTAGCGCGGTCGCGATGCAAAGCCTGATAAACAGCTGCGAAATTGTCTGGGTAGAAGAAACTGGGTAAAGGCAGCTGCGCAGTGTTCGCGGTACAAAAACGGACGAAACCACAAAATAGTCCAGGTGTTGAATTTATATTACGTGCAGATGAGCGGATCCGGGTGCGGGCCAACCACCTCTCCCGGTAGAAGACTGAGAAACCCCCGCAAAAACCGTGACAACTTGTCCCGCAAAGCGGGAAGCAACTTACCCAAATTGTCCGTGTAATGTTTAGGCATTTTTTGAGGTCAAGTGGAAATACTTATGCTATTTTTTCCCCAACTAGCTGATAGTCTTGGATTAATAGTTCAGGTGAAAGATTTAATTTTTTAGTCAGATTACGAATCATCTCAAGTGTAAGTCTACGCTTTCTATTCAAGACTTCAGAGACTCTGTTTTTCCCTCCAAGAACATCTGCTAGATCTGATTGCTTTAAGTTCAAATCTTCCATCCTGATTTTTATTGCTTCAATAGGATCTGGTGCTTCGATAGGGAAGTTTTTATTTTCATATTCTTCAACCATTAATCCAAGAATATCAGCTTCATCACTTTCTGGAGTTCCTAACCTTGCATCAAAGATTTCTTCGAGCCTCTTAAGAGCTTTTTGATAATCTGTGTCGTTTTTAATAAGTTTTATATTCATGGCCATATTCTTTATATCGTATTAGCATCTATCTTATTATATTCAACATGAGTTCCAATAAATCGAATGAAAATTAATTGTTTCTCAAAGTTGAATTTTGTAACCAATCTATATGAATTACCTTTGATGTTGAAGACAACTCTGTTGTCTTTTAGAATACTTGCGTTTGCATAACTCTTTTTTACATCATTTGGAGTTTTCCATTCCGACTTTGAAGCAACATCGAACCATGTTTTCAAGTATTGTTCAGAGTCAGGCCGTCTTTCCCAAAATTGTCTTAGTGTACTTTTAGCAAATATTCTCACCATTAATTCATAATTCTGCGACAAAGATAAGAAATAATTCCCAAAACGGGAACAGCTAAATTAATTTTATTTTTTACTAGAGAAATTGTCATGAAGCAGGTCGATGGCTTAAACACAACGGTGGCGGTATGAAACGTAGCGGATTGCGTGGTTGCGAACTTATCCCCCGTTACTGACCTTGCCTGCGGGAACTAAGCTTGCAAATTGCACTGAAACCGCTATGTTTTATGACCGCATGTTATGGGCTGGTTTATTTTATCTATCAATATTATTTATTTCCAGTATGCAAGAATCATTGCAACTACCAACAAAGATGCTAAATGATAGCCGCCGTTAATTG
>JANXXP010000320.1 GCA_025350595.1 Bacteroidota bacterium
GAAATAATGTTGATAGCATAGACTTATGGAGCTGATTACTAAACTGTCCGGGCTGCGGACCGTGTCCCGCGAAGCCTTTGTCATGATATAACGAATTTGTCTCTGGTAAGAAGGTGAAGCGGAAGGCAATTCAGCAAACCGCCCGTGTTAGCATTTCGGGCCAAGGTTAAAACTGTCAAGATGCAAAGAATTTGTCACGATAATTGAAATTTGTCAAGGTTTTCCAGTCCCGGATAACAAGCAGGATTTGTCAGGGTAGTGTTATTTTGTTAACAGAAGTATAGAGGTCTGGGTTGTCCCCCGAAGCTTGTCCCGGAAGGTGGCTCCGATTTTAGCAATACCATGACAAGCTAATTACATCTTTTTTATCGAAAGTGTTTTATTCTTTTTGTGTCAGGACGGATTTGTCAAGATTGTAGTATCTATAATAGACAGGAATGTTGAATTCAGTTCTTAACCTTTCAAGATATTTTTTTGCTGAGTCATTCGATTGACAAGGACCAATGATAATTAGTTCGGATACGTTGATAATTTCTCCCCAATATGCATATTCAAGTAATTGGGATAGTCCTTGTCTGATATTTGATTTTATGCTTTGGGATGTTTTGATCTCATAAAAGATAAAAGAATCAGGTGTCTTTCTAACAATGTCAACGCTTCCATTATTTGTTTTAACTTCAGTCCCTATGCCATGTTGACCAAACTCATCAGACAGGATATAATAAACAGCAGTCTGAATTTTGTTATGAATTAATGTAGCCTTCCTTTGAGATTGTGTCCTTACATCGACCTCTCCTTCGAATTTAGGATTATGACCAGTTTTGAATCTTATTCCACTTTTAAAATTTCTTTTTGATTTTACAGCTTCAAGCTTCTGATCATCAAATTCCTTCGCCTCAACTATCCAGTCTTTAAAATCATCCTTACTAAGACCAAAAACACTGTTAAAATCAAGTCGTATACATTCTTCAACAAGTGTATTTCTTTTATCCCAACCTGCTTCAGTTAGCTTGATTGACAATAATTTTCCTACTAATTCAGGGATATAAAATTTATAAAAAATCCTCGATATGTCGAATGAAATATAATTAGTTGTATGATCAATACCAAATCCAAATTGCTCTATTATATGAGCAAAGTTTGTATAAACTTTACCTGAAATAACATCACCCCTTTTTATAACACATTTTTCAGATATTCCTTTCTTGAAAGCAGCTATATAATCATGATGGCTGAAAACGATTGCTATAAATACTAAATCCATTACATCTTCAAGCCCATATTTCTTAATATCATTCCATAAATATGGAGCAACCCCGGTTTGATTGATAGATAATATACCTCTTGTTTGAGCTGAATTTATATGAATATCCATATAATCACCACTCAAATGATTCAGAATATCATCTTTGTCAAATTTTTGTAAGAGAAAAGCAATCTTATGAGCCCCATGCTTTGTTAATGAAACAACAAGCTTCTTTAAATCGGTTGCCATAATTTATGCAGGTACTGATTTTACTGAACTATTATTTTTATAGGTATCCCATTCAGGAACGTAGTTCTCGTTTGCTTGGTTACCAAAAACGTCCCATTTCTTCCTCTTTCCTCTAGCAAATATTTCTAAGTATGGACCAGGGCTGCAACTTTCAATAATATTATAAAGTTCGTCGGGTTTTCTAGAGTGTTCTTGTTTTTGTGTTCGAATTATATTAACCTGAGTTCTCCCTGGTTGCAATGTTCTCATACTGCCTCTAATCCCAAAAAGTATTATTTCTGTAGTATTACGAAAATAGAAGCCAACTCCACGACCGTCAGGGCCACCATCTTTCCTAACTTTATGCCAAATTAGGTTAGCTTTATACTTAAATCCCCATGCGGCCATTACTTCTAGTCCCTCATTAAGTAATGCATTTGGAACCCATAGATACAAATGACTGTTTTTATTAGAAACTAAATGAACGGGGATTTCTTTTATTTCATCTAAATGTAATGTAGGATATCTACTCAATCTCTTATGCTCAGGTGCCATTTTTCCGGTGCGGTTCAAAAATCTCCATGGTGGATCCGCAAGAATTGTCTTATAATCATTCTGTTGAATCTCAGAAATAAATTCTCTGGCGACTGAACTTTTATAGTCTGTAAGTTTTATTACTTTCATTTTCTTTTTTTGTAAAAATAGACAATTTGTCTCTGATAATTTATCTCTTTTTTAAACAACTTAACAATATTATTCACAATTTAGAACACGTATGAGTTTGAGTTTATTTTCCGGTATGTTCGTGAATAAATGTTTTTCCGTTAGCATTTGTGTGCGATTTGTCTTTGTTACGTAACTGTCTCGCTATATGAAAATTGTCTCGAGAAAGGCTCGTCATAAATGCTAACTCGCATTTGAAATTATAAA
>JANXXP010000323.1 GCA_025350595.1 Bacteroidota bacterium
GTTAAACAGGCAGGCAGCATCAGGCTTATTGATCGATCTCCCCTTCGCAAGACAAGAAGCAGAATTTGTTGCTCATTTAACAGGAGGTAAACTTTATGAAAATGATCAGGCCAGAGAATCAGTCTACAAAAAAGAGGCTAATAATTATGATATAATTCATCTCGCTATGCATACTTTGCTAAACGACAAGGATCCCATGCGTTCAACTTTGATTTTCACCCGGAAAATTGATAGTTTAGATGACGGATATCTGAAAACTTATGAAATTTATGGAATTCCTTTAAAAGCTAAAATGGTTGTTCTAAGCTCATGCAATACCGGATCAGGTCTGTTATCTTCCGGAGAAGGCATATTAAGTCTTGCCAGGGGATTTACCCATTCAGGTAGTCAATCAGTAGTAATGTCGATGTGGGAGATAGAAGACAGGTCGGGGACAGAAATTGTTAAAATATTTTATGAAAATCTAAAAAAGGGATATTCAAAGAGTGTGGCATTGAGAAAAGCAAGAATTGCTTATCTTGATAATTCGGACCAGTTGAGATCTCATCCGTATTTCTGGTCAACTCTGGTAGTATATGGTAATAATAGTCCTTTATACTTTTCATTATATGTTAAAATAGGTTTTGGAGTAATTATACTATTGATTTTCAGTTTTTTATTGTTCTATTTTATCAAGCGTAAATACTCCTGATACTCCGGGTCATCTTTCATCAGATCCAGTAGGGATTCTTTACACTTAAATTTCTTTTTCCTGGCATTTCCTTCGCTTACAAGGTCCAGTTTTTTTGCAATCATTTCAAAAGTATGACCTTCTGAAAATAATTTCAGAACCTTTTGCTGATCTCTGGGAAGTTTTTGAAATGCCCTATTTACAACTCTCTCAAGTATCTCACGACTGGTTTCATAAACATCATCTTCTTCTACAATATCAAATTCTAATTCTGATGTTCTTAGCTTTTTTCTCAGCTGTGCGTTCCAGACATTTCGCGCTATACCATAGAAATAGCCTTTAAGGTCAGTAGTAAGATTAAGGTTATTTTCCGTAATTTGATTATAGAGAATTATTATTGAATCCTGAAATACATCCGATACATCATCCGTTGATCCACTGTTATTAAGAACATATTTTCTGACAAACTGTAAGTAATTATCATACAGCCAGTTCAGAATTTTATCATCCTGCTGACGGACTCCCTCTATTATGGTTTGGTCAGGAATATTTTTAAACAACCCCATTTAGCTAGAAAACAATTGGCAAATATAATATTTCCCTAACCTAAAACTATTTTAAAAATCAGCAGGTACTGATTTTATCTTAATTGCAGGATTATCTTAATTAAAATATGAATATCTTTACTTGAATTAAAAATCAATTCTCTGCAAATCCAAATGTCATTCCAATTTGTAAAACAACCTGATGCAATGGACTGCGGACCCGCTTGTCTTAAGATGATAGCAGGGTTTTATAAAATGAATTTTTCACTTGAACTGCTCAGGAAAAAGTGTTATATAACAAGAGAAGGTGTTTCCTTTCTGGGACTTTCTGAAGCGGCTGATGCGCTGGGATTCAGGACTATAGGAGTTAAAATTCCTTTCGAATTGTTATGTGAAAATGTTCCTTTGCCCTGCATTGTTCACTGGCGGCAAAAACATTTTATTGTTGTTTACAAGATTAAAAATAATAAAATATTCGTGGCTGATCCAGCCGTGGGGTTTGTAAAATATAGTCACGATGAATTTGTAAGGAGCTGGGCATCAACAATCGCTGAGGGTAAACCGGCAGGCCTGGTATTAATAATCGAACCTACTCCAGCTTTGTTTGAGAATGATATTGAGCATGAAAAAACTTACGGATTCAGATTTCTATTTAAGTATTTCAGGCTTTATCGGAAATACCTTTTTCAGCTAATTCTTGGGCTATTTCTTGGAAGTTGCATACAGCTTATAATCCCGTTTCTCACACAGTCTATAATAGACATAGGGCTGAATAATAACGATATTGGCTTTATTTATCTTATTCTTTTTGCCCAGCTTTCTCTCGTTATTGGCAGAATGTCAGTTGAATTTATCAGAGGTTGGTTGCTTCTTCATATTGGAGCAAGAGTAAATGTTGCTGTGATTTCAGGTTTCCTTCAGAAGCTAATGTCTTTGCCTGTTTCATATTTTGATACAAAAATGACCGGTGATATTCTTCAGCGAATAGAAGATAACAACAGAATTGAAGAGTTTCTTACTTCAGCAAGTCTGAGTATACTATTCTCTTTTTTTAATTTAATTGTATTTAGTATAGTCCTGGCTATCTTCAATGTTAAAATTCTTTTACTTTTTCTTACAGGTTCAGCTTTATATATTATCTGGATATCATTATTTATGAAATCCAGAGTGCAACTCGATCATCAGCGCTTCAGACAGATGTCAGCTTCAAATAATAAACTGATTAACATCATCAATGGAATGCAGGAGATAAAGCTGACTCAGAGCGAATTAAGCAATAGGTGGGAATGGGAAAATCTGCAGGCAAAACTTTTTGGATTAAAAGTAAAAGGATTGAGCATTATTCAATATCAGTCAGCCGGAGGAACATTCATTAATGAAGTGACCAATATTCTAATAACAATAACTTCAGCTACTGCAGTTCTGCAGGGTAACATGACACTTGGTATGATGCTCGCTGTACAGTTTATTATTGGTCAGTTAAATGTTCCGGTGAGTCAGATAATTGGATTCTCGCGGATGTCTCAGGATGCAAAAATGAGTATCGACAGACTCGCAGAAGTTCATCATATGGAAGCCGAAGAGTCAAATCAAGAAATGAAAGTGCGTAAACTTCCTGATAAGAAGGACATATATATAAATAACCTGTCGCATCAATACGAAGGACCAAGATCACCTTATGCTTTGAAGGATGTTGATCTTTTTATTGAAGAGAATAAAATAACTGCAATTGTTGGTACGAGTGGAAGTGGCAAAACAACTTTGCTTAAAATGCTTCTTGGATTTTATCAGCCTGTCATTGGGGAAATCCTGATAGGAGATACACTTTTGGTAAACCTTAGTCTTAAAGTCTGGAGAGAAAAGGTGGGAGCAGTTATGCAGGATGGCTTTATATTCCCCGATACAATTGCTTCTAATATTGCTCCGGGCTCTGAAGAAATAATTGAGGAAAAACTATTCAGAGCAGTCGAAATTGCAAACATTAAAGGATTCATTGAGTCACTGCCTCTTGGCTACAACACCAAAATAGGAGCAAACGGGCATGGTTTAAGTCAGGGACAAAAACAAAGGATTCTAATTGCAAGGGTAATATATAAGAATCCTGATATTATTATTTTCGATGAAGCGACAAATTCTCTAGATGCTAATAATGAAAAAGTTATTGTAGATAACCTTACAGAATTCTATAAAGGTAAAACCGTAATCATTGTTGCTCACAGGTTAAGTACAGTAAAAAATGCAGACAAAATAGTAGTTCTTGACTATGGAAGAATAATTGAAACTGGTACTCATGAAGTGCTTATTCAGAATAAAGGAGCGTATTTTAATCTGGTGAGGAATCAACTTGAATTAGGTACTTAGAATAATTTATGAAAGATAAAAAACCAGAAATATTATATTCTGATCCTGTAAAAGAGATAATGGGATATCCTCCAAATAAAATCCTAAGATGGGGAACAACTATTCTATTTTTTGTTTTTGTTATATTTATTCTTTTCGCATGGTTAATAAGGTATCCCGACACAATTCCTGCACCAGTTGAAATTACCACAATCAATCCACCTGTAACTCTTGTAACAAAGATAACCGGGAAAATCAAATTTATATATGTTAAAGAGAAACAAGAAGTAAAAGCCGGGGAACTGCTGGCGGTTATGGAAACAACTGCCTCTATGTCTGATATAAGATCTTTAGAACATATTATTGATACAATTAAAAAGCCAGAGTTTCTTACTGTTATGTCACTTCCTGATATTTCAGAACTCGGTGAATTACAGGGTTTTTATGCTTCTTTTCTGAAAAACCTATCAGACCTTAATAATTTTACAACCAATGACTATTACGGAAATAAAATCAAATCTTTAAGTGATGAAATAAATGGGATACAGGATTTTATCAGAAGATTAAAAGTAAAAGAGAAGCTTTACAATGAGAACCAGATTCTGGAAGTTAAAAAGTTTAATAGAGATTCTTCACTTTTTGTGTCAGGGGTAATTCCGGAAAGTGATTTTGAGAGATCCCATCAATCGCTTATCAGAATCAATATTGAGATACAACAGGTTCGTCTTGATCGTTCATCAAAATCAATTGAATTGGCAGAAAAACAACAGCTTCTTCAGGACTTCCAGATAACACGGAATACAGAAAGGGATAGGCTTGTTTCAGTTTTGGAAGAATCATTTATGAACTTACAGGCACAGACAAAAATATGGGAGAATACATATTTGCTTATTTCACCTATTGATGGCTTTGTTACATTTACAAGTTTCTGGAATATTAATCAAACTGTTGTAAAGGACGAACCTGTGATTCATATTATTCCTAGGGAGGCAGGCAGTTTTCTTGGCAGGATTAATCTGAAAATGCAACGCTCGGGTAAAGTTAAACCCGGACAATTGGTTAATATTAAGCTGAGTGGTTATCCGTATCTGGAATATGGAATGGTTAGGGGTATTATAAAATCCAAATCTCTTGTTCCGGCAGCAGATTCGTATATAATTGAAATTGAACTACCCGATGGTCTTTCAACTTTATATGGAACCAAACTTGATTTTACTCAGAATATGCAAGGCACAGCAGAAATTATAACGGAGAATATAAGGCTTCTTCAAAAAATTGTGAACCCATTCCGATATATGATTTCAAAAAACAGGAAATAGTGTACAACTATTTCCCGGAGTAAGGTTCGTAATCATCGTCTTTAGAGGGTGATGAAAACTTCGACCCTTCGACATTTTTGGTATCAGTTACGGACTTTCCGGTACTCTTTTTAATATATTTCTGATAAATCCGAAATCCTAAAAATACCATAGCGAAAGCAAAAATAAATATCTGAGTTTTATCCATTTTAAAATCTGTAAATAGTTAACATTAATTTAATCTTTCACTTAATTTTGAAATTGTATTCAAATATATAATTTATCTTTCATTGATATATCCATTGTTACTAAAAATCGGGTTTTATTAAGATCATGACTGTCATTCTGATTTCATCACTTGGTCGTAATATCTGATTCTCATATTTATTTATGTCAAATCTTTGAGTATTACTAAATATTTCAATATTTTCGTACTCTGAAAATTCCGTGGTTTACCATGGTGAAATTTACTGTTAAAGAGCTGAAATATAAAAGGATTGATTATGACCAAGAAAAATCCGGATGACTCTGTTCGTGAAGAACAATTCGGGGCTGTTGATAATGCCGCCGGAACTGAGGATGCCATTAAAGCGGAAAACGCTGAAGAAATTAAGGCTGAAATAGAAGAGCCTGCGCCTGAACAAAGCAATGATACAGAGGATATTGAACTTCCTCCTGTTGATTATTCAGGATATAGCAAACATGAACTTGTAGAAACATTAGCTCTGATTGTGGAAAACAGAGCTCCTGCAGAAATCAGGGATGATGTTGAGAGGATAAAAGTATTCTTCTACAAAAAGCTTAAACTGGATGCTGACGAAAGGAAGGACAAATTTCTGGAGGGTGGTGGCAAAATTGAAGATTACAGGGCATGGGTTGATTCTGATGACGCACGTGTAAAGCAGCTGCTTGAAAAATATAAAGATAAAAAAACCGATTTTAATAAGGTTCTTGATGCCGAAAAATATATTAACCTAAAGAAGAAATATGATATTATTGATAAGATTAAAGAACTTGTCAATAGGGAGGAGTCTATTAATAAAACCTTTCATGATTTCAGATTACTGCAGAATGAATGGCATACAACAGGTGTGGTTCCACAAACTGCACTGAAAGATCTCTGGGAGAATTATCACCATTATGTAGAGATTTTCTACGACTATATAAAAATAAATAAGGAGTTAAGAGATCTTGATCTTAAGAAAAATCTCGAAGCTAAAATTCAGCTTTGTGAAAAAGCAGAG
>JANXXP010000344.1 GCA_025350595.1 Bacteroidota bacterium
CGGTGGGATGTTAGCCTTATCGCCGCTGTCAGGCGAAAATCTTTCTTTTGGTGAAGAAGGGTTTCCTTTGATGGACCTGCATGTTCATCTTGCTCAAGATCATAGCATTAAAGATGTTATGGACATTGCAAAAATAGCAAATGTTCAGTTCGGGATTGTAGATCACCCGGGTTATAATATCAACAATGACTCAAGTCTGAAAAACTTTATTGAAAGTCTCAAGCCTTACCCGGTATATATTGGTCTGCAGCCGATGACGATAGGTTGGTCGAAGAGCTTTTCACCTGCACTTTTGTCCCAGCTTGATTATGTACTTATGGATGCCCAGACTATTCCAGTGGGAAACGGTTATGGAGAAACGTTGCGTATCTGGAATTTTGATACTTACGTGGATGATACAAATAAGTTCATGGAAGTGTATATGGCACACACGCCACACGAGAAATTCATAAACATGGCTAAGGCACAGGGTTTGAAGTTTACCTTTGGATCAGATACAAGGGATAATAAGACAGGAAGATTAGACTTCTGTAAGTCGATAGCGAAAAAATGCAATCTTACTAAAGATGACTTCTTTGTTCCCAAAAGGATTCTAAAGATAAGTTGAATCAACTTTTTTTTTAATGCAAATAAGAATGTCAAAAAAGTTTATACATACTTTTTGATAGTTCACTATCTGAATTGGCAGCTTCACCATAAATTATCTTAAATTTTAGATCTCCTGCATTAGATTTACAGAGAATTAAAAAACTTTCAGGATGAAGCTGTTAAAAATACTTTGCACAACTATTTCAATTATTCTTATAAGTAGCACCCTTGTTAAGGCACAGCCGATCCCGGTAGAACTTATGATTGGAAACAAATATGGAACTGTTAATCTGGTATTAGATAAAAGATTTTCACAGAATTCAAGGATTGGTTTCTTTCACATTAATACCGTCCAGTTTGACTTTAACGATAAGCTTAAGAACGGATTTATACTTCAGGATCAGATTTATGTCGAGACAATTAAGAACGTGAGGGTTTCAGGCGGTGTTGTTTACAGTAAGGGAGGTTTCAATCCAACAGCAGGTCTGCAATATGTATATGGAGGCAGAAAATTATTCATTCTGGTTGCCCCGAGAATTAATATTGAAAGTAATCAGTCCTACGATATAATGACGATTGTTCAATATAAACCTGAAATAAACGAACGTGTAAAATTATATACAAGATTTGCGTTGCTTCATTTGTTTGATGCGGGTGGAAATATAAAAAGTTATCAATGGTTCCGTCTCGGGGTTGAAGTAAAAGGTATCCAGTTCGGACTAGCCGCAGATGTTGATGAATATGGTCCGCATCCTGCCGCTACAGGTAACTTTGGAGCATTTATAAGGAAGGAAATCTTCTGATAAACTAAATATAATACTACTGTTACTTACTCCGAAATGGGTTAAATTTAAATTGTGGTATTGAAAGAGCCCTTATTGTTCTTTGTTAAGTATGTGATATTTAGTATATTATGAGATAATGCACTTTGGTAGTATCTGTGGATTTAAGAATTACCTTTTTCCAGAAAAACCTTCAGATTTACAAGTCCTTTCTGGAGGTCCTTTCCCAACATTTTCTTAAAAATAGGTGATAATAACGACATCGGAAACTTAGAGGGAGCGTCGAAGATCCATTCGACAGAGGTATTGCTATCATCAAGAGTTGAAATATTGAATTTTATTGTACCAACATTTTGCATAGGTCGAAAAAATCTGATTGTATAATCAATGCTTTTCCCTTCTTCAATGCTTGTAATTACCTGCTCTCCGGCACCAACATTTTTAATTGTACTGTCCCAGCTGTATTTAAAACCAATGGTTCCATCAACGCCCTCATGCTTTTTTGTCATGCTTGGATCAGCCATGTTCCATACGCTGAAATTGTCCTGGTTCCTTGTTATTCTCAGATAATCAAATACCAGTTTTGAATTCTTCCTGATTTCTATTGATTTAACTATCTTCATATTAATTATTTTTAGAATTTTTAGTGCAATAGCTGAGAATCGATTTTCAGAATATAAACGATTAACTTTTATAAATGTTCATTAAGACTAATATTATGGCACTATTGTCCTATTGCTGCAATTCTGATTGCAATGTCCAAAGAGTCTTTTTTAACCTCTGAGTTCGCAAAGTCGGCGCAAAGTCCACAAAGGTAAAATAATGTATATCAAATTTTTGCGGTCTTTACGAAAGTACTTTTCGAACTTTTCATTTAATTTTTTTATTCGCCCATTCGATGAAATACTTCATATTCGGTGCATCTGTATGCCCTCCATCGTGCTGACGCCATGCAAGTTCCCCGTCCAACAGACCGGTATTTACAGAGGGCAATGCTTCTGTTTTGTAATCATTTGAAACGCCTAAGTCCTTTACTCCAAGTAGTTTAAATACAACTCCGGCAGCAACAGTAGCCATATAACTTCCCTGGTGGTCGAGCCATTTTGCATCACCCTTTTCAGGTATTCCATAGCTGATGAAGGTCAGCCTCGGTGCACACATCGCAAATGAACTACTCCGCAGCAAGCTACGGAGTAGTTCATTAAAATGTATTTAGTTAATTATACTCTTATGAGAATTCCTCTAACCCTTCAATTGCATAGGCATGAACAGGAGAGGAATCCAGTCCTTTAATCGGCAATGGAGAGTAGGACATAAAAAAGGTTTCTCTCTCGAGCTTGTCAAGATTCTTATCCCACACATTTTACTTCTTTTTCAGCAAACCATAGTGCAATTTCGCGGCCGATGAACAGCCTCTTATCTGCGTCGGTATTGGTTTTTTCAGTAAATGGTTCAATGCAATTGGGAGAGTCAATGATTACTATATCGTTTTTCCTGATTTTTCCGCCAGATGCTTTTTCCATGTCTGAAGGCATAATATGACTGTTAGGCGGCAAATGCGTTATCCTGACATAGATGGCCCTCCCCAGAAAGCTGGTCAGTGGCAGGCCTTGAACGTCGGGCCAATCATCATGGTGATGATAGGGACATTCGACATGAGTCCCGAGGTGGCTCATAAGGTCCATGTGTGTATGGTAATCAGGAATTCTTCCTCCGGTATTGAACCGCAATAAATTGCACCTTCTTGTCTCGGTTTCAGGGTCAATGGATTTTGAAAGATCAATAATCCTCAACTTTCCCATCTGATATACACTCATTTATGCCTCCTTTATGAATCAGAAAAACGAATAACGACAATTAGAATTTAGAATCAAAAATAAGTATTAAATTTATGATCGGGCAGCCTTTACACTGGCTTAAGTCATTCTCATCAATAAAAATTAGAAGAAACCAATTAAGACTATGGAAAAGCTATCTCTTAACATGATAAAAATATTATTAATGACCGGATATATCCTGAGTTTTATTTCCTGTCGCAATGCCAATATTAAACATGAATCAGAAATTTTTAATGGATTATCCAATAATGGAAAATTTCCATCCAAACCATATCTTACTGCTGGAGATAAAAGTTATATTGTAGGCTGGCAGGATGGGTCGTTTCCCGATCTGGGTGGTCATGTTGAAGGAGAAATGGGAGGATTCTGGACTCCTCCTGTAAAAATTCTTGACGGAGTCTGGCTTGAGATAAATGAAACAGGAAAAGGTCAGACTGTACTACTCAATAAAGCATCAGAATTTATTAATTATCCTCAGGGGAATAAGTTCATTTATCCCCAGATTTTAAGTGGTATTGATGCGGAACGGTTTCAGTTTTGTCCACAAAATAAGTCTGGAATGGTTATTTATTATTCCTTTAAAAACAATTTGGACAGGGAACGTGAGCTTGAACTAAATTTCATGGTAAAAACTGACCTTAGTCCGGTATGGTTCTCAAAGGAGAATAGTATTATTGATGCTAAAGACTCAGTTCAATGGGATAAAGAAAACTCAGCTTTCTGCGCTTATGATATTAAAAATCCATGGTTTACTGTCTGGGGTTCAACACTCCCAGCAGCAAGTCATTCTGAGGATATTGAAACAGTTCCTGCTACGAAAGGGCAAGGCAGATCAGCGAAATCCAGATATATAATCAAAATTAAGCCGGGCGAAACTGTTACTTCAGCGTTTCTGGTGTCGGGATCTAATGTTTCCATGGATGCTGCATTGGATGTTTATAAAGATTTGAAGCAGAATCATAAACTTCTTCTTAATGATAAAATATTACATTATAAGCAGATAGATAATAGGTCAATAGTGGAGATACCTGATAAGAAGCTGCAGGATGCTTATACCTGGGGAAAGATTAATTCTGAATGGCTTGTCAGCGATCTGAGCGGATTGGGTAGATTCATGGGCGCTGGAGCTATTGAATATCCATGGCTATTTGGATGTGATAATTCATATGCTTCCCAGGGTTTGTTATGCAGTGGCGATCCGGAACTGGCAAAATCAACTCTCAGATTAATCAGGGAAGTTTCAGTGAAAGTTAACGGGAATGGCAGAATTATTCACGAAATGTCATCAAACGGATTTGTTGGTAATAAGGGGAATACACAGGAGACACCACATTTTGCGATAGCTGTCTGGAAGGTTTTTCAATGGACGGGAGATATTGAATTCCTAAAGGAGATGTATCCATATATCAAACTAGGGATAAACTGGCTTTTTACAGATATGGATTCAAATCATAATCTGTTCCCTGAAGGTTATGGTATCATGGAAGTTCGAGGTTTAAATGCAGAATTGATAGATGTTGCCGTTTATACCCAGCAAGCTCTGGAAGTAGCTTCAAAAATGGCCAAAGTCCTTAATGAACCTGATTTACAGGATGAGTACTCAAAAAAGGCTGAAAGTCTGAAGGATAAAATCAATACACACTTCTGGGATGAAGAAGAAAGCAGTTACTGTGACTTCTACGGAACCAGAGACCAGGCAATACATGTTGTTAAAGGAGCTATTGAGCAGCTTAATTTGGGTGGAACTGATAAAATATCTGCAGAAAAACTATCCGGAAAGCAGATTTTTTATTCGCAGCTCCTTGAAAAGTATTCGAAATTACCGAAAGATACTTCCAAAGGTTGGTTCACCAATAAGAACTGGGTGATTAGCACACCAGTTGAAACGGGAATCGCTCCGAGGGATAAAGCCATAAAACTTTTAGATAAAGTAAGAAAAGAGGATTGCGGCTCTTTCGGACCATACTTATCTGCGGTTGAAGGAAAATATATGATGACAATCGCCACAGGTGTGCAGGCTGAGTCAGAAGCAAAATATGGAAGAACTGATGAAGCACTCTGGTATGTCGATAAAATAGCAGAAACATTTGGAATGGCTCTGCCTGGTTCAATTTCAGAGATGATGCCGGATTATGGTTGTCCGGTTCAGGGATGGACAATTTACGGACTGGCAGTTCCTCTTGTGACACATATTTTTGGTATTCAGCCGGATGCTTTTGGTAAATCAGTTTTAATTGAACCGCATTTACCTATGAATTGGGAAAATCTTTCCATCAGCAGCCTTCCTGTAGGTGATAATAATATTTCACTCTCGATTCTGAAATCGAAGGATAAAATTGAATATGAGATAAGCGCAGAAAAAAATGACTGGAGTTATATTTTCCCGGTTAAAGAATTTTCAGGAAAAGAGATCTTCGTCAACGGTGAAAAAGTTAAAAATCAATCTGATAGTCTTGTTGTAAAAGGAAATAAAAACAAGATCAGAATTATGTTTTAATACTTTCAATACACGTTCTAAATCCAGTTCCTTTTAAGATTGGCTGGTTATTTTGCTTTAATACTGTAAGCCATTAAAGCATTTGTATGCCTCAGATAAAGTACTCCATTATAGATTACAGGATGTGCCCAGAATGGACCTCCATTACCCTGGGTGACTTTGAAACTGCTGATCAGTTCGAATTTCTCAGGATTAGCCTTTACCAGTGCAATATTCCCGTTCTTTTCTTCAAATATATAAAGCAAACCTTCAGCTGATATGATTGATCCTTTGGTGTTCCACTTCTCTTCCCACATTTTTTTCCCTGTTTTCCAGTCAATGCAGCACCAGTTTCCATTGCTGTTGTTCAACCAGTTTGAACCGTAAATGTATCCATTAACAAGCACAACTCCGCCGTGGTGATTATCCAGAACGCTGTCAGTCCATACAACATTTGCACTCTTACCGTCATCAGCAATTTTGACCATCATACCCCCAGTATCGTACCCTCCGGTAACATATACCATCCCATCTTTGTATAATGGTGTTGTGCATTTGATAAGATCATCTCCGTCTGAGCTTGGTGCATGAGCAACTTTCCAGATAATTTCACCATTTAAAGCAGCTACTCCGTAAACATGGCCCAGTGAGACATTAATTATCATTTTTTTGCCAGCATAATTTACCACGATCGGAGAAACATATCCCGGTTTGTCGTTCAGACTTGCTGATTTCCAGGCAACATTCCCGGTAGCTTTATCAAGCTCGATAGTCATTGTCTCAGGTCCTCCCGGAGAAAAATATACCTTATTGCCGTCGATAAGAAGCGATTCTGCAATACCCCAGGCACCATACGTACCTTTATTTAGTTCACTACCTTTGTACGACCATATTATTTTCCCGTTCGTTCCGTCAATGCATACAATATCGCCAAATCCACTGCAGCAATAAACTCTGTTGCCTTCAACAGTGGGAGTAGCCCTGCTATCAGGAAAAGATCCGGTCCAGGCTCTGCCAAATGCAGTTTGCCACAAGACTTTTCCTTTCATATCAAGTGCAAAGAGAATATCCTCAGCGCCATTGCTGCCTGTGTTTCCAGTGATATAAATGGTATTATTTCCAAATACTGGGGAGGAAAATCCTTTGGCCAGATCGGTGCATGACCAGAGAAGAGTTGGTCCGGCAGCGGGCCATGACTTCAATAATCCGGTTTCCGCAGAGACCCCGGTACGGTTTTCAGGTCGCCACTCATTTATCTTTTGTGCTTCGATAAGTGAGGAAAATAATATCAGAGTAATTATTGACAGAAAAGTAGTTTTCATCATAATGTAATTTTGATTTTAAAGGGATAACTTAGCAACTTTGACACATATAAGCCGGCTTTGGTCCCGGATCAGGAGTTTGCCGTTGGAAAGTGCCAAAGGTGCCCAATTTTGGTTCGAAGGTTTCTTATCATCTGTTTCTCCTTTGAGTAACTCTGATGTTGCTATCGGTTTAAAGGCTGCCGGATCAGGTTCAATAAGATATAATTTACTGCTGCCATCAGTGCTAAGCAGTAAACCATCGGCAAGAATGATGCCCCCCTTGTCAAATAACGGCGTTTTACCGGTTTTCCATTTAATCTGCCCGTCCATGCTCATACAAACCAGTCCGTCTTTTCTTTCGTTGGTAGTATACTGAGCATAAAAATTGCCGTTTACCATAACCGGAGGTTGGGTGTGAGCTCCAAAATCAGGATTTTTATAGAGCTCTTTAACACTATAGCTGCCATCTGCTTTCTTCTCGATTTTTATCATAGCCGCACCAGCCTGATATCCGCCTGTAATCAATACTCTTCCATCACCTGCGTCAAGTGCCCCGGGAACCGGAATTCCACATTGCCAGTTTGTATATTCCCATAATATCTTCCCTGTAAGCGGTTCTATACCAATCACTTTACCACCACTGGCGCTAGCTCCTCGACCAGCCGAAGCGGTTATCATAACAACATGGCTTTCTTTTCCAACTTTTACGATTTCCGGACTAACATATCCGACAGGACCAAGAGAAGGAGTAGCCCATTTTACCTTGCCGGTAAGCTTTTCATAAGCAACAACTCCTGCCTGAGGTGCCTGTGAAGCAACTATAAGCAAATCGCCATAAACAGTAGGGCATTGAGTGATCGCCCATCTCGGAATTTCACCACCGCCGTAATCCTTCCAGACATTTTTATTCCAAATTGGTTTATGTGTATTAATGTCAATGCAATAAAGATCTCCGTAAGGGCCGCAAGAATATATCCGGTTGCCGTCTATGGCAGGTACGCTTCGCGAGCCAGGGAACATTACAGATCCGGGAGCATCGTATGCAAAATTCCAGAGTTCTTTTCCATTTGAAAGATCAAAACATCTCAGTTTGTCGCCAACCTTGTCATCCCTGTCGAGCAAATAGATTTTCCCATCTTTGATAACAGGTCCGCCATAACCAATGCCAATTGAGGCAGTCCATAGAACTTCAGGACCTTTTTCTGGCCATGTTCGTAAAATACCTTTTTCTACAGAAACGCTATTTCTGTTTGGTCCCAGATATTGTGGCCAGTCTTGTGAATAGATAGGATTTATTGCAGTAAAGCATAACAGAAAGAAAAGACTTCTGCGACATATTTTTGTTATCATTAGAATTTTGTTTTAAGTTAAAACTCAGGGTTCGAATATAAAAATTATTATACTTAAATAGTCTGATTGGATTCTTAAAAGTTGTTAATTATCCTTATAATCTACTATAATCGTGAATGTGATTAGCGATTAATCAGTTTTGCAAAAAAAGATACACCGTTTTCAATTGCTTTATGAATTAGAGTAATCATTTCCTTTTTATCAGCAATAGTTCCGTAACCAAAGCTCATCCCCATGCAGCCGAGCCCCATGGCGAAGACTTCAAGGTTGCTTTTTCCTAATTTTCGTTTTTGAATTTTTGTCTCCATAATTATTGGTATTTAATTACACGACATTAACAAATATAAAACGGACCTTAGTACAACTAACAAAAGGATTTACTGCATTCTATAGTTTGATATATTTTTTATTGAAAGTATAAATTAAGCTTACATTCCAAAGCATGTCCTCTCCCAAAGGTATTTCTGTGTGAATTGTCTTGCTGAAAAGAGTTGCGAATGATATCGGAAAATTTCGCTTTGCGATTGTAAGTGTTGAGTTAAAATAATATCCGTGATCTTTATCCATTTTAAGAAAGTAAACCTGAGGATTAAAGCCCATAAAAAATTGATCTGAGAGTTTGATATTCGAAAATCCGGTTCTTAAAGCAATAAAGTGCGTATTCTTAATCGCATATTTATCAACGCCATAGATATACAAGTAATAAGGTCCAATACTAATGTTCTTTGTCAGCCGGTAATTAGCTACCAGATCGCTGGTCATCGTACGGTTGGCCCTTAAAATGTTACTTGGGATATTATCTGTTGTGACGGAAATAGTATTAAAGGTAACCGTCACATTTGTACGGGCTTTAATAAAAAACTTATCTGTATTCAGAAAATCATGGCGCCCCCAGAAAATAAACATCCATGGCTTTCCTTCGAGGGCAAGGCGAAACTCGGGCTCAAATCGAAACTTATTGCCAACCGACAAATATATTATCGCTGCTGGTTTCCCAAGTGTTAAGTTGGGGATTGAAGAAATTCCTTTGTTAGTAACAGTAACAGTACCATCAAAATGCCTGACAATCTTTATACTATCAGATTTTTGAGAAAAAGCAGAATAAGAAAATCCTTATCATACCCGAATCTGCTCTCGCGCATAAATATTGTGTGGGGAAAGGATTGGAAATAGGTGGGTCGGCGCACAACCCTTTTGGGTTAGATGCTATAAATATAAATAAAATCAATTATCTCGATAATTATTATACTGAGGAAGAGCTGGCATACTGCGGGAAAGTCAAAAAAATAGATATTGCGGCTGATGGCGATAATTTGCCAATTAAAAGCGGGAGTCAAGATTTTGTCGTAAATTCTCATACATTAGAACAT
>JANXXP010000021.1 GCA_025350595.1 Bacteroidota bacterium
TTTTCATATTATCAACAAATTATTTCTTTAATTCTTTTACAGCGGCAACAAGTTTTGGAAGAACTTTCATGGCATCGCCAACAATACCATACTGTGCAGCCTCAAATATTGGAGCATCCTTATCGGTGTTTATGGCGACAATATATTTAGATGAGCTAATCCCTGCAAGATGTTGTGTTGCACCCGAAATTCCTAAAGCAATATATAAGTTTGGGGCAATTATTTTACCTGTCTGACCTGTATGTTCATCATGACTTCTCCATCCTTCATCTGAAACTGGTCGGGAACAGGCAGTAGCAGCACCGAGTAAAGATGCGAGTTCAACCAGAGCAGGCCAGTTATCAGGCGATTTCATTCCTCTGCCACCTGAAACAACAATATCCGCATCGGTTAAAAGTATTTTACCGCTTTGCTTCTGAACATCTTTAACAACAGTTTTAATAAGAGAACCGTCAATATTTACATTTACCTTTTCAATGACTGCATTCCCTGGTGCATCAATAACATCAAATGAGTTCTGGGCGAGAGTGATAATTTTGACATCAGTTTTTATGACAACATGGGCATAAGCGTTTCCTGAATAAGTTCTTTTATAAACTGTAAAAGGAATGAGATTCAGAGGTAGTTTACTTACTCCTGATCCAACACCAGCTTTCAACCTTACTGATAACCTTGGTGCTATTGATTTACCTGTATTATTATTTGAAATAATTATAACCCTTGAATTTTCGGTCTGTGCTATTTCAGAAATAACACTTGTATAGGCCTGACTATCAAGTGTTATTAGCTTATCATTATCAACACTTAATATCCTTTTTGCTCCATAGTTACCAAGTTTCTTCAATTCGGTATCTTCAACTTTTCCTATTGATACTGCTGTAACATCAGTGCCAAGCATTTTAGCAACTCCGGATGCATAAGAAACTAATTCAAAAGAAAGCTTCTTAAATTTTCCATCCCAATTCTCGGTATATACTAATACTGACATATCGTAGTGATTTACTGTTTTATAACTAATTATCAGATTACTTTTGCTTCGTTTTGCAGCAATTCGATCAACTGTCCTGCATTATCAGCGTCAATATATTTACAGGCTGCCCTGGGTGACGGCTTTTCAAATACCACTATTTGTGTAAGAGGCTCAACAGCTGCAGGTTCCATCAGCTTAACGGGTTTTGATCTGGCCATCATAATTCCCCTCATAGCTGCAATTCTTGGCTCTTTTGCAATGCCTTTCTGCACAACCACAACAAAAGGTATTGGAACTGTAACAATCTCTTTTCCTCCGTCAATTTCGCGGGTAATGACCGGCTGTCCGTTCTCAATTTTAATCCCTGATACCGCTGAAACCGAAGGAATCCCAAGAAATTCCGAGATCATCCCTCCTACTACGGAACCGTTATAATCGCTTGATTCAATGCCACACATAATGATATCAAATTGCTCCTTTTTTGCTACTTCGGCAATCTGGGCAGCAACAAACCATGAATCTGATGATTCAGCATTTACCCTTATTGCATCATCAGCGCCAATAGCGAGAGCCTTGCGGATTGTAGGCTCCGCGCTTGCAGGACCCACATGGACAACTGTAACAGATTTTACTCCGTTTGCCGCGTCATCCTTAAGTTCAAGGGCGCGGGTAAGTGATAATTCATCCCATGGATTAATAACCCACTGGATCCCGGCAGTGTCAATTGAAGCATTTCCTTCGTCAAATTTTATTTTTGTCGTAGTGTCGGGAACATTACTGATACAAACCAGAATTTTCATTTAAACTTTGAGATTAGTTATTTTACTTATTCTAAACAGGTTAAAAGAATCAATATAGTGTTTTTCAACCTTTGAGGCGGCAAATATAATAATTTATGATTCACAATCAAATCTGAAAAACATCAAAGATATCACCTATTCGAAAACATGATTTGGTATAACTTATTACTTGTCTGTGTTTTAATGATAAACCATGCTTTAATCAAATAATGGGGTCGAAATATCCGGAAACTGATGTTTTATAACATTAAGTCAACTCTACCGAGATTATTTGCCCCTGAATCCCCTACCTTGCTTCGACATAGCGGCTACATAAAGGCGAAGAAGGGGACTTTTTAGTTCTCTGAATTTCAGTGTTATCTCTTTAAGGATAAGGAAAAAAACACTAAAATTCAGAATGATTGGCATTTCAGGAGAAACTTAACCATTTAAGTTTTTTAATCAAGTTACAGTAAATTTAATTTTTTAAATATATATTCGCCGATCTGTTATGGGGGAATAAAATATTAAGTTAAAGCATTGAATACCAACCTTAAGACATATATCGCTGTACTTTTGGCAATGATTTTCTGGTCGTTGTCATTCATCTGGTTCAAAATTGCCAACGAAACCTTCCGTCCTATTACGATAGTCTTTATAAGGCTCTCATTTTCAGTTATACTACTTACAAGCTATCTTGCTATAACAAAGAGCTTTATGAAAATCAAGAAGAAGGATCGCAAGCTTTTTCTTATTCTGGCCCTCTTTGAACCATTCTTTTATTTTCTTGGTGAGAGTTTCGGACTTACCTATGTATCAGCAACTGTATGTTCAGTTATGATTTCAACCATACCAGTATTTGCCACACTAGGAGCAAGACTGATCTTCAACGAACGGCTCAAAGGGATAAATTATGCAGGAATTATATTATCTTTTATTGGTGTGGTTGTATTCATCCTGAATAAAGATGGAAGTCTTTCCTTCAATATAAAAGGATTAGTACTCCTGATTTTAGCTGTTTTTTCAGCAGTTGGCTATAACCTCACTCTAAGTCGCCTTGTAGGGGGATATAAGCCGGTTTATATTGTTAATGTTCAGAACATCATAGGAGCAGTTCTGTTCCTTCCTCTCTTTTTGATATTCGATCTAAAACATTTGGCAGGCACAACTCTTACAATTAATTTATTAACTCCGATTATTGAACTTGCTGTTTTTGCATCCTGTGGGGCATTTATTCTTTTCGCTTACTCGGTTAGCAAGATGGGAATATCGAAGTCAACTGTATTTTCAAACTGCATTCCGATTTTCACTGCTCTCTTTGCCTTCATCCTAATGAGCGACAGACTAACCATGCAAAATATTATAGGTATGACTATTGTAATTGCAGGTTTGTTCATGTCGCAGATGTATGGCAGCCGAAAAAGTATCAACGACGCACTTGTGCTAACCGGAAAAACTGCTTGAAAAATTCTTAGTATATTTGACGAGGATTGGCATTTATGGTTAAAAAAATTATAAATATCTTCTTCTTCAGCATTATATTGTCTGACGCTTTTTCACAAACCGGAGGAGATAATGTCTATGAATTCCTGAATCTTACCCATTCCGGCCTTGTATCTTCTCTTGGCGGTACTAATGTTTCTTTACCCGGAAATAACCTGAACCTTGTATATCATAATCCGGCTCTTCTTAACTCATCAATGGATAAAACCCTTGCTCTAAATTATGTAAATT
This sequence comes from Bacteroidota bacterium, assembly GCA_025350595.1. Classification (GTDB taxonomy): domain Bacteria; phylum Bacteroidota; class Bacteroidia; order Bacteroidales; family VadinHA17; genus LD21. The sequence goes on from JANXXP010000021.1 coordinate 3,484, forward strand.
ATTTTGCAGGAATCAATTATGGACTGGCAATGTATTCCAAATCATATAAGGGGGTGGGTAATTTTGCAGCTGGTCTTACCTACCTTAATTATGGCTCTTTTACAGAGGCTGATGCTTCAGGAGTCATAACCGGAGACTTTAGCGCTGCCGAATATGCCTTTTCAATGGTCTACTCCCACGAAATAGATTCTCTTTTCTCATTAGGGGTGGACTTTAAACCGGTGTTATCGCATCTTGAAAAATATACTTCCTTCGGATTTGCCTTTGATATCGGGGCTTCATATCATAACCGCAGTAACCTGTTTTCAACGGGTTTAGTTATCAGGAATGCAGGTTATCAGCTTACTACATATGCGGGCGAACCACGGCAGAACCTCCCGTTTGAAATACAGGCAGGAGTATCACAAAGGCTTGCTCATGCACCATTTCGATTCTCTCTTACATTGAGACATCTCGAAAAATTTGATTTAACCCATGAATATATAGATCCTGCCTCAACGGTAAGTACCAAACCTGCGTCATCAGACTTCAGTGAAAACATGCTGCGGCATATTATTCTGGGTGTTGAATTAATTCCGCATAAGAACTTTTATTTCTCAGGCGGCTACAACTACCAGAGAAGAAGAGAACTTGAAATTGATTCAAAAGTTTCAACAGTAGGACTGTCATGGGGTTTCGGTATAAAAACGTCCTGGCTCGATATTGAGTTTGGCAGAGCAACCTATCATCTTGCCGGATCATCGAGTCATGTATCATTAATCATCAGACCAGATCTTATTTATAAAAAAAATCACGATTAAACTTTCCTTGTTAGATAATGGTTTATTTATAACCTTTGTTAAACTTAAATTTCAGATAAAAATACCAAACTAAAACACCTGTAAACAGCTGATATTTAGCATTTTCATTCCGCTTTTACCACCCACCCACCCGAAGGGGGGCTAAGAATTGAGGCAATATCAGAACCACCTTTAGGGGCAGAGGGTAAAAAGTAAGGATTAAAAGGCTGCTTTGGGAAGGAAAATCAGGGCAGGTGGTAAAAAATATGGATTAAAAAGGAGTTTTAGGAAGGAAAATGAGGGGCAGGGGGCAAAAATACAGGGTTAAAAGAAAATTATGGAGAAAAGACTAATTATAGCAATAGATGGATACTCCTCATGCGGGAAAAGCACATTTGCAAAATCTATTGCAAAAATGCTGAACTATATATATATTGACAGTGGAGCTATGTACCGCACTGTTACTCTCTATTGCATGAGAAGAGGTTTTATTGGAAACGGGAGCTTGAATTTATCAGGAGTCTTAAGAGAACTTACAGATATTAACATCGATTTCATATTTAATCCTGACATAGATGAATATGAAACTTTTCTGAATTCCGAGAATGTTGAACAGGAAATCAGGAATATAGAAGTATCATCGAATGTGAGCAGGATAAGTCAGATCGCTGAGGTACGTACAAGACTTGTTGAGTTACAAAGAAAGATAGGGATTCAGAAAGGGATTGTTATGGATGGAAGAGATATCGGAACAGTGGTATTCCCTGACGCAGATATCAAAATCTTCATGACTGCCTCCGTGGATATAAGAGCTAAAAGAAGGCATGATGAGTTGAAATCGAAAGGGACAATAATCGATTTCGAGGAAATTAAAAGGAACATAGTTGCCCGCGATATAGCTGACGAGAACAGGGATATTAGTCCATTGAGAAGGGCTGCTGATGCAATTCTTCTGGATAATAGCAGGATGTCTGTTGATCAACAGATGACCTGGGTTAAAGAAATCATTCAAAAGAAAAGAGATGGTTGTTGAAATTGATAAACAATCGGGTTTCTGTTTTGGGGTACAAAATGCAGTAGAAATTGCTGAAAAAGCCCTGTTGAATGGAGAAATAGTATTCTCACTCGGCCCGATAGTTCATAACGATAAGGAAGTGGAACGACTTTCGACTTTAGGACTTGCTTCAATTGACCATGATGAATTCATGAAACTTAAGAACTGTAAAGTACTTATCCGGGCCCACGGGGAACCTCCTGAAACTTATATCACAGCTGAAAAAAATAATATTACAATAATTGAGGCCACATGCCCGATTGTAAAAAGGTTGCAATCGAAAATTAAAGATACCTGGCTTAAAACGAAAAAAGGCAACGGACAGGTTGTAATATTCGGAAAACCAGGTCATGCTGAAGTAGTGGGGTTGCAGGGACAGATTATGAATGAAGGAATTCTTGTGTCAGATGCCAACGACTTCAAAAAGATAGATGTTACCAGGCCTGTATATCTCTTTTCTCAAACCACAATGAGTGTTAAAGAGTATAGCAACCTGACTGATATTTTACGATCGAAAATGAAGGAAAATGGGATATCCGACACTGAAAATAATCTGATAATAAACAATACTATTTGTGGACAGGTTTCTAACAGAGAACCTCATCTGAAAATATTTGCCAGAAAACATGACGCCATAATATTTGTCAGCGGCAGGGAAAGTTCGAATGGTAAAATGCTGTATTCAGTATGTAAAAGTATTAATCCTGATACTCACTTTGTTTCATCAGCTCAGGAGATTGACTATGCCTGGTTTGAAGGGAAAAAATCAGTAGGAATCTGTGGAGCCACATCTACTCCAAAATGGCTGATTGAAAATATAAGGGATATCATTTCAAATATCTGACTATAGCATCGTTCCATCATTTGTCAGGCAAAATAAATATGTTACCTTTGTGCTCTTATTTTACAATTTAAATTTATGGCAAAAGTTAAGAGAATCGGGGTGCTGACATCAGGAGGAGATGCACCCGGAATGAATGCTGCAATACGAGCAGTAACAAGAACAGCAGTTTATAACCACCTGGAAGTTATTGGTATTTGCCAGGGATACCAGGGGATGATTGATGCTAACTTCAAACCCCTCCTTTCACAAAGTGTAAGTGATATTATTCAAAGAGGCGGAACTATACTGAAGACAGCAAGATGTGAGGAATTCAGAACACAGGAAGGGAGACTCAAAGCATATAATAATCTAAAAGAAGCCCAGATTGACGGAGTAGTAGTAATCGGCGGGGATGGATCATTTACCGGAGCAAGATTATTTAACGAAGAGTTTGATATTCCGTTTGTAGGGATACCCGGAACAATTGATAATGACATTTACGGTACCGATTATACTATTGGTTATGATACAGCACTTAACACAGTTGTTGAAGCTGTTGATAAAATCCGCGACACGGCAAGTGCTCACAACAGGATGTTTTTTGTTGAAGTAATGGGTGCAGAAGCGGGGTTTATAGCTTTGTACAGCGGTATAGCAACCGGAGCAGAAGCGATTATTATTCCTGAAATTAAAGAGGAAGCAAGAAGCATTAAAAGTCTGATTAAAGCAGGTAACATCCGTAAGAAATCAAGCAATATTATCATTGTTGCGGAGGGAGATAAAGGCGGAGGAGCATTCGCTATCGCGGAACAGGTAAAAGACGATTTTAAGGAATTCGACGTGAGGGTTTCTGTACTTGGTCACCTCCAGCGTGGAGGGTCCCCGTCTGCTATTGACAGGGTTAACGCAAGCCGACTCGGCCATGCTGCCGTTGAAGCTCTTCTCGATGACCAGAAAAGTGTAATGGTCGGCATCATGAACGGGGAAATTACCCTGGTTCCTTTCCGGAGAGCCGTAAAGCTTCATAAAGATGTTAACCATAATCTTGTGGAGTTAGCCAGAATATTGTCAGTATAAATAAATTTATTATATGTCTTCCTCAAAAGTCTACTTTACAAATCTAAGAACGAAACCATCTCAGAATCTTCTGAAAAAGCTTGATAATCTTGTTATTAAAGCCGGGATAGATAAAATCGATTTTGAGAAAAAGCTAGTAGCTGTTAAATTACATTTCGGAGAACCCGGGAACCTTGCATACCTCAGACCTAATTATGCAGCAACCATCGTGAAGATGTTAAAAGCGAAAAAGGCGATTCCGTTTCTTACCGATTGCAATACCTTATATTCAGGCAGGCGATCAAATGGGCCATCTCATCTTGAAGCAGCATTTGAAAATGGATATAACCCTCTTGCAACTGATTGTCCTGTGGTAATAGGAGATGGTATTAAAGGTACTGAATACAGGGAAATCGAATTAGACCTTGAGTATTGCAGTTCTGCAAAGATAGGCAGTGCAATTGCCGACGCCGATGTGATTATTTCTATGAACCATTTCAAAGGGCATGAGATGACTGGTTTTGGAGGGGCTTTGAAAAACCTTGGTATGGGATGTGCCTCTGTTGGAGGAAAATTATTTCTTCATTCCGGATCTTCCCCTGAAATATCTGAGGAGAACTGTACAGGCTGCAGGATTTGTGAGAAAAATTGTGCCTACGATGCTGTAGTTGTCCGAAAAGATAAAATCGCCCATATTGACTATGAAAAATGTGTTGGCTGCGGACAATGCGTTGCAGTTTGCCAATACGATTCTGCACAGGTTGTCTGGCAGAATTCTTCAGAAACTGTATGTAAGAGAATTGCTGAATATTCATTGGCTGTTGTGAAAGACAAGCCTTCATTCCATATAAATTTCATAATGAATGTTTCTCCCAATTGCGATTGCTGGAACTTTAATGATTATCCCCTTGTTCCCGATCTGGGTATTGCAGCTTCTTTCGATCCGGTGGCTCTCGATCAGGCATGTGCTGATATGGTTAAAGCAGCCCCTGCTCTTCCCGGAAGCATTATTTGTGATGATCATGAACATAATGATTTGCAGGGGAAAGATAAATTCAAAATGGCACATCCCGATACTTTCTGGCAGGCAGGTCTTGAACATGCGGCAAAGATAGGACTGGGAAGCACTGAATATGAATTGATTACTATATAATTGCGGATTTCGGATTGGAGATTGCGTATTGATATTATTAAAATGAATGCAAAAGTAAGGATTGCCAGACTATCAATATTCTCTAATACTTTATTGATTATAATGAAGTTATCTGTTGGGATTATTGGAGGTTCTGTAAGTATAATTTCTGAGGCAATCCATTCAGCGATGGATCTTTTAGCGGCTGTAATTGCATTTTTATCAGTCAGGGTATCTGATAATCCTCCCGACTCAAGGCATCCATATGGGCATGGCAAAATTGAAAACATATCTGGAGTAATTGAAGCTTTACTCATCTTCGTTGCTGCTATCTGGATTATCATTGAAGCGGTCAAAAAACTTTTAGGGGAAAGAATAGAGATTGAATCAATCGCATTAGGTTCTGTTATAATGCTCATTTCAGCAATTGTCAACTTTATTGTTTCAAGAAGGTTATATAAGGTTGCCCGGGAAACAAATTCAGTAGCTCTTGAGGCTGACGCCCTTCATCTCAAAACTGATGTCTATACTTCTTTAGGTGTAGCTTTAGGGCTTGGTCTGATACTTGTTACAGGAATAAACTGGTTAGATCCTGTTGTTGCGATACTGGTAGCCGTGTTTATTATTAAGGAATCATATCACCTGTTGAAAAAAGCCTTCACTCCTCTTCTCGATACAGCCTGGGGAGAGGATGAGATTGAGGAGTTAGAGAAAACATTAACAGGGCTTAAGGTAAGTTATCATGATCTGAGGACCCGTTTGGCCGGAAACTATCGTTTTATTGAGTTTCATATTCAGATACCTGAAAATGAATCTGTTGGAAATGCTCACCAGTATTGTGACAGGATAGAGAATGAACTAACAAATAACTATCAGAACCTTACAGTCACCATTCATGTTGAACCAAGCTGATATGATTCTATAATCTATTTCCTGTATTTCTCGTTTTCAATTCTTTTAATCCTCTCCCGCTCTTTTAAGACAGGTACCAGATCCTGACCAAACATCTTGAATTCTTCAGGTTTCTCGGGAGTATTGAGGTAAAGAATTGTTCCGGGATCCAATCCCTTCTCAATAATAATATGTTTCTCGTTCGATTCACCAAGGAGTACAATTTGTTTGGTTCCATTTTTCTTGTAAACAAATGGAATACTGTCAACTCCCGCATGCACACATTCAATAGGAATAAAAACTACATCATGGAAGGTATTTATAGTTATTTTATTCCCGGTTGTCATAGATGGCCTGAGATCCATATCGGAGCCATCAATTTTAATCTGCACCTCAAAGACTTTATCATCTGTATTCGGTAATTTTTCACCTATTTTGGCAACTGCAGAAACAACGCCATCATATCTCTTTTTAGGAAATGCATCTATGGTAATATTGACTTTTTGACCTGGTTTTATCTTACTTATATCGATTTCATTAATATAGGTGGTGGAGAGCATCGATGTTAAGTCAGGCAGCGTTGCTACAACACGATCCATCGGATTGATCATCGATCCGATTTTCCTTTTACCCCCGCGCCTTTCTTTCTTATATATTACCATACCAGGTGAAGGGGCTGTAATAGTAAAGCCTGCCAATACATCTTCAAACTCCTTAACCCTTTTTGATACCCGGGAGACCCAATAATTCTGATTATAAATATCAGTTCTGGCTTGTGCTGATCTGCGAATATAATTTCTTTCGCGCTGTTCAAGTACCCGTTGTGCCTTATCGAGTTCAATTTCAGCCTGACGGAGTGTTGTTGGAGGTTCATATTTTGAATTGCGTAAAGTCATTGCGGCTTCTTCAACTGTGAATTTCTGATTTTTAATAATATCTCTTATCTCATTCATGGTAATTGCAGTATCAAGCAATTTCATTTCAAGATTTGTCTTAAGAGTAGTAAGAAAATCATATGCATCCTTCAGATTATTATTAAGTTCTGTTCTGTCAAGTGTTGCTACAAAATCACCCTTCGCAACCACTGTTCCCTCAGGAACCAGGTCCTGAATCTTGATCATCATTGACCTTATATCTCCATTCGCATCAAATAAAGGCCCTTTAATATCAACTGTTCTTTCAGGTACTAATTCCCCAGTGGTAGTTAAAGCAATTTCAAACTCTCCCTTTTGAACTTCTGAAAATTGGTAGGTTATGCTTGCCTTAGTGGTTAATCTGTTAAAAACGTACAATAATATAAAGGTCCCAACAACTATAATTCCAGTAATAATAAATGTTCTTTTCATTTTTCAATCCCTAACGTAAACTCAGAATGTAATAAATTTTCAAGGTCCCAAAATTATTAAAAATAAACCTTCGGATTGTTTAAATAGGAACATTTAACTTCTGTTAACATCTCTGAACGAGGAATAGTCGGCCTGCCAACTCTTTTTCATAGCTTTAAGAAGCCAATTAGTCAAGAATTTTAGCAATTACCGTGAGAGGCAATATCATTTTCCTGAACTATATTTGCTCATTGAAATATAAATGATAAAAGTTGTATAAGTTCACCTTTTTTCTTTCGGTTATCTTCTGTTTTTTAAGTTCCTCTGCATTTGCTCAGGGCAAACATACCATCAGTGGTTATGTTAAGGATGCAAGAACAGGTGAAGAATTAATAGGGGCTGCTGTTTTTGTAAGAGAATTATCTACTGCAGGAACCTTTTCAAATGCGTATGGGTTTTATTCAATTACTCTTCCTGAAGGTAAATATAATTTAACTGTTCAGTTTATCGGCTATGAACCTTTATTGACTCAATTAGTTCTAAAACAAAACCTTAGACAGAATTTTTCCCTGAATGAAAAAATCAGTGAATTAACTGAAGTAATAATAACGGCAGAAAAGAAAGACGAAAACATCAACAAAGTGCAAATGGGTGTTGATAAGATGGTTATGAAGGAGATTCAGAATATTCCGGTTTTGATGGGCGAAAAAGACGTGTTAAAAACACTGCAACTCATGCCGGGAGTAAAATCTGCCGGAGAAGGAAATAGTGGTTTTTATGTCCGGGGTGGCGCCACTGACCAGAATTTGATTTTACTCGATGAAGCAACTGTATACAACGCGTCTCATCTTTTAGGTTTCTTTTCTGTATTCAATTCAGATGCAATTAAGGATGTGACTCTTTACAAAGGCAGTCAACCAGCTGAATACGGTGGCCGGCTCTCTTCGGTTCTCGATATCAGGATGAAGGACGGTAATGATAAAAAATTCGGCGTTGAAGGGGGAATTGGAATAATCTCATCCCGATTGAAAATTGAAGGTCCTATTGTAAAGGATAAAGGTTCATTTACCATCTCGGGAAGAAGAACTTATGCTGATCTCTTTCTAAAGCTTTCCAGCGACACTTTAATCAACAGATCAACACTTTACTTTTATGATTTAAATGCAAAAGCAAATTATCGGATCAACAGCAACAACAGAATTTTTCTGTCAGCCTATTTTGGAAAAGACGTTTTAGGACTTGCTGACAAGTTTGCATTTGACTGGGGAAATGCAACCGGTACATTAAGATGGAATCATCTGTATACCGATAAAATATTTTCAAACACTTCACTTATCTTTAGTAATTATCAATATAACATCCATCTCAATTTCGGGACAACAAAAGGACTTATCATTTCCCGAATCCAGAACTATAATCTTAAACAGGATTATCAGTATTTTATCAGTTCAAAATACAGCTTAAAATTCGGTTTCAACTCTCTCTATCATAAAATCGTACCAGGTTTAGTCACTCTGGAAACTGACAATCAAACCGATCAGCTTAACCTTACTAAAAAATACGCCTGGGAAAACGCAATTTATCTTTCAAATGAATACAGGCCGGTTAATCCTCTAAATCTTGAATTCGGTCTCCGCCTTTCGTCTTTCAGTATTTTAGGACCCGGAGACTTTTATACCTATGATCAGAAAGGGAATACAACTCTGACAACTAAATACAATTCAGTTCAGTTTGTAAAAACCTACTTCAATCCGCAACCACGTATATCAGTAAATTATATTCTTACAGAAAAAAATTCTGTAAAAGTATCTTATGCAAGAAACATCCAGGACCTTCATCTTCTTTCCAATTCAACTTCCGGAAATCCGACAGACGCATGGATCCCAAGCAGCAATAACGTAAAACCTGAGATAGCAGATCAGGTCTCCCTGGGCTATTTTAGAAACTTCAGTGAAAATAACTTTGAATTTTCAGCAGAGACATATTTCAAATATCTGCAAAACCAGGTTGACTTCAAAGATGGTGCGGAGATTACCCTGAATGAAAATGTTGAATCACAACTTCTTTTCGGAAAAGGCCGGGCTTATGGTATTGAGTTATTTATTAAGAAAAAATATGGTAAACTTAATGGCTGGCTGGGGTATACGTTAGCTGCTAGTGAGAAGAAAATTGAAGGTATAAATAATGGTCAATACTATAAGGCAAAGCAAGACCGGACCCACGATCTTTCAGTTGTTGGAATTTATGAGATGTCAAAGAAGTGGACATTCTCTGCAACCTGGGTTTATTATACCGGAAATGCTGTTACATTTCCTAGTGGGAAGTATTATATGAACGGAAGGGTTGTAAACTATTATACGGAAAGAAATGGTTATAGGATGCCTGCCTATCATCGTCTCGATATTGGAGCCACACTGCAAAGTAAGAAAACAGCAAATTTTGAATCGAGCTGGAGTTTTTCATGCTATAATGTTTATGGTCGTGAAAATGCTTATTCAATAACATTTCAGCAAGACCCTAAAGATGCAAACAGAACTCAGGCAGTTCAAACAACATTGTTCCGTTGGATCCCTTCTGTCACTTACAATATAAAATTTTAGAAATGAGAAAATATATATTTTTCCTTTCAGCAATAATCCCGATGGGACTTACCCAATTAGCGTGTACAAAAGTAGTCGACATAAATCTGAATGATGCTGCCCCAAAAACAATTATTGAAGGAGGTCTATCGGATAAGCTGGCATCGTGTTCTGTAAAAATTTCGAAAACAATAAATTTTGATCAGCCTAATGATTTCCCTGCCGTTACAGGAGCTTTGGTTACCATAGCAGATGAATTCGGAGAACAGGCAACTCTCACCGAGACGACTCCTGGTCTGTATAAAGCAGATTTCTACAGAGGTACTGCAGGCAAAACCTATACTGTTACGGTATATGCGGAGGGAAAAACTTATACTGCCAGTTCCACAATGGCATATCCGATAGCCATTGACACACTTATTCCACAAAGAATCACTTTCGATCGCTTTGGGAAAACAGAAACTTTAAACTATGTAAAAATTCAGTATCAGGACACCAGGTGGGAGGAAAATTATTACCGTTTCATCGAAAAAATAAACAGGACAATATCAACAGAAATAATGATTGACAATGATATGCTCCGCGATGGAAATGTTATTTCCCAGCAGATATATTCTGAGAACCCTCCTATCCAGGAAGGAGATACAATAACTGTATATTTACAGACCATCCAAAAAGACGTTTTTAATTATTTTTCACAGCTAAGCCAGGTAACAAGTCAGGATCGCGGGGGCCAGTCTGCCGCTCCTGCCAATCCGACTTCAAATTTCAGTAATGGGGCACTTGGCTATTTCAGCGCATATTCTGTCCGATCAAAAAAAATAATCATACCTTAAAATCTGAAAACGAACACAACATTTTATTAAAGATAATGTTATATAAGTAAAAATAATATCTTTTAATAACTCAATTTTTTCAGGAATGAAATCAATTAAAAACTATTATCCGGCTATTATTTTGCTTTCAAGTATAATCTTTTTTTCAGGATGCAATAAGAACGTCGTAGATACAAGTGCCTTATATACCCCGACAAGTTCAGATGTCACAGCAAACGCAACACTTCCTGAATTACAACAAGGTCGGGTATTGTATATTAATAATTGCAACAGTTGTCATGCTCTGGCCTCTCCCGATAATTATACTGCTGCACAATGGAAAACTATTCTGAATAGCATGGGAACAAGAACAAGCATGCCTGCTTCTGATATTCTATTGGTAAATAAATATTTAGCAAGAGGCAAACAATAAAAAACAATATTCTTCTAAGAAACATCGGGAAACGATTAATAAATTTTGCCCGCAAAGTCGCAAAGAGCTATTCAGATCGAATCAAAATATTTGTATATTTATAGTCCAATTGCATTAGTTCTGCATTAAACCAGACCATGTGTGGTTGACTTAGAGCCTTAGCGTCTTTGCGAGAAATAAAAATTAATATTATGTCACTAACAGAGAAAATTTCCAGCGATCTCATAACAGCAATGAAAGCAAAAGATAAAATTGCCCTTGAAGCTATAAGAGCTGTCAAGACTGCATTTGTTCTAGCCAGAGCTGAGAAAGGGATTGAAGTCCTTAGCGCTGAAGAAGAGTTGAAGATCATTCAGAAGCTGGTTAAACAGAGAAGAGAGTCTGCAACAATCTATAAAGAACAGAACAGGGCTGACTTATATGATAAAGAAGTTGCTGAAGCGGATGTCCTTGAGAAATATCTTCCAGCTAAGATGAGCGAAGAAGCACTTTTAAGCATTATCAAAGGGATTGTTGAAAAGGTAGGTGCAAAATCACCCGCAGATATGGGAAAAGTGATGGGGATTGCTTCAAAAGAGCTTGCAGGCAAAGCTGACGGGAAAGAGATATCCGCAATAGTTAAGAAGATACTGGGTTAATAGTCTAACTCAGCAAGAGACCTTAACACACTTACAGTCCGAATAAGAACTTGACCGTAAGACTGCATGACTGCAAGACTCCTTACATATATGATCTGATTGTACCATTGAAGAGTACCTTCAGAAAATCGATATGGTACCACATTTTTGCGTAGAAATAGAATAATACTAACAAGGCTAACAGGAAAGTCAGGAACAACCCAAGATATTTACCTGCGGCTGAGTTCCCCGATTTAACCACCTTCGTGGATAGATATTTAAGTAAGTCTTCCAGCTTCATGAACAGAGGATAGAATATGACTATTATGATCCCCATACCAAGGAAGGTAAATACCACAGGTCTGAAGTGGTTTTTATAACTTACCAGATAGGCGCTTATAGCATTGGTAAGTAGGTTTGCCGTAAGAATGGTAATTGTTGCAACAACAAAACGGAAGAAAAATTTGTACATAGAAGTTACTAAAACGGAAAATAACTTTATTCAGTTTTGAAACACGATGCCGGTAAATTTGCCCCGTTAAAAAGATTTGGTGTGGCAGTATTACTCCATGCAAAACGAACCGATAAGGGTAACTTTACTTGTTTGGAAGTTACAATTACCTGCTGACCCTTCATTTTGGCCTCTGCCGGATAATAAATTTTATCGCTGCCGGCAACTTCAAAACAGGTAGGTTTCTCTCCAATAATATGCAAGCCCTCGCTATGGTCAAATGAAATTATAGCTTTGTTTTTATCTATTGTAAGATCTTTATATAATGGTCCGGAATCTTCAATCGTCCCTGTTTTATAATATCTGTTAAGAGCAAGGTTAGCCAGTCTTATTGCCGGGTCAAGTTTGTTTTTAGGATGGATATTAGTTGTATCTCCTACATCACTCACAACAACCATTCCGGTATTTGGCACTTCAAGAACTTTCCTCTGGGCTTCGCGCACCTCAACTCCCTGAAAATTTTCCCCATACGTATAAGGTGCAATCTGAACGAAATAGAATGGGAATTCATAATCCCATTTGCTTCTCCAGCTATTAATCAATCCCGAAAGCATCTCTTTATAGGCATAGGAATTAATAGTGTTGGCCTCACCCTGATACCATAACACTCCTGCTATACGGTAAGGTATCATTGGAGCAATCATTGAATTATATATCCTTGCAGGCTCAACAGGACCCCAAGGCACAGGCTTTTGTTTAGACGCAGCTTCGCGAAGAAGATCGTCTTTCTGAATTACTTCTTCAGGCATCCATGCTTCTGCGGGAGTTCCTCCCCAGCTTGAATTTATTACTCCTATTGGCACACCAAGTTCTTTATGCAATTTTCTGGCAAAGAAGTAGGCAATAACACTAAAAGGTTTCATTGTTTCAGGGGTGCATGAGGTCCACTCACCTTTAAAATGATCCTGTGGATAATGCGATGTTGCCTGAGAAACAGTAAAAAGCCTGATATCAGGATAATTGGCATTTTTTATCTCATCTGCTCCATTAATAATCCCTGATTGTGCTGACCATTCCATATTTGATTGTCCTGAACAAACCCACACCTCCCCGATCAACACGTTTTTCAGAGTCAATTCATTATAGCCCTTAATGTGAATACTATAAGGTCCGCCTGCCCCCGGAGTTTTAAAGGTTAATTTCCAGGTGCCCTGGTTGTCGGCTTTAGTAGTAATATCGGCATCAGCCCAATCAGCCCTTATAAGAACAGCTTCACCAGTCTTTGCCCAACCCCAGATAGTCACAACAGAATTTCGCTGTAATACCATATTATCTGAAAAGATTTCAGGAAGCGAAATGTTGGCATGAACTGCATTCAGGAATACTGATAAAACAACAATGGTTAGTGAAAGTCTTTTTAGAGATGTTTTCATGGTGTTATGATTTTAAAATCTTTTTCTTCTGAATATTTTCTTTGAGCCGTCTGATCTATGCTTAGGTTCTTTCCATTCCGGCAGCGGTCCTAAATCATCAGGTGGCGGAATCTTTGGAATGCTGCTTTTAATTAAATTCTCTATTTTTTTCAGCTTATATATCTCCCTTTGTGTAACCAAAGTGACAGCCTCCCCTTTCTCATTCACCCGTGCAGTTCTTCCTACCCTGTGAACATAGTCTTCTGCATCGTGAGGCACATCATAATTGATTACCATGTTGATCTCTTTGACATCAATTCCCCGGCTCATAACATCTGTAGCCACTAAGATCCGTATTTTTTTAGACCTGAAATCCCGTAAAACTTCTTCTCGTTTATCCTGTTCGAGATTAGATGAAATTCCATGTGCAGGAAAACCATTTCTGTTTAATGATCTGACGATATCAGTTATCTTACTTTTGGTCGAAGTAAAAATAAGGATACTATCGTAATGTTTCCGTGCAGATAAAAGGTGTTTAATCAGGAATACTTTCTGTTCTTCATAGACAAGATATACCTTTTGGTCAACGCCTTCTGCCGGCTTTGACATGGATAAAGATATTTCAACGGGATCGTGCAAAATTTTCTGAGCCAGCTGTCGGATACTCATTGGCATAGTGGCGCTAAACAATAAAGTCTGGTGTTTCTTTGGCAGATAGGAAATGATTGTATTTATATCATCTATAAATCCCATATCCAGCATTCTGTCTGCCTCATCTAAGATTAAATGCTTAAGATTTTTAAAATTAACACCTCCCATTTTCAAATGCGACATTAACCTGCCGGGAGTTGCTATAATGATATCAGCACCATTAATGAAGGCATCCTTTTCTGATTGCCAGTCCCGCCCGTCACCACCTCCGTAAATTGCCATCGATTCGGCTGGAATGAAATAGGAGAAGCCCTGTATCTGCTGGTCAATCTGTATAGCTAATTCTCTTGTTGGTACAATAATCAGAGTGTCTACATGAGTTTCTTTTCTTCCGATAAGCTTATCAAGTACAGGTAAAACAAATGCCGCTGTTTTTCCGGTGCCTGTCTGTGCGCAGGCAATTAAATCGCGGTTTTCCAATATGATGGGGATAACCAATTCCTGGATTGGCGTGGCCGTTTCAAAACCCATATATGAAATGGCTTCCAGTAATTGTTCATTAAGATTCAGTTCTGTAAAATTCATTATATTTTTAAGTGCCTTATTTTATTATATATTTCATTATTCTTTCATCAGCTGATATTATCAGCCAGGAATCGTCAAAAGTACCAATTTTTAGCAGGATTTTTCCATAAAATAATCATTGTTGTCTGCTTAAACAATAATGGCTGTCAGGCAAACCCTGATTATAAGGTATATTACATAGTTTGAGACAACCGGGGATAAGAAATTATCAGAGCATTAGTGTCGCCAGCCTTGCATTCAATAAATCCCGATATTTCGTTTTCATTCCGGGAGATAAAAAACTTATATCAATTAATTTATTCCATTCCGGGATTGAGAAAGATATTGATTCTAAAACCTTCTCAATACTTTTTACAGTTAATTCACAGTGTTCCTTTCCAAAATAGTTAATTAAAATACTTTGAGTCAATTTTTTCTTTTTCCCCCGTATTGGCAGAGCAATCTCTTCATCCTGTTTCTTATATTCAATTGTTGAATTGACCAGGTCATAGCATGGAGATAAAGTTATTTTTCCATCCCTGTTAATTATGGAGAAGTTTTTCAGATGCATATCCTCGTTCCCAACTAAATAATTAAATAACACCAGTTTAAACAACTTAATATTCTCAATCGCAGGAAAAGTGCAATACATATTTATCAATGTAACTATCCTTTCCATGCTGTAATCATATTTTGTGTCACGGCTTAATCCTGCGAGCTGGGCAAAATCTTCAACCGGAACTTTATCATTTTGCCCTTTCCTGTCATACCGTTTTATAAAATATGTAAGAGAATTATCCTTTGACCATATTAAACCATGGAGAGGTACTTCCAGTCCAATCAATTTAGCCAGCTTCATTGTCAGATCTTCGTTTTCCGGCATCTGAAAGTAAAAGTTATGTTGGGGTTTAAGGATATACCGGCCTCCTTTGTCAACAAGTTCAAATTTCTCTTCTTTAATATTCAAAACAGCACTTAATTTAGGTTGTACTCCCTGTATTGAGATTTTAGAAGCCCTAATATAGGCTTCGTTACGCTGTTCTTCAGCAGTATATTCAAAGTCTTTTAGTGTTTTCAGTCCGGAAGCTAAAAGTTTAAGTCCTTCTGTACTATAACGATTTTCTCCACAAGGGGAATATGTAAGAGGACAAATATTCATTCTGCTATTTCTTTTACGGTTACAACTCCAACCAGGTCTTCTCCTACCGCTATTATTTGAGACAACAAATCTCCTTTATCAATTTTCCGTATCTTTAATAATCCTTCCAACTGAATACCCTCAGGTAATAATCCGTCAAAGAAAGGGGGAAATGTATCGAACTTGTAGATTTTGCTACTTGTTGGCAGGGTTCGTGAGACTTCTAGACCGTTATAATCTCTGATATATTCGAATAAATACTCTTTTCCCTGGTCTAATTCGGTCAGCGTTCCTGCCTCAATTCCTTTAACAAATATTCTAGCCTTTCTCATTATGCTTATACATTAAATTATCCATTATTGGACTTGTCAGCGTTATTTTAATATTCAATACCTTCAGTATTTTTCTTAAGGTATCAAGTTGAATACTTTCTTTCCCCTTTTCAATGTCATAAATTACAGTTTTGCCAACCCCGGCTATTTCTGATAACCGGGCGCGACTCAATCCGGCTTCTTTGCGATGCATCTTTATTATATCTGCTAATACCTGAGGATGTACCATTTTTTACTCTTATAGCGGTAAAAATAAATAAAATATTTGTAAAATAAAAGCATTATGCAATTTATTACTGCCAAAGCAGCCAATACAAAGCAAAAGTTACGGGTATTTGGTAAAAACAGACTATTTTACTGCTCCGGCGGTAAAATGAAATGAATGTTGTAAGCAAATTTAATTCAAGAATAAATAGGAATATTGGGGCTCAGGGAGTGGAGTGCGGGGATCAGGGACAGGTCACTTACTTTGCCAATGTTGTTCCAGTTTCTTTGCTTCTTTAGCAGTAATCTGGATGATGGATCCATGCTTGGGAGAAGTGAAATTTGTGAGTTTCATAACCCCCGCATTAAAATGGCCG
>JANXXP010000030.1 GCA_025350595.1 Bacteroidota bacterium
CAATATTACATTTGGATCTTGGAATTTTATTATCTGAGATCATTGCCTTCAATACGCCATCAATATTTGGTTTAGGATGGGTTGGTTTATCCTTCACTCCAATTGATCGTTTACCTACTTTAAAACCTGTATTGTACCATATGATAGCAATAATGATATTAAAGATTATAAAGGTAATAGTATCTAAGTTCATAGTTTTATTCTTTAAATCTTGCGATATTAAATTTATCGTTATCCAAAGTAGCGAGGACGGTGTTACATGAGATCAAATCTTCTTTGAGGGCGGCGATCTTTCGATTTATTGTATCGGTGGTATGTTTGAAGATTATATCTCTGGCCTCATCAATGGTATCTCCATGTCCGATTCCGCATCCTCCACACCATACATGAAATCCTTTTTCATCCTTATCGATTACATATCTGCAATCTTGAGGGATTGTGAATGTTTCTATAGCTTTATTCATTTTGATTAAGATAATCAATTATTGTGTTTTCAAGAGTTTCTTCATATGTTTCAAACACTTCACGTTTGATGAATTTATCCATAGTCTGAATCCTCACATATTCTTTTCCAGAAAGATTCATATCATAATAGTGTCCATCCCATTTTTTAACATTCAATCTGAATCCTATGAATAAGTTAACCTTTTTCGTATCTCTGATCCAGGCTGTAACCTGTTGCCAGAGAGGAGCAGAGATATATCCACCACCAGATGGTGAATTGTAATTAAGAGGTTCGAATGGAGATTTACTCATGGTACAAGCCATGGGAACTTCATCATAAGCAAAGATACAGGGTTCTTCGAATCCCAAATCTTTGAGCCTTTTGGCTACATCGTAAGGTACATATTGATTCATAATATTTTATATTGCAATTGGAAATTCTTCTCGTTTTGGGCTAAAGACGAGATTTTTTATAACAACATTTTTCCGAAAATAATTCCATGTTTTAATAATGAGAGCGGATCTTTCGTTTAAACTGAGCTTGAATTTATGAGAAGATTTCCCAAGAATTAGTTTATTTCTGAGGAGCTTAATTGGGCTATCGCTATTAAGATTATCTCCAAGACCGAGTTTTTCCATAAATTCGAAAGCCATACCTTGATCTATATCATAGAAATAGGCGTAGAATCCCATAAAATCTGAGGTTGTGAGAAGCCTTTCTTTTCTATACCAATCATTTGACATAGTGGCAGCAGCGTTCCAGAATTTCTCTCTTGCAAGGTATAAATCAATAAGTTCACCATTACTTGGGGCTTTACTATGATGGGTTTGTTCTATTTTGAGTAAATAATATTTTCTCAAACCAGCTGCAAGTCTCACACCATTACTATAACCTGCGGTATAAAAAACATCTCCTGGAGTTCTTTTTGTACCAGTATCGATAAACTTAAAGATTTCCTTATCGAGATTTTCAACAACAAGGAAGTTGAGGGTTGCATTAGAATTAATTACACCATGTAACCTGTGTTGTCCATCAAGAAGAGATCCATCTGTTGCAAATTTAATTGATTCACCAGTTTCTTCTCTCCAAAGTCCTGCCATCATTTCTCTAGTGTAAATGTCAACAGTCATTTGTTTAAGAGGTCTATTAATTGAATTTTTAGATAACATTGTTCTGGCTATCGCCGGAGTGATTTTAATAGTTTTTGTTTCCATTTTAGTTTTTATATGCTGTTAATATGTCTTCTGTTAGAATTTCTCTACAAATATCCGCAGATTTTTTTAATGAATCATCTCTGCTGGTGGCGTCGGCAGCGTAGGCGACGTCGGTGGCGTAGGCGGCGTAGGCGACGTAGGTGGCGGAGGCGGCGTAGGCGGCGGAGGCGGCAGCGTAGGCGACGTCGGAGGCGGCAGCGGCAGCGTAGTAGGCGGCGGTAGCTAATATATTCAGTTCTTCCCTAGTAATTTTGCCCTTTGCATACTCAAAGCATCCCTCAAGCGCATCTTTGCTGCGTTGATCGGTTAAGAGGTGTTCCACCTGTTTCACACAGGTGGCCTTTGCTAGAGTTAACTTGCGGTCATTAACATTAAGGCTTGTTGCCAGCCAGAGCATCCAGTCGCCTCTTTCGCAATTCTGCCAGGCCTCAACAGGGTTTTTTTGGGATTTAACCCATTCAATTGCATCATCGCAAGCTCTTAATTTTTTAAGTTTTGTTGCTTTCATTTCATTTTTCTTTAATTAGTGATGTGAAGATAAATACTTTTTACGAGACTGCCAAATTTTCTTCTGTTATTTTTTCAATATTATAATGGCTGAGGTTTATCCTGACTCTACATGTATTACGGAACTCATTCTCAATCATTATTCCCGCCCATATAGTACGACCTATTTTTTTGAAGTACTGATACTCATCACCACTTCTGAATTTGATAGGTTCGGGAGTTTTGAGTACCACGC
This sequence comes from Bacteroidota bacterium, assembly GCA_025350595.1. Taxonomy (GTDB): domain Bacteria; phylum Bacteroidota; class Bacteroidia; order Bacteroidales; family VadinHA17; genus LD21. The sequence goes on from JANXXP010000030.1 coordinate 2,402, forward strand.
CCGAGTTAATAAGGTCACGGTTCGCCCAGTATTTTTCAACTCTGTTTCGCCATTCACCTGCATATCCGTTAATATCATTCTCATCAGTTAATGGAGTAAGAAGCTTCATTATCTTTTTGGGACAATCATAAACATTCGGGCCTACATGTTCGGTCATATCTTTATATGAGAAGTTATAATCACTCTTTGGTGCCCATCTGATAAGGAATACCGCACAGAATACATCTCCCGTTGATTTTTTCCTGACTGCTCCGTAAAGATTAGATCTGTTAACGAGAGCTGAATCTATAACCTCATAGTCCGAGTTTTCATAGTCCCATGATTTTTTGAACCATTCTTTAATCGGTTCACGCATTGAAAAACTTGTCCATCCCATAGTTTTTTATTTAATTGATTAACGATGTAAAGATAAAAACTTTTTATGAGACTACCAAATGTTTTTCCATATATTTTTATGCTGCTTCCGGGGGATTATGGATACTGAGTAGGAGAAATATCAAGCGGCGTATTCCTGCCACTTGATTTGTCAAGCGCTCTTGGGGCAGATTCTCAAGGGCATAAAAAAGGGAGCAATTGGCTCCCTTATTTTGATTCGGATTGTTGTA
>JANXXP010000361.1 GCA_025350595.1 Bacteroidota bacterium
CACTTTAAAGACCTTAAAAATCCAACCAAGATATGAAGTTAAATTCTATTATTACATAGTTTCAATAAAACTATCCTATTTACAGGTGGTTAAGATATTGATGGGTGTTGATTGGCTTAAGTATCGAATCTAGAACAATTCAGCAGAGTCTTAGTTTCACAAACTACCATTTCAGAAAAAGAATCAAATATTACCAGAAATAGGTCCATTGACAGAGAAAAAGAAAAATATTATAAACAGGAAAGAGTTTGGGTTATTGAGCAGATAATTTTAGCTGTAATGTTTGTGAGCATAATTATATATTTAACAAAAATGTATCTTTACAAAAAGCATTTTAATTCTAAAAATGATGCTCATGGGATTAATCTGATATAACAAAGTTATTAATATTGAAAATGACATATATGAAAAAGACTTGTCGTCGTGAATTTCTTCAAACCGGAGCAGCAGGACTGGCCGGATTGATTTTATTGACTGGGATGAAAGTTTTTAGCTTTTCACCCGATGCAAACACCATCGACAAGGTGAAACTTGGAAAAACAGGCCTTACTGTGTCGCGAGTTGCCCTGGGAACAGGATCAGCAGGATGGGAAAATGTATCAAGCCAGACAAGACTTGGCATGAAAAATTTCGTGGAACTTTCACAACATGCTTTCGACAAAGGGATCAGGTTTTTCGATACTGCTGATATGTACGGCTCTCACACCTACGTGCGTGAAGCCTTGAAAGTAATACCGCGCGATAAGGTAACGATTCTTACAAAGAGCAGGTTGACGATGCCGTCAGCAGGGTGATGCGGATTGCAAAATCATAACCATGTGATCAGTGAATTAAATTAATGTTGCAAAATACATGAAAAAAGGAAAGAATATTGAAGAAACTGGATTACACTATCTGTATTGTTTTATTTTAGTTTTTATAACAATTATTGGAAGTAATGGCTTGTTTGCCCAATCTGAATCAACCGATCTGGCAAGATATACTCCCCATTGGATCCTTAATGGTTTTGCCGATGCGGGAGCAACACATGAAGATTGGATTTTCCAGGTTCGCCGTAACGGTCAGGATTTTAATCAATGGCAGAAAAGTAATTACGACTATCAGCTTTCTGAACCTTACATAAAGGCTCTGGCACAATCGGGGATTACAGTGTTCCATGTCGGATGCTATAAGGGATTTGGATTCATGGCTGAAAAGGAATATATGGACAGAGTTGCCCAGGCCGTCGAAATCGCTCATAAATATGGGATGAAAGTTGATACTTATATTCAGTGGAACACTATGGCGTATGAGACATTTTTTACTGAGGTCCCCAAAGCAAAGACAGATTTATGGTATCAGATAGATGAAAATGGAAAACCACTGATGCTGACCTACAGTTACCAGCAGGCTTTCCGATACCGGCCCTGCTTCAACAATGTATATAAATGAGAACAAACATTGATAAAACTAATTTAACCTGATTAATTCATAAACTTAATATTAAGCATAAAAATTGACCTTTTCGCTTGTTTTTATTCTGATGGGCTTCGTGATTTAGTTTTAGGAATGAGATTTTTCAATTTTTGTCTGGATTCTACCCTGATATTTTTATAACATCGTTTACTTTTAGCTCAAAATCTTCTATTTGGGCATAACTTTCCCCAGAATGTAATTGATTGTCAGACTATATATTTGGGATACTGCGATTTAGCATTTCTAAGTTCGAAGCATGATCAGCATTTCAAATCCCTTTATTTGCTCCTTTTTTGTCATGGAAAACTGTGGTAACTCCATTTTTATCTTGGTTTTCATTTCTTTAATCCATGCAGCAGTTTTGATAATTTTAAGCTGTATGGTTTTCATAGTTGCATTGGCATACTCACTACCCTTTAATCCTGTGATGCAAAATGGCTGTCGCCACGTACTATAATCTTTGTTTTTGGCCATTGTACACGAAGGTACGACACCAAATTTTTTAATAATTTGGCAATGTTGACTTGTTTATTCCGGCGACCAGGTTTTAAAATGGTGGTTATCAACTTTCCCGATAATCCTTCATAAATATGTAATGGCATGTATCAGTACTCGTTGTAATAGTTGTTGAATAAAGCCAGTTCTTGTTGCCCGTATGTATCATTGTTGGTATCATCACAATCTAAAATGATGACAGAAGGCGCTTCTGAGTATGAATTAACAAACACGTCAACCAAACACTCACCCAAACGAAGTAGATCAGTTTTTGTAACTGTGTTTTCCAGTCGACTCATTGTCGCTTTGAGGATCACCACTAAAACTAAGTTCAATATTTTTACCTTGTATCGGAAAAAGGTTAATTTCGTGTGCAGTAATTTCAGTTTTTTTGTCTATCATTGTACAAAGGGATTGTTTTGTTGTAATCACTTTAAATATAACTGATTAAGTTGTAATTAAAGAACAAAATTCCCTTTTTATGAATAATTCAGGTTAAACTATTATGAATAAAAAAATAGAAAAAAAGAACATCCCCATTATGATAAGTTTTAGAAAAAAATTATCACTTTATCGAGGATATGCATTTATCATCTTATCCTTCGCTCTTCTGTTTAGTTCAACAGGAACTGGTCTGGCCGGCCTTATTAAGGCACAACAGGAAGAAAAAATGAAAGACAAACCGCTCATCTTCCCTATTCCCTCAGAAGTTCAAATAAATAAAGGGGTATTCAGTGTTGATAAATCCGTTTTTATAATGGTCCCGGATAATGAGAGTAAATCCAATGATGTAGTTGTAAAATTACTATTCAATGAGTTTATTGACAAATATGAACAAACTGTCAATATTGTAATAAAATCGTCATTTACAGAAAAAGACAGATTCATTCTTATCGGCGATATTACAAACCCCCTGGTTAAAGATTACTGTGAGAAAAAAGGATTACTTAATTCGCTCAAAGAATTGGGTACTGAAGGTTATATTTTATCTGTATCAGGGAACAATGTCGTTATAGCAGCAAATAGTAAAAAAGGAACATTATTCGGATTTGAATCACTTCGGCAGATTATTAATGAAGACAACGGGAATCTGTTCATTCCTCAATTAATAGTTAAAGATGCACCACAATTTCCATTCAGGGGAATAAAAGTGTACTTGCCGGGTAGAGAAAATATTACATTTTTTAAAAGATTTATTAAAGATTTTGTTGCGCTGTACAAGTATAACACTATTGTTCTTGAACTTAATGCAAATATGCGGCTCGACAGGCATCCTGAACTAAATATAGGAGCAGTGGAATTTTACAGACATTTGAATTTCAGCAGACTAGACAGACCTCCCGGCATGCATCAGGAATTTCAGAATTCATCACATCAGGATAATGCAGATGGTGGAATTCTTGAAAAAGAAGAAGTGGCTGACATTGTTAACTACATGAGAAAATTTAATATAGAGGTAATACCTGAATTGCCATCACTAACCCATGCGTATTATCTTCTTGCCGGCCATAAGGATCTTGCAGAAAATCCTGAACAACCATACCCGGATACCTATTGCCCTTTAAAACCTGAGAATTATAAAATCTATTTTGATGTACTGGATGAATATATTGATGTTATTCACCCCTACATTATCCATATAGGACATGATGAATGGAGAATGGAGAAAAACAAATGTGCCCTCTGCCGTGGGAAAGATTATGGACAGCTTTATGCTGATGATGTTACCAAAATTCATGATTATCTGGCAAAAAAAGGAATAAAAACTGCATTATGGGGTGATCATCTTCTTGAATCGGTTACCCATAAGGACCACCAGGAATGGGAATCCTCAACAGGTTACAAATATAATATTCCAGGGGCCCTTACTCCTGAACAGGTTAAGAAATCTATTCCGAAGGATATCTTAGTATTTAACTGGTTCTGGAATGATATTAATAATGATAAACAGGTTTCAGATTTTGGTTTTAACCAGGTATATGGGAATTTTACCCCGGATATTGAGAAATGGAATGAAAGAACCAAAATTAAAGGATTAATGGGAGGAGTTCCTTCTTCCTGGGCCGGAACAACAGAAAAGAATTTTGGTAAAGATCAGGTCTATGATTTTTTAGGCGCTGCAAATCTGCTCTGGTCGAAATATTATCTGCCTGAAAAACAACTGGCCTTAATTACAAATGCATTAACCGGAGATATCCGTATTAATTTCAGAGGAAAAATATTGCCCGGAGAATCAGGCGTTAATGTAAGTGCATTGGATATTTCATCACATTTTAATTCTTCCCTGACATCCGGAATCGATAGCCTTAATATTTCTGACCTTTTAACTGGTTCCGTGAAAGCAGGAAGCAGTACTTTTAACTTAAATTCTCCTTCAGACAATGGGAAAAGAGCAATAGTTGTTGTCTCACAAAAAGCAGGGAAAAAGACCACTTATGTTGAGGGTATTGAAATTAATAAGGATGTAAACAGTATAATATTTTTACATGCCTGTGCAAAAGCCGGAATCAACGGGAAAGCATATCAAATGATTTATAATTTCGATGAAACTGCAGAATTATTAGGATGGTACGAAATTGTCTATGATGATGGATTTGTTGAGAATATTCCAATCCGTTACGGTATTAACATTTTAGACTGGAAATGGAATCAAAGGATAATGAACAATATAAAAGATAATGATGGTAACAGTCAGAAATATGCTTACGATGCAACCTCAATAATCTGTTCTAAAGAAAACTCAGATCCGGTTACATTTTTTTCATTTGAATGGGAAAATATAAGGCAAGGGAAGAAAATCACCCGAATTAACCTGAGATCTGTTACTGATAAACTTAACAATGGAAATGCAGTAATCCTGATGGCTATATGTATATCAGAAAAGAGTGAAGCAGTTGCTGCTCAGGGAACTGAAAAGGAATAAAAATTACTTGAAATAGACTATTTTTGCCTCATCCCCCGTCCCCTTCTCCTGCGGGACTACTCTATGCTTTTGACAAGTGGCTTGAGATAACTTATCCAAACTTGTGCTTTAATCCCGATGCAACCCGCTTATCGTGAATAAAATTTGCAAATGATGACTTCATAATATTTGAGTTTAGTGTGGTACAAAATTACCACGCTAAAATTCCTGAAACCGGAGTAAAAAGGCCATCCTTTTCCGGCAGCTTTCCAACTAAGAACATTGTTTTCGAGACAATACCTGGGACATACCGGCGGGCATTTTTTTATTCAGGCCCAGGCTTTGTAGTTCATACCAGTATCTATTAACATCATCAACTTCAAGAAATATCATTGAATTATCTACCCAGTCTTTAACATAGGCGTCTTGCAGGTAGAACCCAAGCTTATCTGAAACCTTGAAATATGACATATCCTTTGATATTACTGATTCCTCAAAACCTAAATCTTTATAAAATAGTCTGGATTCCTGGAAATTTATAGCTCCTATAAAAGCTCTGATCGATTTTGCAATATGTTTCATGTTTTTATTTTTTTTTCGCTGTTTTGGTTTCTTAGTGTTCACTAAACAAAACACATGCTGAATTGTTTCTATATTATTATTTCAGGTACTATATTATGAATCCAAATACAATCAGAGAATTTGCTTCTTCTTTTCAAAAAAGCAGAATACTATTAAGCGGTTTTGAGCTTGATATATTTTCAAATGTTGATGAAACTGGTACAACAAACAAACAAATTGCAAAAAAATTGCATCTGGATGAACATGCTTGCGAACGGCTGCTGAATGCTTTGGCATCTTTAGGCTTCCTTAAAAAGCAAAACCATTTATTCTTTAATACTGCCGAGAGTTTTACTTTTCTATCTAAAAAAAGTTCAGATTATTTAGGAGGTCTGATGCATTCAAACCATCTCTGGAATACATGGAGCAACCTTACGCAAGTTGTAAAAACCGGTATTTCAGCTCATCCTGCAGAAATTAATGAAAGAGGAGATGAATGGCTTTTTCCTTTTATAAATGCAATGCATGACAGAGCAAAAAAACAGGCTCCACTACAATTAGCAAATATTGATCTGTCAGAAGTTAAATCTACTTTGGATATTGGTGGCGGTTCGGGTGCATACTCCATGGAATTTGTTTCTAAAAAACCTGAAATTGAAGCAACTGTTTTTGATCTGCCAAATGTTGTACCGATAACAAAAATATTTCTTGATAAAGAAGGGTTT
>JANXXP010000042.1 GCA_025350595.1 Bacteroidota bacterium
CCTGATTCGATAATAATCCTTGCTGCAGAAATCTGCGGCCATTTAACCGGAATACCAAGCCATGGGTCGGTTGAGCCCCACCTGCCTGGTCCAATAAGAACATATCCTTTGGCCTCTTTAACAAACAAAGTGTTTAATTTCTCAATTTCAACGCCAACCTTAATATTATTTGCGGCACTAAATGATTCCGGTTTAACATAAACCAGATCATAAATACCTTTAAAAACACCATTTCCAAGGGCTGATTCTGAATAAATTATTGTTTGATCTGTCGTAATATGATCAAGGTTAATAGAATGTGCCTCTTCGGTATGAACAATTGGTCGGATCTGAAGAAAATTGAAAATTTTAGGAGTCCCGGCGGGGGTTTCAAGGTTAACCGCAAATTCAATTTCAATCGGATTATTCATCTCCTGCTGTCCAAGTTCAAGCAGAGTGCTTAGTATCTCAGCCAAAGGAAAAGTCTTGTGCTGAAGTATGTTTGAGAAAGTAATTATTCGTTTTCCTGTATGGATTATTCCATCACGCAAAACATTATTATTCATATCATAAGTCGAGGCGACATATTTCAGGGCTCCTTCGTTTTTCAAATCCTTAATATCAATTTTCAGGATGTTAACGCCATCATCAGTAGACGGCACGAAGCTGTTGATATTCATATCAAGTGCAAAAAATTCTTTTTGCGTATCTTTCAAAGCTGTTTCAGGTGATGTAAGCTGGAGAATTTTTTTGGGGTGTTTAGGTGAAAATCTAAGAGATATTCCACCTTCTACGATCATCTTCCCGAGTCCAAAAGCAATGTTTGCAATACCATCCTCAGCCTTTTCAGAACCGATGGGATAATAATTTATTGATCTCGCAACCCCCGATAATGTCGGATAATATATCTCACCATGTCTGTTCCCGCAAACTTCCTGCAGGACTATTCCCATTTTCTCTTCATCAATAACATTTGCTGTAGCTGTCATGTATGCTTTACTCGCTTTGTAATAAACCGAGGCATACACCTCTTTGATTGCATCTGATAACATCTTAACCATCTGCTTATTATCAGCAAGCCTGGGAATCATATAGGTCGAATAAATACCGGCAAAAGGCTGATAATGTGAATCTTCCAATTTACTTGAAGAACGCACTGCAATAGGATAAGATCTGGAAACAGCAAGAAACGCATAAAAATCCTGGTACACATGTCCGGGAAGTTCCGCTTCCACAAACCTTTTAAGTATTTCCTCATCAGGCAGATCAGATAAGGCAATGGAATAAAGGTTATTCTGATCCATAAACTCATCGAAAATATCTATACTTAAAACGACAGTACGCGGAATAGTAATCAGTACATCGGGAAACTTATTAAACAGTTTATTATTTTTAATAATCCTGTTAATGAATGCAAGACCTCTTGCTTTCCCACCTATTGAACCTTCACCAATACGCGAAAAGATCTGGTACTCATCAAAGCTTGTCTTATCAAACTTCGCGATTACCCCCCTGCCTTTCCCCAACCTGAAACTTGAGATTGCTACATAGAGAAATCTTCGCATCTCATCCATTGTGGCAAAATCTTCTTTTCTGATATACTTGAACATTTGCGCAACCGGAAAAAGAGCCCGGGCATTTAGCCATTTGGAAAAGTGGTTCCTGGTTGCATGGTACTCAAGGGTATTATCGGGTATTGTAAGGAGTTTTTGCTGCAGGCTTTGAAGATCAGTGGCAATAGCTATAGGCTCAAGGTTATCAGGATTCCTGAAGACAAATGGTCCGAATGCAAGATTCTGAATAATAAAATTCCTTAACTCCAGCGACAAAGATTTGGAATACTTATTAATGAAACCAGCTCCAAGGTCCTCAGCAATTTTCTTGTGTGTCAAACTCGATGATTGTATTAAAAACGGTACTTTATCATCGTCAGCCATAACCACTTTACATAACTCTATACCGGCACTCTCATCAGTTACATTATCTCTTTTGTAGCTGATATCGGAAATTACACCCAGTACATTGTATTTATATTTTTTGTAAAGGTCGAGAGCATCATTGAAATTGTTTGCAAGCAGAATTTTGGGACGTCCTCTCAGTTTAAGCATTCTCTGATGTTCATTTAATGCTTCGCGCTGAAAATCAAGAGACTGGAGAAGAATTATCCTGTAGATATTGGGAAGATAAGATGAAATATATCTGATTGAGTTTTCGACCAGGATAATTGCCTGTACACCAATATGTTCAATATCATAATCAGCATTCATTTTATCCTCAATCAGCTTAATTATTGCCAGAATAAGTGAAGTATCTCCAAGCCAGCAAAATACATAATCAATTGCACTAAGATCCTCTCCCTCGAGCCTTAAGGATACCTCCCTTGAAAAATAAGTAAGGACTACAATCGGGATGTTTTCGTATTTCAACTTAATCCGTTTTGCGAGTGCAAAAACATCAGTTCCTTTCAGACTGAGCATTGAAATTACAAGATCAATATTGCCCTCTTCGAGTATTTTGAAGGCATCTACTGCATTATCAGTCTGAACAAATGTCGGAGGATAGCGGAGGTTAAGTGAAGCATATTCATTAAATATCTGCTCATCAATCCTCCCATCTTCTTCAAGCATGTAATTATCATAATTACTGCATATTACAAGAACACGATGTATTCGCTTCTGCATCAGAAGGTCAAAAGAAGTATCGGTAAAATCGTATTTCTGCAGGTCAAGTATTCCGTCGATAATGGCCATGATTTGTGTTTTTATTTATTCATAGAGATAACTGCCATCCCTTTTTTCCCATCCATCCGAATAAGGAGTGGCTTTTCAAATCTGACATGTTTGAAAAATTTACCACTCTCAATAACTTTTTGATTTTTAAGCTTTTCCCAGTCAACTATTCCATCCTGAGTCCCCTGGTTTACAGAAAAATAGCCAACATTCATTGAGGTTACATTATGAAAAAAGTGAGAACCAAGAGATGCATCCAAATGATAATTTGGTAAACTAACTTCAACAATTACTTTCGCATTTGATATCTGAGGCCAAGCAACAGGTATTCCCAGAAATCTGTCTTTAGTTCCCCATCGCCCCGGACCCAGAAGAACATATTTGCGGTTTTCATTCAGCATCTTTTCGTTCATACGGTCAATTTCACCTGCCATCTCATTGGTAAGCATGTTGTTGAATTTTTCCGGTTCTATAAAAATAATATCTGTAATATCACTAAGTACTCCGTTCCCCATGCTTCTTTTTGTAACAAGTATGGTCTCATCTGTATAAATACTTTCCGGATCAATGGTATAACCTGCACCACTTCCGACAAGTGGTTTTATCTGTAGAAGATAGAACGAGGTAGAGCCATTATTATCTTTTTTCAGGTCTACTGCAAATTCAATCTCAACCGGTGTTCCAAAAGCTTCAGTTACAACGTCAAGTACAACTCTCAGTGTGGATGCGAGAGGCATGTATTCGTATTTCAATATGTCGGCGAAATTAATAACACGCGGACCAGTGGCATCCAGTCCGGGAATAATTGTATCATTATCAGTGTTTAAAACCGAGGCGGAATGTATTATTGTACCGTGCTTTTCCGCCTCACTGATATCTAATGTTACAAGTCCGGCATTTTCACCTTCAAGAAGGTTCAGTTCTTTTTTTGCCATGTCGACCGCATAGAAACGGACCTGGGAGTTTTTATAAAGATCTTTCAGAGATATAATATCAAGTGACGGGTATGCAGGAGAAAACCAGAACGCGCTCTCTCCTTCAACAACATACTGACCCAATCCAACTGCCAGAACAGCAAACCCTTCCTGTGGAGTCATGTGAGCAACCGGGTAAAAATTGAATGATTGAGCCGTACCACTGATGTGAGGATAAAATGCATTTTCAAACCTGTTTCCAACAACTTCCTGAATAACCACAGCCATCTTCTCCTGCTCAACTTTGTAGTTAATTGCGTCGAAATATGTACGGGCATTTCTCGAATAGATAGAAGAAAATACCAGTTTAATTGCTTCCGATAATTGCCTTAGCCTGATTTCCGGATCAGGATCGTTATTTGGAAGAAGATATGTTCCAAATATACCGGAAAATGGCTGACTCATCGAATCTTCAAACAAACTCGATGATCGCACAGCCAGTGGCTTGTTAATGAGCCTTATAAATATCCTCAGCTTTTTCTCAAGGGTATAACTCAGGCTTCCATCAAAAAATAGTTTCTGAAGAACATCAAAATCTTTTTCTTCTTTTACCCTATCCCACAGATGGTTACGTTCCATGAACATGTCAAATTCATCTGTTCCGATTATAGCAGTTACCGGTGTTTTGATATTAATACCGGGAAGGAGACGGCCGAGTTCAAAGCTGTATATAAGGGTATTTACAAATGCTAATCCACGACCTTTTCCTCCAAGTGAACCTCCTGAGAGACTTACAACATTAGTTTCATCTATAACGGCAGATTCCTCAAAATTAACCACCTTCCCTTTATTCATCTCCCGGCGTCTTTTTCGGATAATGTCGATGAGGAACTCACGCAGATCTTTAAGACTATCAAAATCTGAAACCCTTATCGGATTTATCATCTTTGCAATTTTCACCTCTCCCCTTGCCATCAGCCATAATGAGAAGTGGTTCTTCATTGAATGATAAACGAGAGAATCTTCAGGGATGGTCTGGAGGTAGGCTTCAAACTCCTTCATCGATTTTGCCACGGCAATCTGACGACCTTTAGTGTCTCTGTAAACAAAATGGCCAAAACCCAGGTAATAATTAATGAATGATTTGAGGTCCTGAAGAAGACTTTCAGAGTTTTTATTTATGAAATTTGACTTTAAAAGATGTGCATATTTTGCGTTTTCCGGATCTGATGACTGAAGCACGGATGGAAGATTCGGAAGGTCTTCTTTGACATGCTTTATAAGTTCGAAACCGGCAGTGTCGTGTAAAACCCCATTCATTGGAAACCGCATATCAGAAATAATGCATAACAGACTGTCTTTGTATTTGTTGTAGATGATAATCGCATCTTCATAACTTGAAGCTAGTAAAACCTTTGGCCGGGCTCTGAGTTTCAATACTTTATATAATTCATCTGTTGAGACATCCTCGATAAGGTTTTTAGTCTGCTCCATCACAAGGGTATAGAGCATTGGAAGATAACTTGAATAGTATTCAGCTGAATCCTCAACAATCAGAATCACCCTGGTAAGACCTTTCTTCGTATCATTATCAACATTTACCTTATCCTCGAGGAGTTTCACCATAGCAAAAAACATCTTCGACTCACCGGTCCATACAAAATAATTATCAAAAGGTAACCCAAGTGATTTTTGCTTTTTTACAAAGGCTACATCACCGGAACTATTCAGCAAAAGGAATGTTGGGATGTATGGATATTTCTCTTTTATTTTTTTACAAAGTAATATCGGGCTTTCTTTATCCACTCCGATCATTATTATTATCATATCATAATGCCTGACTTTAAGCCGGCTAAAAGCCTCTTCCTCTCCCGAAACTCCGGTAACCCTTGGAATTGAAGTCAGGCTCATCTGATAATATTCTCCCAGCATAAGGTCAGAAAAACGACCTTCACCTTCAATGGAATATGCGTCATAAAGATTGGCGACGAGAAGTATCTCTTTTACTTTGAATGGCATTAGATCATGAAAAACATCCCTCTCTGCATTATGTCTATCGAGGAAGGTCTGGAGCAGTTTCCTGCTTGAGGTCTCATGTTTATCGTCTGTATCAGTATTGGAGACTTTAGCCATCCGGATAATATCTCTGGCTTTATAACTGTTTATATAGCCAGTTAAAAGGCTCCCTATATTCTGAATAAGATCCCGCTCTTCCTTCAGAAAAGGGCCCTCATTCTCAGTATTGAATTCCGTCGTATAAAAAATTTCAATAGATCCCTTTTCCTCATCGATTGTAGAAAATTCCTGAATCATTTTCCAGGAAGATTCATTAAAGTCGGCCGATTCAAACTCTTTTCCCATATATCGTATACGAGCGACTGTATATTCGGGATATTGCCAGGCGGCAGGAAGAAGGAGTACGATTTGCTGAAGAGACTCCTCAATTGGCTTTCCCTCTTTAAGGATGGAAGTAGTATGGTTGATACATGCCAGTTCTTTTAGCCGTTCCTGCTGATCATGAAGTAAACGGCTATATTCTCGACTATCATGCTTCAATTCATCCATTAACGATAGCAGGGTTTGATCAATTGTTAAAATTACTAAAAAAATTAACCGCAAAGGTCTTTTGCGGTTAATTGGATGAATAAGGTTTCTTCAGTTATTCAACTACCCAGGTAGATCCGCTCATAAGCAGATCATCCATGCATTTTATTTTAGCTGTTTTTTGAATTTCCTGTATCTGGTCTTCGACCAGATTGTCATAAGAAGGCCCGGGAACCGATCTTATAACCCCCAAAGCAACAGGATATTCCGGAAAACTCATATTAGCAAGCATATATTGTATCCCGGGATTTGGCTCCATCGCATCATGGACCAGAATATTCTTTACAGTGATCCCGTTCTCACCAAGTTTCACAACTCTCAGTTTCAATCCATCGAGAATGAGTCCTTTGTCATTCTCTTTACCAAAAATCATTGGTTGGCCCTGTTTCAAAATAAGAGTTTTGTCATCCCGAACTTCCTTACCAGCTACTGTATCATGTATTCCGTCATTGAAAATGACACAATTCTGTAGCACTTCAATTACCGATGTACCTGTATGTTTGGCAGCTTCAATATAGATCTGTACAGAAAGTGCAACATTTGTATCAATTGTCCGTGCGAAAAATTTACCTCTGGCACCTATCACAAGTTCGCCAACAGAAAATGGTTCTTCAACTGTACCAAAAGGAGATGTTTTTGTAACAAGTCCTTTTGCAGACGTTGGTGAATACTGCCCTTTGGTAAGTCCGTATATCTCGTTGTTAAACAGTATGATATTAAGATCTACATTTCGTCTTATTGCATGAATAAAGTGATTACCCCCGATAGCAAGGGCATCGCCATCGCCGGTTATCTGCCAGACGGATAATTCAGGATTTGCGGTTTTTACACCGGAGGCAATTGCTGAAGCACGACCATGAATACTATGAAAGCCATAAGTATCCATGTAATAAGGAAACCTTGAAGAACAGCCAATTCCTGAAATAAATGCGAACTTCTCTTTAGATATTCCCAATTCTGCGAGAGCTCTCTGTACTGAACTCAAAACCGCATGATCGCCACAACCCGGGCACCATCTGACTTCCTGATCGCTTTTAAAATCTTTAGCAGTATATTTATTTACCAGTGTTTCAGCCATTTTATTTATCCTCCAGCATTTTAGTGCATTTTTCTTTAATATTATTTGTAGTAAAAGGTACTCCCTGGACTTTATTAAGTTGTTCGTATCTGAACTCCTGATGTTTAATCCGCAGATAGTCTGCAAATTGTCCCAGATTTAATTCACATACAAGTATCTTCTTAAATTTACTGAACACATCCTTCACATTTTTAGGCAAAGGATTGATGTAATTGAAATTGACAAGGCTCACCTTATGCCCTTCTGTCTGCAATTCACGCACTGCAGTCAGGAGATAACCATATGATCCACCCCAGCCAACAACCAGAATATCACCTGAATTGTCCCCATAAGTAACCAGATCCGGAATTTCATTGGCAACCCTTGCAACTTTTTCAGCCCTTAAATTAACCATAAACTCATGGTTTTCAGGAACATAAGAAACGGTTCCTTTAATTGTTTTCTCAAGACCGCCAATCCTGTGTTCCAAACCAGGGGTGCCTGGAACTGCCCATGATCTGGTTAGTTTTTCCTCATCACGCTTATATGGCAAAAATGGAATCTCACTTCTGTCAGCAAATGGAGGGTTAATTTTCGGAAGATCTTTCATACTTGGGATTCTCCATGGTTCTGTACCATTAGCTAGATAGCTGTCTGAAAGAAGAAGAACGGGTGTCATGTGTTCCACTGCAATTCTTGCTGCTTCAAAAGCAAAATGGAAGCAATCAGAAGGTGTGCTGGCTGCGATAACAACAACCGGGCATTCCCCGTTACGTCCATACAGAGCCTGCATGAGGTCGGCCTGTTCAGTCTTGGTTGGAAGTCCGGTTGAAGGCCCACCTCTCTGAACGTTGACAATTACTATCGGAAGTTCTGCCATAACCGCCAGTCCAATGGCTTCTGACTTTAGTGCCAGTCCGGGGCCGGAGGTAGAAGTTATTGCAAGGTTTCCGGCGAAGCTGGCTCCAAGTGATGTACAAATACCTGCTATTTCATCCTCAGCCTGGAAACTTTTAACTCCAAGATCTTTACGGGCAGCTAATTCTTCCAGTATCCCTGTAGCTGGTGTAATTGGATACGAACCTATAAAAATTTTCAACCCCGATTTCTCAGATGCAGCTAAAAATCCCCAGGCTGTAGCTGCGTTCCCTGCGATATTGCGATAAGTGCCTTTCGCTATTGATGCAGGAAGAATTTTGTATGTAGACGATAAGGCTTCAATTGTTTCAGCATAATAATATCCGGCACGCAGTGCAACTTTATTTGCTTCTGCCATACCAGGCTTATTATGAAACTTCTTTTCAAAATATTTCTCAGTATAGTCAAGTTTACGATCGAAAAGCCAGTAAACCATTCCCAGGGCAAACATGTTTTTTGTCCTTAATACAGACTTTGGATCAAGTCCAAAATCTTTTAAAGCCTCTTTCACCAAAGCAGATATAGGAGCTGCTATAATATTGTAACCATCAAGTCTTTCTTCTTTAATCGGATCTTTTGAATAACCTGCCTTCTCTATATTTTTTTCAGTAAAATTCCCTTCATCATAAATTACCGTACCACCGGTTTTAATCCATTTGGCGTTGGCTTTAATAGCAGCCGGATTCATTGCCACCAGAACATCAGAATAATCTCCCGGAGTATTTATTTCCGAATGTCCCAAATGAACCTGAAAGCCTGAAACACCGCCTACGGTTCCCTGTGGAGCACGAATCTCAGCAGGATAATCTGGAAAGGTTGACAAATCATTACCGAATAAGGCTGCGGTATCGGAGAACAAGGTACCAGTAAGCTGCATACCATCTCCCGAATCACCCGAAAACCGGATGACAACTTCTTCTCTTTCGATAACACGTGATCTTTTACCCATGATATTTTTTAGTTTGTTAAAAAACTCAATACCTGAAACCAGTAACTACTTATTAAGCACAAAATTAACTTTAAAACACTCGAAAATCGTATAAATTAATATTTTTGAGTATGATATTGATCATGTTTGCATGATACGTCATTTCATTTTCTCACATCATCCTGTTATTACCTGGTTTTTTACCTCCCTGTCCCTACAGTCATTTCTTGTTTTTTACCCCCCCTGCGGCCCTAAAGGGGGGTTAATTCTGCATATATTATTAATATTCAATATTTTACGCGGGTAAGCGCCCCTTTAGAGGGGTTGGGGGGCAATCAAGGGGATCAGTAAATCTTAACTCCAGATATCGGCTTTCTTCAGGTTTATTTCACCTTCAAAAAACATTTTGGCAATTTTCTCAAAATAGTCGGTGTAGTCAGAAATAAAGAATTGATCTTTTACTATTCCGGAATCGTTCAGAAGATGGTTTTTCTCCAAAGTCTCACGAAGGATCATCGACACAATCCTTGCTGAATCAATTACTTCAACATTAAAATTAAAAAACTTACTGATCTGATTTTTTATAATAGGATAATGAGTACATCCGAGAATTAAAGCTTGTATTCCGGATAGTGATTCATTCGTCAGATAACTGCGGATAATAGCATTACTAATGTCGTCGAAGATAAATCCCTCCTCTATCATTGGCACAAGCAATGGAGTAGCCATTGAAATAACTGAAGTAGACGGAGACTTTTCTTTTATCTTATTTTCATAAGTGCATGAACTTATAGTCCTCTTTGTTCCAATGACACCGATTTTATTAAAATGCCTTGTGCCCAAGTAATTAACAATAGGGTCAATTACGTCAATAAGAATTGTCTTATCCTTAAATTCCTCTTTAAGAGAGTCAAATGCAGATGCTGAGGCAGTGTTACATGCAACAAGAACAACTTTTGAATTGTGTTCCAGCAGAAATTCAGTAATACGATGAGAATAAAACCGTATTGATTCAGCTGATTTATCTCCGTAGGGCAGGTGAGCGGTATCACCAAAATAGATAAGGCTTTCGTCTGGTAAAATCTGCTTAATTGCGTGTGCAACTGTCAGACCTCCGACACCTGAATCGAAAATTCCGATTGGCTGTTCTTTCACTTTATTTATATATTAAAAAAAATGACCATCTGCCAGCTGGCGGATGGTCACCGTAATAAAATATCTGAATTATTTTAATCCAAGTTTTGCTTTAGCCAGGGCCATAACATTTGTGCTCTTTGTCTCATCAAAATACAGAAGAGCTCCTTTTGCCACGTCGAAAATATAGAGAAAACCATTTTCTTTACCAACATCTTTTATCGCTTTGTCAACTTTAGCATAAACAGGCTGGAAGAATTCTACCTGCTTGTCCTGCAATTGCTGTTGAGCATTTGTCTGAAAATCCTGAATTCTTTTGTTCATATCAACCAGTTCCTGTTCCTTTGTTTTTTTAACAAGGTCGGTAAGGTTTTTGCTCTCCTTATTATAAGCATCACTCTTATTATTCAATTCAACCGACATAAGTTCCAGGGCATTAATAAGTTCCTTGCGGAATTTCTCGAGTTTTACATTTGCTGAGTCAAACTCCGGTAATGCCTGAATGAGTTGATCACTGTTGACATGACCAAACTTAAATGTTTGAGCCATTGCATTATGGCCAGCCAGTGAAACAAAAATTGTAAGAGCCGCTATTCCAATAAATCTTTTCATTTTAGTAATTTTATTAAACAATAAGTGCAAAAGTAATTAATTAATTTTTATAACCTAATTTTTGCAGAACCTGGTCGCTGATGTCAAATTTAGGGTTGGCAAACAGGATGTTACCTCCTGCAGACGTATCAAAAATAACAGCATAAGATCCTTCAACTGCTATCTCTTTTATAGCTTTTAATATTTCATCCTGGATTGGCTTAACCAACTCTTCTCTTTTTTTGAAAAGTTCGCCTTCCATTCCAAAGTACTTATTCTGAAGATCTTTCATTTCCTTCTCTTTGACAATAATTGCTTCCTCTCTTTTTGTCTTCATATCCTGAGATAGAAGAACTGTTTCATTCTGATATGATTTATACATTTGTTCAACAACAGCATAACCATCAGCAACTTCTTTTTCCCATTGTTTCGAAAGCTTATCAAGCTGATCCTGTGCGGTAGTAAAAGCAGGTATATTCTTCCTGATATATTCGGAATCAACAAAAGCATATTTCTGAGCAGTGGCCAATGCCGAAGTCAGAATAAACATTACTAATAAAACACCTATTTTCCTCATGATTATAAATTTAATTTTTACATAATTAGAACTGCTGACCTATAACAAATTGGAATTGTCCGTGATTTGCATTTGAATATGTGCCAGGTTCAGGAACAGCATCGAAACCATATCCCCAGTCAACTCCGAGTAATCCAAACATAGGGAGGTTTGCCCTTACACCGAAGCCTGCAGCCCTGTTCATCTTGAATGGATTGAATTCACTTAGCTGATACCAGGCTCGTCCTGTTTCAAGAAATGCTGTACCATATATAGTAGCCTGCGGGTTAAGTGATACAGGGTATCTGAGTTCAAATGTTATTTTTGAATATACGTTTCCTGAAGGAGAGCCTCTTTTTGGATCATTTGGTGTAAGTGATCCATCGATATAACCCCTTTGCGAAATTATTTCACGTCCATAGAAGCTGTAACCTGTCATCCCGCTTCCTCCAACATAAAAGTTCTCAAATGGAGATGGGCCGATGTCATTGTTATAATGCCCGAGGTAACCAAAAGCGAACTTGGCATTGAGAACCATTTTATCATTTTTAGTTATAGGGTAATAATAATCTGCTTTAAATGTCCATTTGTGAAATTCAATCCATTTATATTTTACCTCATCCGGAGCATCCTTCATATTTTGTCCGCTTAACAATGAATAAGGAGGAGTCGCCTGAACAGCCAGGGTAAATGAAGATCCGCTTCTTGGATAAATAAGGTTTGGAGCTGTTGAGAATCTGGTCAGTTTTGCTGTAAGACTCAACAGGTTTGATTGTCCGTTTTCAAAAAGAAACCTGTAAACATTATAGTTATTGAGGTTGTACTTTTGATAACTTAGTTCCCCATATAAGGAGAAATAGTCATCGGGCCATGTAAGTCTTTTCCCTAAACCAACTGTTGCCCCATCAATAATCATAGACTGCAGTCCATCCTCACCTTTCTTTTTCCCGTTTGTCATGAGCGATCTGAAAAGAGATACTGTAAATGAATTCGGGTTTTTCCCACCCAGCCAGGGTTCAATAAATGAAATATTATATGACTGATAAATTCGTCCGTTTGACTGAGCTCTGATGCTTACTGACTGTCCATCACCTGATGGGTAAGGTTTCCACTCCTTGAGATCAAAAAAGTGCCTCATTGCGAAGTTATTGAACCTCACCCCCACTGTACCAACAAGCATTCCGGCTCCCCAACCGCCTGATACTTCGAATTGGTCGTTCGCCTTTTCTTCAAGTTTATAAAGCAGATCAACAGTTCCATTAGTAACATCAGGAAGTGGAGTAGGGTTTATCTTCTCCGGGTCAAAATGGCCGAGAACCCCTAATTGCCTGATAGAACGCATTATTTTATCCTTACTGAAAAGATCGCCTGGCATTGTATAGAGCTCACGACGGGCGACATGTTCATTGGTTCTGGTATTACCTGCAATAATAACATTATTAAGGTAAGCCTGATCTCCTTCATATATTCTGATCTCAAGATCGATTGAATCGTGATCAACTTTAGCTTCAACCGGAGTAAGCCGTGAAAAAAGGTAACCATTGTCCTGATATAATGAGCTTACTGCATCCTGCGCTCCAGCAGAACCATTAAGCCTGTCATTAATAAGTGATTGATTATAAACTGTTCCTTTCTTAACATTAAAAACTTTCTCAAGATCATTCTTCCTGTAAACACTGTTTCCCACCCAGCCAACATTCCTGAGGAAGTACTGTTTCCCTTCATCAATTCTTATCTTAAGACCGATGCGGTTTTCAGAAATTGTATATATTGAATCGGAAAGAATGGTAAAATCCTTAAATCCGTTATCATTATAAAAGGTGGTTAGTTTTTCTTTATCAGTTTCAAATTTCTCACTGATGAATTTTGAAGCACGGAAAAAGTTAAGATTTTTTTTCTTCGTGTCTTTTAATTGTCTGCGAAGCTTTTTAGTTTCGAAAAATTCATTTCCGACAAACGAAATCTCTCCAATTTTGACTTTTTCATTCTTTTTCACATTGATACTAAGAATAACATTATTGGGCTGATCAGGATCCATTTTCTGAATAAAATCAACCTCAGTATTTAAATACCCTTTTTCAATAAAATGGTCCTTAATTATTTTTTTTGCGCTATTAAGTAAATATGCAGTTATCTGGGAACCTACAGGAAGATTAATCTTTTTTATAAGATCATCTGTTTCTGTTTTTCTCATTCCATTGTATTTGACTGAGGAAACTCTTGGCCTCTCCTGCAGGAAAATATCAAGATAAACAGAATCTGATATAATTTTAGCAATTGAAATTCTAACATCAGAAAATAAACCCTGCTGCCATAATTTTTGTACAGCAGTTGTAATAGCATCTCCGGGAATACTTACTTCTTGTCCTAATCTAAGACCTGAAAGACCAATGAGAGCATTTGTATCGAGAAACCGGACTCCGGTAACTGAAACTCCGCCAATAACATAATCAGTGGACCCCATGAAATCGACTATCTCCTGCTTCTCCTGAGCAGAAAGAGAGAGACTCACAAGAGTCAGGAATATTGCTATAAAAGCCAGCTTAAATCTTCTAATCACCATTATTTCATTATTTTTCCAAAACTTGATCACTCGTTTTTCCAAATCTTCTTTCTCTTTTCTGGAAGTCAATTATAGCATTATAAAAGTCCTCCTTACCAAAATCAGGCCAAAGTTTATCTGTATAGTATAATTCAGTATATGCAATCTGCCACAACAGAAAGTTACTTATTCTCAACTCACCACTTGTCCTGATCAATAATTCAGGATCGGGGATACCATATGTAGTGAGGTACTTTTCGAAAACCTCTTCACAAATTGAATCAGGTTTAAGTTTTCCAAGAGCTACGTCAGCAGACAACCTTCTGGCAGCTTCAGTAATTTCCCAACGTGAACTGTAACTTAAAGCAACCACAAGATTAAGTCCGGTACCTATTGATGTAACTTTGATAGTTTCATTCAGCCTTTCCTTTACATCCACGGAAAGCCTGTTTAAATCTCCGATTGCCTTCAGTTGAATATTATTTTTCAAGAGAGTTTCAGTCTCGTTATTAAGAGATTGTACCATTATTCCCATTAACGCATTTACCTCATCATCTGGTCTTCCCCAATTTTCATTTGAAAATGCGTAGAGAGTAAGATATTTGATTCCTAATTCCGCTGCAGTTTCAATCACTTCTCTTAACGCTTTCACTCCCTGCTGGTGTCCAAAGATTCTTTCAAGGCCCCTTTGTCTTGCCCATCTGCCATTTCCATCCATAATTATTGCCACATGTGAAGGCAATTTATCTGTATTTATCTGTTCTCTTAACAGCATAACCTAGCGTTTTCTATCGGAAACCACATCATTATAAACCGGACAACTAAGCGATTTGCTATAGAATTTCCAGCTAACTGATATTCCGGTAAAGGTATACCAGTCATTGTTATGAATCCAGGCAACATCATTCGGGGCCACCAAATCTTTTAAGCCGTCAAAGTTATCATAAAATGTTTTACGAAAACCATATTCTGCTTCCAATCCCAAATTTTTATAAATATTCATCTTTAAACCAAATGTAAAGGGGATGACAGGAATGTATGCGAAGACTTTTGTACTGGTTAATGCAATTCCCAGTCCTGCAGCTATATAGGGAGTAAAGGTCCATGGTTTCCCCTCTGTTGTATATGGTAAAAAGTTGAATTCAAATTGTCCGGAGAACTCTCCAACTGTTCCGGAGAAAGACGCTGCCCTGGCTTTCTGAAAATCATTATTGAAATCCAGGTCAGTCCCGCTTATTCTACCTAATAATATACTGGCTTTTAGTGCTTGTCTGGGATTAAGATTGTACCTGAAGAACAATCCTCCGGCAGGTCCTGGTGAATATAAAAGTCTGGTGGGATTAATATCACCAAGATAAGATGAAACTCCTCCAAAAATTCCATAATCAGATGTTCTCTGTCCTGACAAAGAGAGAGATAGACAAAAAATCAACAAAAATAAATGTAATCTTTTCATTAAATGTGATCCAGCTCTTTACTTTCTGAAGGTTGGAAAACCTTGCTTGGTAGTCTTCATTTTATACAAGACTGTTAAATTCAAAAAATAGTAAACGTCTTTTGAGCTGGAAAATTGTGATGTATAACCATCAAGATTATCTGAAAATGAATATCTACCCCCTAATTCGAGACCAAAACTAAAACTTGAATTAAACGCTAATGAAGCGCCAACCCCAACCGGGACAACACCTGTAAATCCGCCGGGGGTTATCCCCATTTCAAGCTCTTTGGCTTTAAGCAGAGCATTTGGAGTTGAGGAATAAATAAGCCCGCCTAAACCGGTGAAGGCATACACATCAAGGGTACTTAAAATCCCACTTAAAAACCCATTCCGGCCTTTAACAAATGAATAATCTCCTTCAACATTATTCTTAATAAAATAATATTCTCCTAAAATAGCAGGCTCAATAATTGAAGTGGAAATATCAAATCCTCTGGCCGCATTTGAACCGCGGGAATCAGTAGCACGAAGTAGCCCCTGCGTAAAACTGAACCTTATATTTATTTCTCTGGTAATACGATATTTTGCATTTAAATTAAAATCGTACCTTGTTTGAAGGAAACTCATATCTTTTAATCCAAGAATATTTTTTGTTTTTGAATAACCTCCGATATCACCAAAAAACATTGAAGGTCCAAAGCCTAAACCAAATTCATACCTTCTTACCTTCCACAATTCCTGGGCCTGAGAAAATGTAACCATAAGGTATAAAAGAAATATAACAATAATGGCCCGTTTCATATGGCATTCAATTTTTTAATGGTGTAAATATAATAAATATTTCAATTCCTCCGGTCAGCGCCCCACATCAGCTTATTTCTGAGGGTACTATAGAAATCCATGCCCTTCAGCATTACTGTTTTTAGCTTAACAGGCGCACGTACAATTTGAATTTCCTCACTGAACGGCATACGCTTAGATCTGAAATCGCAGGTGGCTAGATATTCTTTACTTCTTCCCTCCATAACCATCCTCAGCCGGCTTTCTCCCGACAACACAATTGGTCTGATTGTAAGATTATGAGGCGAAATCGGGGAAATAATAATACTCCCATCCTCAGGTGATAAGATAGGCCCCCCGACACTCAGGTTATATGCAGTTGAACCTGTGGCTGTAGATACAATCAATCCATCTGCCCAGTAAGTATTAAGGTAGATATCATTTACAAATACATTTATTGTTATCATGCTGAGGTCGGCCTTTTGAATAGTAATCTCGTTTAGTGCCGATGAGGAGTCTCCATTAAATAATTGGGAAGGTTTTGAAATTTCAAGAAGACACCTTTCAACTATTTCATACTCTCCATCGCATAACAAATCTATTGAGTTACTTATCTCTTCTTCAGAAATATTTGCCAGGAAACCCATCCTCCCGGTATTTACCCCTGCAACGGGGATTCCCATATGTATAACTTTAAGAACTGTCTCAAGGAAAGTACCATCGCCACCAACACTTATAACCAGTTCAGGCAACCCTGAAATCTCAGACAGGTCGCTGAACCGTTCGATTAATTGTCCACCAGGACAAATAACCGGATCGTCCGATTTTTGGTAGATCTGCATCTTTATTCCCCGCTTGCAGAACTCTGTAACAAGCCTGCTGACTCCTTCCCGGGTTTTTAAGCTATTATCCTTACTGTATATTGCAACTCTCTCCAGCATGAGGTCAGGTATTAAGATATTTCATAAGATGATCGAACCTTTCGGAATAGAAATTGTCTGCTGAGTCATTATCGGAGATCCAGGTCTTTACATCATAATTATAACGTTCGAAAGTCCTTATAACCGATGTCATATCCCTGGTGTTTACTTTGATTGTTACTTCCAGTTTTGTAGATTCAGGGGGGGAAGTAATATACATGCTGAGGACTTTAACATTATTTCCCTCAATAATCTGTGCAATCTGAGAAAGAGAATAATCTCTTTCAATAAGTTCAAGTACTATTATTCCGCCAGGTTGATCCAACGATGAGAGGCCTGCAAGATGCCTTATAAGATCGGTCGTTGTTATTACACCCTTATAGTGATTTTTATTATCCAGAACAGGAACAACTGTCAGCTTCAGCCTTGATGCAAGTCCGATAACTTCAAAGATATGCTGCTCAGAGTCAACATAAGGCTTAAACAACGTCAGAGTATGATTCCCAATTGGTTCTTCAGGATGATTCATGTCATATATATCTGTATCAGAGATCAATCCAAGAAAATCCTGATTATTTACTATTGGCAGATGCGATATCCTGAAGATCTCCATCCAGTTTAAAGCAGTCTGACCAAGATCAGAGGTCTTCAGAGATGGAATAGCTTCTGATATTAAGTCTTTTGCAACCATACAAACCATTATTTTCAACTAATATAGTAATAAAAAAACCAGTTGTTGTAATTTTGCCGAATAATTAAAATACGTAAAATTTTTACTTTTATTATAATGACAAAGTTAAGCGTTAATATCAATAAGATAGCAACTCTGAGAAATGCAAGGGGCGGAAACATGCCAAATGTTCTTAATGCAGCTATAAATTGCCAGCTTTTCGGAGCAGATGGAATAACTGTTCATCCACGTCCTGATGAGAGACATATTAAATATAGTGATGTTATTGAAATAAGGTCGATTATAACAACTGAATTCAATATTGAAGGATACCCTTCAGATGATTTTATCGCTCTGGTTCTCAGTGTAAAACCTGATCAGGTTACCCTGGTGCCAGATCCTCACGATGCAATTACTTCAAATGCAGGATGGGATACTTTGAAGAACAAGATCTTTCTTACCGATATAGTTTCTGTATTCAGAAAAGAAGGGATAAGAACATCATTATTTGTTGATACCAATCCGGTTAATATCGAGAATGCTGCATTAACCCGAACTGACAGGATTGAGCTATACACCGAACCTTATGCAACCGGATTCAGTCAAAATGCAGCTGAAGCACTTGAGCCGTTTATTAAGGCTGCAGAAATTGCTCGTGAAAGAGGCTTAGGGTTAAATGCCGGACACGACCTCAATCTTGAAAATCTGAGATATTTTCAGCAGAACATACCATGGTTGGATGAAGTATCGATAGGACATGCACTTATTTGCGATGCTCTCTATCTTGGACTTGAAAATACGATTCAGATGTATAAACGTCAGCTTGTCTGATTGTCTGATATGATAATATGAAACTCTTTTACAGGAAATATGGGAACGGGCCGCCACTGATAATATTACATGGCCTCTATGGATCGTCAGATAATTGGGTATCGATTGCAAAAAGTCTGAGTGATAAATTCACAGTTTATTTACCCGATTTGAGAAATCATGGGCAGTCATCTCATGACAAAACACATGATTATAATTCAATGAGAGATGATCTTCATGAACTTGCCATTGATTTAAAACTTCATAAATTTTTCCTGGTTGGTCATAGCATGGGCGGTAAAACTGCAATATCCTTTACCCTCAAATGGCCGGAAATGATAGATGGTCTTCTTATAGCAGATATCTCACCTTTTGTTAATGAAAACAACAAAAATGAAGCTTTTAATAAGCATAAAAATATTTTAGAGGCTGTACTTTCCGTCGATTTATCTGGGATTTCCACACGTGGTGAGGCAGAAATTATTCTGAAGAAAAAGATTTCTTCTGAAAAGGAAATAGGTTTTGTACTCAAAAATCTTCAGAGGAATCCAGGTAATTCTTTTTCCTGGAAGTTAAATGCCAAAGCTCTGTTTGAAAACCTTGGAAAAATAATGGAAGGCATTGACCGCAGTTCATTTATGGGGGAACAGATTACGGGGTTTCCTGTTATATTTCTTCAGGGAGAAGATTCTGATTACCTCCCCTCTTCTGATTTCAGGGATATTAAGAAAATTTTCCCGGGAGCAGAAATAATAAAAATATCAAATGCAGGTCACTGGATACATGCTGATCAACCGGAAGAGGTTGTACGAAGCATCAAAAAGTTAACAGAGGGCATATAATTAAGAAAAAGTCACCGACTCTATCTTATCATCATCAATCTTAGACAGATTCAAAAACCTCAACATTACCCGTACAATTGCCAGGACATCCTTCTCGCAATAACGGACTATCCTTTCAATATCGTTTTCACCATAATAAATGCCTGCAACCATACTGCCATCGATATCATCTTTGGGAGTAGGAATACCCAGAATTGTTGTAAGAAGTTCGAGTGAAGTATAATTCTTATAATCACCGAATTTCCAAAGATCCATAGTATCCAGCAATTTAACCTCCCATGGTTTCTTGCCTGCATTATCAAGGATTTCAGGAATGAGGAGTCCGTTAATAATCATTCTTCTAGCTATATATGGAAAATCAAATTCTTTACCATTGTGAGCACAAAGTGTTGCATCTCTGTTTGTTTTTGTAAATTTCTTTAACATTGCAGCAAAGTCAGAAAGCAATAACTTTTCATCGTCACAAAAAAACGATTTGAGCCTGAGACTAAATGGATTTTTCTCCTTTATCACTCCAACTGAGATACAGATAATCTTTCCGAATTCAGAGTAGATTCCGGCTCTTTCATAAACTTCTTCCGGAGTTTGTTCAGGTGTTCTGAACTGCTTCGACTTCTTGTTCCAGAGAGCTTGCATTTTTGTATCCAGTAGTTCATGTGAAGATACAGTCGGGACAGTTTCAATATCGAGGAAAAGGATATCCTCAACTTTAATGTTATCTAGCATAATTTTATGATTTACTTTGCAATAAATGCTTTTCAATTATCGATATCAACACCTCTATTCCGACTTCATTTTCACCTCCCCGTGGAATTATAATATCAGCATATCTTTTAGACGGTTCAATGAACTGCAGATGTGACGGTTTTACCGTATCATGATATCTCTCAAGCACTTTAAGTACTGAACGTCCACGTTCAATAATATCCCTTTGAATAACCCGTCCGAGCCTGTCATCAGCATCAGCGTCAACAAACACCTTAATATCCAGTATGTCACGCAATCCAATGTCGGTAAGAATAAGGATCCCTTCAACAAGCACAACTCTTGATGGTTTAATTGGGATTGTCTCTTTTGCCCTTAAACACGTCAGGTAGGAATAGATTGGCATCTCAACAGATTTTCCTTTTTTAAGCTGTTTAAGATGATCGATCAGCAAAGAGAATTCTACGGAATCGGGATGGTCAAAATTAATTTTTTGCCTCTCTTCAAGGGATATATCTTTGTTATCCTTATAGTAGGAATCCTGAGGAATTACGATAACCTCATCATTAGGAAACACTTCCATGATTTTTCTTACAACCGTTGTTTTTCCCGACCCTGTTCCTCCAGCTATTCCTACTATCAACATATTTGTATAATTTTGCACAATTAATAATCAAAAATAGTAATAAATAGAAATAGAACAAGTTTTAAACTTTGCGTCTTAGCGTCTTTGCGAGAAATAAATTATTCATGATAAAACATATTGTATTCTTCAAACTGACTTCAGAAGCAGAAACAAAAAAGGAACAGCTGAAAAAAATGGAAGAGATTTTTTCTCCATTAGGTCGCAAATTAAACTACATAATTGAATTCAGAACTGGTATTAACTTCAACAAAGCTGACTTTGCATGGGACTTCGTTATAGATTCAGTTTTCAGATCTAAGGAAGATCTTCAAAAATACCAGGTGAGTGACGAGCATCAGGAAGCAATTAGTAAAGGATCGTATATTGAAAAGACAAAGGCAATTATTGATTATGAATTTTAAACATACAAAATGTCAGAACTATATCCATTAAAGTTTGATACAATATTAAAAGAGAAAGTATGGGGCGGAAAGGTCCTGGTTGACCATTATAATAAACAGGACATCGGATCCGATCATATAGGTGAGAGTTGGGAAATATCTGCAATTGCTGATGATCTCTCAATAATCAGCAATGGTTTTCTTGCAGGAAACAACATTGAGGAGATTATTGAGGTCTATATGGGTGACATAACCGGCGATGCGATATATGAAAAGTTCGGAAACGAATTTCCGCTCCTCATTAAGTTTATCGAAGCAAAAGAAGATCTTTCAATACAAGTTCATCCGGGAAATGATCTTGCCAGAGAGAGACATCAGGCTTATGGGAAAACCGAAATGTGGTATATCCTCGAAAATGAAAAAAATGCAAAGATATTCACCGGCTTCAAAGAAGGCGTTACAAAGGAAATGTACTTCGAATCTCTCGGTAACGGAAAAATGGCTGACCTGTTAAATGTGGAAAATCCGGAAGCCGGGGATACCTTTTTTATCCCTGCCGGAAGAGTGCACTCAATTGGCGCAGGTAACGTTCTGATTGAGATTCAGCAAACTTCAGATATTACTTACAGGATATTCGATTGGAACAGAAAAGGTTCAGGGAGAGAAAAGAGAGAATTGCATACTGATCTGGCTCTTGATGCTATTGATTTTACCGCAACAGGAAAAAGCAAAATCACAATTAATCCGAGTCAGGGAAGAACTGAAAACCTGGTCAGCTGCGAATTTTTCAACACTAATATTATCAGTCTGAACGGACCAGTCAGAAAAGAATATTATTTAAATGACTCATTTGTTGTGTACATTTGTATCGAAGGCGAATTCCTGATCCGCTGGGACGAAAGTTCAGAAAAAGTAATAAAAGGGGAGACTGTTCTTCTTCCGGCAATGATAAAGGAAGTTATCCTCGAACCTGTTGACAAAGCGAAACTGCTTGAAATATTTATTAATGCTGAGAATCCATATTAAAAAAGTAATATAAACCACGGAAGACACGGAGTGGCACGGAGGAAGAAACACGGAGTGATTAAACAGTGAAGCTCCGTTTTAACCCCTGAAACAACGTGTTAAAAAGGATTTTTGAATTAAAGTACAAGTAAGTTAAGTTACTCAAAATCTTTGCGATATAGTAAAATAGTTAATATACTTAATCAGATTTTAATTAAATTTTAGAATTCAATGAAAATATTTTCCGGGTCACTTATAGTAATTATGTTCCTGATGCTGACGACTGGCTGTAATGGGAAAAGAACAGTTAAGAATGATATACAAACTGTTATAGATACAACATCTGTTCCCGATACAGGTTATACGGGTATAAAACAATACATGAGCGGTCAGCTGAAGATCAAAGAGGTTACCTTTAAAAACGGAATAAGAGAAGGGCTGATGAAATCTTTTTACCAGAGTGGTAAAGTGAGACAGACATTCTGGTATCATAATGGTTTGAGGGAAGATTCTGCACGTTGGCTATACGAACAGGGAGAGGTCTTCCGCACAACACCATATAAGAATGATACTGTAGATGGAATTCAGAAACAGTTTTACAGGAACGGAAAGATCAAAGCCAAACTTGGCTATAGCAAAGGTTTCAGAACAACTTATCTCGAGGAGTTCACTCCTGAAGGTAAACTTGTCGAAGGATATCCTATACTTAAAGTCGGAATTCAGGATCAATACAAAGAAAAAGGTGTTTACAGGATAACTCTGGAGATGTCAAACAAATCAGCCTGGGTGAAATTCTACAGGGGAGAATTTACAAATGGGGCTTTTGACAGCACCCGGTGTAAAAGAATTGAAGCGGTTAAAGGTGTTGCTTATCTGGATCTCAAAAAAACCGGATCTCCAAAAGCCGGATCAGTTGGTGTAATTGGACAGGTACTTACAAATTTCAACAATAATTATCTGATTTACAAGAAAATTGAACTTCCATATAATGACCTTAAATAACAAGTAATCATGATAATCCGTTCGGCAAGCTTCGTTAAAAGCAGTCCTACATTGAAAGAGTGTCCACTGACAGCGAAGCCTGAATTTGGATTTATCGGCCGGTCAAATGTTGGAAAATCTTCCCTGATAAATATGCTGACCGGATGGTCGAAACTTGCAAAAACATCAGTTCAGCCTGGAAAAACAAGGACTATAAACCATTTCTATATAAATGAAAGCTGGTACCTGGTAGATCTTCCGGGTTATGGCTATGCTAAAGTACCAATTAAACTTAGGGAGAATTGGGTCAAAGCAACTGAAAATTATATCATGAAAAGGGAGAATCTGATGTGCCTTTTTGTTCTTCTTGACTCAAGACTAAAACCACAGCGATCAGATCTCGGGTTCATGGAGTTCCTTGGGAATAATGAAATCCCTTTTGCAAGAGTTTTTACAAAGAGTGATAAGCTTACCAAAACTGTTCTTGAAGAATCTTTGGCTCAATATGACACTATAATGCTTGAAAACTGGGATTCATTACCGGTTTCTTTTGTCTCATCCGCTGTGAAAGGAACAGGAAGAGATGAGATACTGAACTACATAGAAGAATCTATTAACATTTTTTCAAACGAAGCCTGATTTCAGAAGGATTTTTTACTTTTGTATTTATTATTAACCGACATATTATTCAGCTAAAATTACAGGAAAATGTTTGGAACCGCACCTATGAAACTTTTTTCCTGCAGGTCTTCTCAGCATCTGGCTAAGATGATTGCAGATAATCTGGGGATAGAACTCGGGAAAAGTTCAGTAACAAGCTTCAGCGATGGAGAATTTCAGCCTTGCTTTGATGAATCAGTCAGAGGCTGCATGGTTTTTATTATACAGTCAACCAACCCTCCCGCTGATAATCTGTTCGAGCTGCTCCTTATGATTGATGCTGCAAAAAGAGCTTCAGCTTACAAAGTAATTGCGGTAATTCCATATTATGGCTTTGCAAGACAGGACAGGAAAGACAGGCCAAGAGTTTCAATAGGGTCAAAGCTGTCAGCTGATCTGCTCAGCACCGCCGGAGTTGACAGGGTAATTACAATGGATCTTCATGCAGATCAGATACAGGGATTTTTCAATGTACCTGTTGATCACCTGTTCGGATCCGCAATATTTGCTCCATATATTGCAAATCTTAAACTTCCTAATTTATGTGTATCAGCTCCCGATATGGGAGGATCAAAAAGGGCTAATGCATATTCAAGACATCTGCAGTCAGAAATGGTATTATGCTACAAGCTTCGCAAAAAGCCCAATGTAATAGAAGAAATGTCAATTATAGGCGAAGTTGAAGGTCGTAATGTGGTGATAATAGACGATATGGTTGATACAGCCGGAACTCTTGCTCTAGCTGCTAATATGATGAAAGAAAGAGGCGCCTTAAGTATAAGGGCCTTCGCCACTCATCCTATTCTTTCAGGAAATGCGGTTGAAAGAATTAATGAATCAGCAATTGAGGAACTTGTTGTAAGCGATTCGGTCCCATTCATAAATACTTCAAAGAAAATTAAGATCCTTTCTATAGCGGATATATTTGCAAAAACTATTCAGGCCGTTACCACAAATCAGTCGATAAGTACAAATTTTGTATTCTGATTCCTTTGTCCTATATTTGCAGGCCAATTTTTAAAATTAATGTCAAACGTGTAATGGGATCCCGCTGTGCGGGATTTAGTAGCACAATAACTTTGAGAGAAATGAAGACAATAGAGATTAAAGGAACTTTCAGAACAGAATTAGGGAAGAAAAGCTCAAAACAACTCAGAAAATCAGGAAACGTACCATGTGTCATTTATGGAAAAGAAACTAATATTCATTTCTATGCACATGAGAACAGTTTCAAAAACCTGGTTTATACACCTGAGGCACATCTTGTAAAACTGATTCTTGAGGATAAGGAATACACCGTTATACTGAAAGATATGCAGTTCCATCCTGTAAAAGACAACATTTTACATGCTGATTTTATTGAAATATTTGAAAATAAACCTGTTGTAATTAATATTCCGGTCAAAGTTGTCGGAGATTCAGTAGGCGTTATTGCAGGTGGTAAATTAAGTATCAAGAGAAGATCTCTTAAAGTAAAAGGGTTCGCGAAGGATCTTCCTGAACATCTTACAGTTGATATCACCAATTTGAATATTCATGAGGGTTTTAAAGTCATGGATTTATCATATCCCAATATAGAATTACTTGATCAGAAAAAGTCAATGGTTCTTACAATAGCCACCTCACGCGTAGCAGCTAAAACTGACGCTGAAGTAGCAGCTGAAGCAGCAGCCGAAGCAGCTGAAGGTGCAGTAGTAACACCAGAAACTCCTAAAGCAGAGTAGAACAAATTTATTGTTAACAACAATCAGGGTTAATGAAATATCTGATAGTTGGCCTTGGAAATACAGGTGAAGGGTATAAAAATACCCGGCATAATATAGGATTTACAATATTGGATGCCATGGCAACGGCATCCAATATTTCTTTTACAGACAAGCGTTACGGAGCTGTATGCGAAATAAAATATAAGGGCCGTACCCTTATCCTTCTCAAACCATCCACATTTATGAATCTCAGCGGCAATGCCGTTGACTACTGGCTCAAGAAGGAAAACATCCCGCTTGAGAATATGCTTGTCATCTCTGATGATTTAGCCATCCCTCTTGGCAGTATAAGAATGAGACCAAAGGGAAGTGACGGCGGACATAACGGACTCGCTCATATCAGTAGCATATTATCAACAAATGAATATCCCAGAATCAGGGTTGGTATAGGAAATGGTTTTCATAAGGGAGGGCAGGTAGATTTTGTACTCGGTAACTGGACCCATGAAGAAAAAAAATTCATGGAGGAAAGAATTTCCATAGTTGTTGAAATGATCAAATCGTTTGCATTTGTCGGAACCGAACTCACCATGACAGCGTTTAATAAAGTGGGGAAAGTGCAGAAAATTGTGCCTCCTACCACTAAGGTTAACCCTGCCAAAAATGGCCCAAATGACCAGTAGCCGTAAACTTAAGAGTTGTAATAATATAGATTAATTAAAGTTTCCCTCCTTTTGAAGGAGGAGAAACTTTTTATTAACACTGTATTAATATAACTTTTCTTAGATTGACGGTTATGCCCCCTGAAGCGGGTAGCCTAATTCGCTGATTTATACACATTATGTTTTATTATTAGCATTAAATAAATGGAAGAAAATAAGCAAATTAGGATTGATAAATTCCTCTGGTCTGTCAGGCTTTATAAGACCAGGAGTATAGCTTCCGATGAATGCCGGAAAGGTAGGATCCTTATCAACAATGTTCAGGTTAAGCCTTCCAGAGTTGTATTAAAAAACGAAATTATGATAGTAAAAAAACCGCCGGTTAATTATTCCTTTCGTGTTATTGAGCCAATTGAAAACCGTGTTGGGGCAAAACTTGTTGAGTTATATATTGAAGATCTGACACCGTCTGATGAGAAAGCCAAACTTGATGTGAGACTTGCCGGAGGAATTGTTTACAGAGATAAAGGCACAGGAAGGCCTACAAAGAAAGAAAGAAGACTGATTGATAAACTTAGTGACGACACCAACGACCTCTGAACAGGTGGTATAAAAGCGTATTATTTCAAAATATGTTGTGAAAGTACTTCACGTTTTAACATAAAAACTTCCTTTTCTTTAACTTGCACTAAACAACCTTAAGCCATCCGACCTGAATTTCATGGCTCAGGTAAATAGCTTTTTATTCAATGGGAAAGGAAAATATTGAGAAGTATTCTAAAAGGTATGCTCTGTTAAAGTCAGTAGCCGGATTTTGGCATAATGCCGTTTTTTACAGAAAAGTCATTGTAATTGGTCGCGAAAATATAAATCCTGACCACCATCTTATCTTCGCCCCTAATCATCAGAATGCTCTGATGGACGCCCTGGCTGTTCTCTTTACACAGGACACTCAAATGATTTTTCTTGCAAGAGCCGATATCTTTAAAAAGAGGGTCGTAGCGGCTATACTTTATTTTCTGAAGATACTGCCTGTTTACAGGATTCGTGACGGATTCAGCAGCCTGAAAGGGAATGATGAGATTTTCATAAAAACTATTGACGTACTTAAAAATAAAAACGGATTAGTAATTCTGCCTGAAGGTGATCATGCCGGGTTCAGGAGACTGAGGCAACTTAAGAAAGGGATCTGCCGGGTGGCTTTCCAATCAGATGAAGCTACAGGATATAACCTGAAAATAAAAATCATGCCCGTAGGTTTGGAATATTCAAACTACAGCAGATTCAGACAGGTACTTACAGTTGTATATGGAAAACCAATTGAAGTTTCAGAGTTTGTGGGCTTATATAAAGAAAGTCCGGAGAGAGCACTGAATGAATTGAGAACCAGGCTCTCAAATGATATGAAAAACAATATGGTGCATATCGAATCGGAAGAGGATTACGAAGCAATAGATGAGCTAAGAAGTATAATAAACGGAAAATTCAGCGATGATATCAAATCTCCTAAGTTCTTCAGAGACAGAGAACTGATCGCTAAGATGAATGCATTAATAACTTCAAATTCCGATCTATACAATAAAATTTGCTCCCTGAGTCTTCAGGTAAAGAAAAAAGCAAAAGCACTAAAAATAGATTACCGGCTTTTAGAAAAAAAGAAACATCCATTAGTGTGGCTGATTGCAGGGTTAATAGGCATTGTTGTTACCTTCCCTCTTTATCTTTATGGAAATATATTCAATTTAACTTTCCTTGAAATTCCTAATCTGCAGATCCGAAAAATACGCGATCCTCAGTTCCATTCATCAGTCAGGTATGGTCTTTCTCTTATTCTTGCAATAATTTTCCTACCCGTATTCCTGATTCTTTCTCTTCTTATTTTTTCCTCCTGGGGGATTGGCATAATCATTTTTCTTACCCTGCCCCTATCCGGATTATTTGCCTGGAACTACTATCTCCAGTTCCGGAGAATTATCGGAGGATTCAGGATAAGAAGCTATATCAGAAATAAAGATAAAGAATTTGATCTTCTCAGACAAAACCATAAAGAACTGGTTGAACAGGTTGCAAAACTATAGTATGAAAAAAGACAAAATGTTTGCCGGCAAAGTTGCCTGGATAACCGGAGCATCATCAGGTATCGGGGAATCACTTGTTCACGCTTTTATTAAGAGAGGCGCTGCGGTTGTGGCATCATCAAATGAACCTTCCGGCCTTGAAAGAGTAAAAGAAGCATGCGGAGAAAAATCTGCAATGGTTACCTGTGTTCCATTTGATCTTTCAGATACTTCCGGTATAAAAGATATCGTTGATAAGCAGATTAAAACTTCAGGAAGGATTGACTTTCTGCTTAATATCGGAGGCATAAGTCAGAGAGCAAGAATTGATGAGACACCGCTTTGGCTTGACAGGAAAATTTTCGAGATAAACTATTTCGGTACAATTGCTTTTACAAAAGCAGTATTGCCATATATGGTAAAACAAAAATCGGGGCACATTCTTGCAACAAGCAGTATATCAGGACGTTTTGGATTTCCACTTCGTTCAGCATATTCCGCTTCCAAGCAGGCTATCCATGGATTCTTTGAAACTCTCTATCTGGAAAATAAAAAATTCAATATCAGGGCATCGGTAATTATTCCGGGCAGAGTCAGAACCTCTATTTCAGTTCATGCTTTAGAATCTGACGGAAAAGAGCACGGGAAACTCGATGACGGACAGGCAGGAGGAATTTCACCTGAAAAGGCTGCAGAAATAATTATTAGAGGAATGGTAAGAAACAAGCGGGAGATACTTGTTGGAAAAGGTGAATTAATGCTCTTACATATACGAAGATACTGTCCATGGCTCTTTTTCAGAATTGCAGATAAAATTAAAAGTACTTAATACGATAAACAATGAACAGATATACGATAAGTGGCATTCAGCAAATGGGGATTGGCGTCACGAATGTTCAGGAAGCCTGGAGTTGGTACAGAAAACAATTTGGTATGGATTGCCGGGTTTTTGATGATGAAGCCGAAGCGAAGCTCATGCTCCCGTATACAGGAGGAGAACCTAGAAGCAGACATGCTGTACTGGCACTCAACCTTCAGAGCGGAGGAGGATTTGAGATATGGCAGTATGTAGGCAGGGTGCCAATTAAAATTACAGAAGATATCAGAATTGGTGATCTTGGAATTATTGCATGCAAGATCAAAGCAAAGAATGTTACAGAAACGTTAGCGCATTTTCAAAAGAGAGGAATCACGGTCCCGGCTGTACTTTCTGAAGATCCATCAGGTAAAAAGACCTTTTTCATGAAGGACCCTTATGGGAACATCTTCCAGGTAGTAGAATCCACAGACTGGTTCATGAATGAAAAAAAAGATACTGGTGGATCTTATGGTGCTGTAATTGGTGTTGCAGATATTGAGAAATCGAAAGTTGTTTATTGCGAAATCCTGGGTTATGATGAAGTAGTATATGACAAGACCGCTATCTTCTCAGACTTATCAGATCTTCCGGGTGGAGATAATGAATTCAGGAGGGTGCTTCTTAAAAGATCAAAACCATTTGCAGGTCCGTTCAGCAAAGTATTGGGCGAGAGCGTTATAGAACTAATAAGCGCAATAAAAAAACCTGGAAAAAAAATCTATGAAGGCCGTTTCTGGGGCGATCCCGGCTTCATTCATCTGTGCTATGACATGCGTGGGATGGATGAACTGAAGAGGTTCTGTGAGAGTAAAGGATTCCCTTTCACTGTTGACAGTAAGAAGAGCCACGAAGGCAATAGCTTTGACATGGGCGAAGCAGCAGGCCACTTCTCATATATAGCCGATCCCGATGGAACGCTTATCGAATTTGTAGAGACTCACAAAATGCCGATCCTGAAAAAGTTTGGGCTGTATTTCGACCTCCGCAAAAGGGATCCTGAAAAGTCACTTCCAAACTGGATGATTAAAGCCCTTAAATTTTCGAGAGTTAAGAATTGAAAGGGAGAATGGGAGAACAGGAGAACGGGAGAATGGGAGAGCGGGTAAAAAAACAGACAAAAAAATCAAACAAAATACAATTAACCACTGAATGACACTGAGTTACACGGAGGAAGTCAC
The DNA here is from genome assembly GCA_025350595.1 of Bacteroidota bacterium. Taxonomy (GTDB): domain Bacteria; phylum Bacteroidota; class Bacteroidia; order Bacteroidales; family VadinHA17; genus LD21. The sequence continues at coordinate 30,252 of JANXXP010000042.1, forward strand.
TGAGTAATATTTCAGTAAAACTCCGTGAAAACTCAGTATAATTCCGAGGTTTTAAATACTCAGATTATATAATTATTTGAGAACAAATTTAAAGTTGAGAGCAAATTCCAGATCTTTATCGTTCCAGTCAGGAATTTCGTTCACTGTTAGCAATCTGGCAACCCGTTCACATTCAACCTTAAGAGCAGGATGTTCATTACCAGCAACTTTAAATTTTTGAGCAGTATTTTGTCCGGTATTAGGGTTATAACCAACAATTACTACTTCCGGCATTAATGGAACCTTCACTTCGAGTGGATCAGTCACTACTTTACATTCCTTTACAATACCACCTTTCTCAAGTTTTAATATTACAAATACTTTACCCGTATCTTGTGTATTTTTTGCTTCCTGCGGGTAGCCTGTAGTGGTTCCGAGAAATTTCAGTATATCAATCATAGAAGTCTTTTTGAAATCAGCCTCTTTCATAGTTATCTTGAAGGTAACAGGTACCATATACCAGACGTTAACAGGTATCCCTCCCTGCATACCGGGTTTGAATCCCGATAGCAATGATACAACTCTTACTGCTTCTGCATCCAGCAATGGATCAACACCTTTAAGAACCGAGATGCCATCAGCTTTTCCTTCTGTATTTACAATAAACCGAATAATTACCCGTCCTTCGATTTTTCTATTCTTTGCTTCCTCAGGGTATTGTGTAATATTTGTTATAAATCTAAGCAACCCGGCATCTCCTCCTGGTTGATACATAGGCATTTTCTCGACCATAACAAAAGGAGATTCATCAAGTATTTGATCAGGTAACTTAAATCTCAAAGTAAGGCTCGCTGAAAATGGCTCATCAACTGACTTATTAACAGGACTATCCCATCTGGGAGAGGATTTAATAACTCTGATTATTTCATTAACAAGAAGTGGATCGACAAGCCCGGATGTGGGTACAACACTGCTGATAGAACCATCAAGTTCAATAGTAAAATTAACAGATACCCAACCCTCAGCTTTTTTAGTCTGAGCTTCTGCAGGATATTTAGCCTGACTGGCAACCCATGCTGAATATTCTATAACTTTTTTGCTTTGAAATGTAGGGAAGTCCTCAGGAGCTAAACGTGGAAACTTAGGTTTTAGACCCATTTCGAGAGCTTTTTTTCTTGTTGTTATTTCGTAAACTCCATTAGCTCCTTTTTCCCCATATTTATCTGTCGCCTCTTTTCCAAAAACGGGTTTCGCGATTCCCATATTATATCCAAGATCTTTTGCGGCTTCACTGGGGCTTTTATCGGTTAATACACCATCTATTACGGCGACGGGATCTTTTCTTTGAGCCTGAGGAGAATTTGGATTAATCCCGGATGGTAACTTTTCTTCAGGGTTCAATTCCATTTTCACGTTCATCTCTTTGTTGAAATCTGCTTTGAGAGAAAGCGCTTTGTACCCCTTACTAAAGAATAACAACGATGCATCGGCCTCTATATTGGCAAATAAAAAACGTCCATCTTTCCCTGATGTTGCAATGTAAGCTGATTTTCCTGTACTTGTGATATTTACTCCCTCTATAGGTTTCCCATCTGCACTAACAATAATTCCTTTCACTTCTTTTTGTTGTATTTCCTTAGACTGGTAAATAGTTATTGGGTTAGCAACAGGAGTAACATAATGATATTCCGGTTTTGCGAATGCATAGATTACAAATGCTGCTGCAGGAAGAATGATAATATTCTTCAGCATAGCATACTTACGGGTTGGTTTCTTGTTAATCATGATGATGCGGTTTTTTATTAAGCTGTTGAAACTATGAGCTAATGATATGTTTTTCATGCCTGACTGGAAATTCAGAAGCCTGTACTGGTATTCTTTTACGCCTTTATTCTTTGAAAGGGAAACATAGTCGGCCAGGTATTCGTGGTTTAAAACAACTGATCTTCTTATTAGCCAGACAAACGGATTAAACCACTGAAATGCAATAAAAATTTCGCTTAGTAACAGATCGAAAGTATGTCCCTGCCTGATATGGGCAAACTCATGATCCAGAATATCCATACAATTACCACTTGTATATTGGTCTTCAGGGATAACAGCAAAAGGGAAAAAGGAGAATGGAGGAAGCTGATATTTCGAAATAATAATTTTAGGAAAAGCATTGTTTTCAACTGTCCCTTTCCTGATTATTCTGTATGTACTTATAAGACTGATCAGTATTTTTAATAGAAAGAATCCTGTAACTGACAAGTATAGCCATACCAGCAATCCGGTATTATCGAATGTATTTATTGCAGCCGGGATTATCGTTGCAGAAGCAGCATCAGGCAATATGAAACTATCCATTCCACCAACTGGTTGTGAAGGAAGCACAGCATTAATCTGAACCGGGATCTTCATTAACGGAA
>JANXXP010000106.1 GCA_025350595.1 Bacteroidota bacterium
CCGCTTATTCTATATGTAAGAGTATCAAGTAAAACCGGTCCTTTTTTATCTTTTATTATCTGTTTTTTACGTTTGAATGCATCTATAACAGCCAGAGGGTTATGATATCCTCGCACGCGTGGGAGCCGGAGTTAATCCTGAAATGATGCATGCTGAGCGGATTGATGGTTATAACCCTCTGGCTGTTATAGATGCATTCAAACGTAAAAAACAGATAATAAAAGATAAAAAAGGACCGGTTTTACTTGATACTCTTACATATAGAATAAGCGGTCATTCACCTTCAGATGCGTCTTCCTACAGATCAAAAGAGGAGGTAGAAGCATGGCAACAGGAAGACTCAATATTAGCTTTTGGGAAAACACTTGTTCTTGCAGGACTTGCAAAACAAGATCAGCTTGATGAGACAGTCAGAGAAACAAAAGAGCTGCTTGGCCAAATGCTGAAACTGAGTATCAACGATGAGATCTCTCCACGGATAAATATGAAACAGGATCCTGACTGCATAGGAAAGATGATGTTCTCTGACGGATCAATAGATCAAATGGAACCAGGAACTCCTGAAGTTCTTATGCCAATTGGGGAAAACCCAAGGGTAAAATCACTGAAGAATAAAGAAAGGTTTTATAAGGATAAAGAAGGCAAACCTGTATCCAAAGCTAAACTGTATCAGTTCCGCGACGGTCTGTTCGAAGCAGTTATTGATCGTTTTTATAAAGATCCATCACTGGCAGCATGGGGTGAGGAGAACCGCGACTGGGGCGGCGCATTTGCAGTTTACCGCGGATTAACTGAAGCTCTCCCCTATCAAAGGCTTTTCAACTCGCCGATATCTGAAGGGGCAATTGTTGGCACAGCCATTGGTTATGGGATGTGCGGGGGAAGGGTTATTGCAGAGATAATGTATTGCGATTTTCTTGGCCGCTGTGGAGACGAAGTTTTTAATCAGCTCCCTAAATGGCAGGCAATGAGCGGGAATATTATCAAAATGCCTGTAGTTATCAGAGTATCTGTAGGTTCGAAGTACGGAGCTCAACATTCCCAGGATTGGTCATCGCTTACAGCTCATATTCCGGGATTAAAAGTCGTGTTTCCGGCAACACCATATGATGCCAAAGGATTGATGAACAAAGCTTTGCAGGGTACAGATCCTGTGATATTCTTCGAAAGTCAGAGGATTTATGATATCGGTGAAATGTTTCATACCGGGGGTGTGCCTGAGGGTTATTATGAAATTCCATTCGGGGAACCAGATATTAAAAGAGCCGGGGATGATATTACCATTCTTACTATCGGAGCAACATTATATCCTGCACTGAAAGTTGCAGATATCCTGAAAGAGAAATACGGACTAAGTGCAGAAGTTATTGATGCACGGTCGCTTGTTCCGTTTAACTATGAGCTTGTTCTGCAATCGGTTAAAAAAACCGGAAGGATAGTTCTTACAAGCGATGCCTCCTCACGTGGCTCCTTCCTCAAGGAGATGGCTCAAACTATTACAGAGCTGGCATTTGATGATCTCGACGCTCCACCAGTTGTTGTGGGTTCACGCAATTGGATCACTCCGGCTTACGAGATAGAAGAATATTTCTTTCCACAGCCCGATTGGATACTCGATGCAATTAACGAACGGATAGTTCCTCTCAAAGGACACCAGAATAAAACAGATTTTTCAACAAAAAAATCAATCAGTCTGAATAAAAAGGGTGTTTAGATTGTCAGATAAGAAAAAAATTATTCTACAGGATTACTTCAGAATTATTTTTCAATTTTGGGACTGATTTTATATATCTTGCGGTGTTGAATTATTGATAGTTAACCATTATGCTAAAAAGGTCTTTACTGATTTTTATTCTTTCATTTTTTACATTAATTGCTCAGAACCAGAGCCATAGCCTTGATTTCTACTTAAAGGAAGGTCTTCAGAATAGTCCCCTGTTGAATGAATACAGGAATCAGATCAATTCTGCAACTTCTGACAGTCTTCTTATAAAAGCATCAAAAAAACCATTTGTTGAAGCCAGGTCGCAACTAATGTACGCCCCTTTTTCCCATAACTTCGGCTACGATGATGTTATAACTAGTGGAGGCAACTATACAGCAGTAATGGGAGTTTCACAGAATATTTTTAACAAGAAACAACTTACTAATCAATATAATGCGGCTAACCTGCAAAGACAGCATGCTGCAAATTCAACCCGAATTACTTCGAACGAAATAAATAAAGCTATTACAGATCAGTATCTTATCGCATTCTCTGCTTATAATGACTATCTGTTCAATACAAGTTTTCTTGAGTTGTTCGAAAAAGAGAACAAGATTGTTACTGAATTTGTAAAAAACGGGGTATGTAAACAAACCGATTATTTGTCACTTGTGGTAGAAACACAGTCGCAGGTTATTCTTGTCAGTCAACTGAAAGGACAATTCCGAAAAGAACTGATGCAACTTAATGTGCTTTGCGGATTACATGATTCAGCATGGGTTGAACTCACAGAACCGCAGATCGGAATAAAAGGGAAAGCTGATATTGCAAAATCACCCTCCTATATTCAATATAAAATTGACAGTGTAAAAATTGAAAATGAAAAAGCGGCAATAGATATAAGGTACCGGCTAAAAGTGACTTGGTTTGCTGATGCCGGTTTCCTTACAAGTACTCCATTTAATTTTTATAATCACTTTGGCGCCAGTGCAGGTATTGGAATGAATATTCCGATTTACGACGGGAAACAAAGAGATATTGAAAAACACAAACTCGAATTTGATGAAAACACCAGACAGGTGTACCAGGCCAGCTATCACAACCAGTATTTTCAGCAAATTCAACAACTTAAGGACGAACTCAGGTCGCTAAGCGAAACATCTGTTCAAATGGAAAACCAGCTTAAAATATCCGATCAGCTCGTTAATGCACTTAAAGGACAACTTGAAGCCGGTAATATTCAGATGACAGAATATATTAATGCCATTAAGAATCTTAAAAATATTTCCAGAAACCTTAACCTGATGAAAATGCAAAAACTTCAGGTTATTAATGAAATGAATTTTCTACTGACACAATAAAAATATAGAAAATGAAATCCATTAACCGCAAAGAACGCAAAGAAAAACGTAATAAATAAAAAATTCACTGGTTAAAAATAGAACTAATGTTAAACAGAAAATACCTGACCATCTGCCTGATTTCAGGACTATTTGCTCTGACAATATCATGTGGTCATTCAACTGAGACAACAGAAGAAGTTGTGGATGTCAAAACACCGGTTACAATAGCCCCGGTTGAATTCAAATCCGTAGAATCGACAGTCGATCTGCCTGCTGTTTCTACGTTCCTTAATAAAAGCATAATAAGGGCAACTACCACAGGGATAATTGAGAAAATACTTATAAATCAGGGTGATGTTATTGAAACCGGGCAACTGCTTTTCTCAATCAGAACCCGCGAGGCCATGGCTCTAAATAATTCAACTGGCAGTGATAGTAGTTTATCATTTAAAGGACTTATAAATATCACTTCACATAATGAGGGTGTAATAAGCACTATTTCATATCGAAAAGGGGACTTTGTTCAGGAAGGCGATGAACTTGCTGTGGTTTCAGAACAAAATAGTCTTGTTTTTATCCTAGATGTCCCTTATGAAATGGAAAAGTATATTGCCAGCAACAAAACATGCTCTATAGTTCTTCCGGATAACAGCAGGATTAGCGGAAATATAACCAGGAAACTCTCTGAGATGGATATGCAGTCACAAACTGTAAGGTATGTTATTAAACCATCTGATACACATCATCTTCCTGGAAATCTGATTTCCAAAGTCAGTCTGGTAAAATCATCTAATTCGAAAGCTCTGATACTTCCGAAAAGGGCAGTGCTCGGCAATGAGACACAAACTGAATTCTGGATAATGAAACTTATTAATGACAGTACGGCTATAAAGGTTATTGTAAGCAAAGGCTTCGAGAATAATGATGAGGTGGAGATTACCGATCCCAGGTTACTTACTTCTGACCGGATAGTTCTGACAGGCAATTACGGATTGCCCGATACAGCCAAAGTAATGATAATAAAGGAATAAAAGAATGAAGAATTTTTTCCATTCTCATAAAAATCCTATATCTGTAATTTTGGCAGTAATCATTGTAGGTGGGATATTTCTTTATGGCCAGATTCAGGTTTCTTTATTTCCCGAGATCACTTTCCCAAAGTTAAAAGTTATAGCCGATAATGGGGAACAGCCAGTCGATAAGATGATGGTAACTGTTACCAAACCCCTTGAAGTCGCTATTAAACAAATCCCTGATCTTAAAATATTAAGAAGTACAACAAGCAGGGGGACATGCGAAATTTCAGCTTTTTTGAATTGGGGAGCTGACATTAATGTCAACCAGCAGATGCTTGAATCGCGTATTTCCCAGATAAAAAATGAACTGCCGGCTGACGTTCAAATTCAGATTGAGAAAATGAACCCATCAATACTTCCGGTGATAGGATTCACAATTGAAAGTGATAAAAAGACTCCAATTGAACTTAATCTGATTGCAACATATGTGGTAAAACCGTTTTTATCACAAATTGATGGAGTATCATCGGTTGGAATTATTGGCGGGAAGACAAAAGAGTTTTGGGTCGAACTTAATCAGCTCAAAATGAGCACTTTTCTGATTACTCCGGAAATCATAAAAGATATGCTCCTCCAGAATCACTTTATTACCTCCAATGGATTTCTTACAGATTACAGACGACTCTACCTTAATATTACTGACGCAGGCTTATATAGCTTAACTGATATTGAAAATGTAATACTTCGTAATGACGGAAAAAGGATAATTAAGCTAAAAGATGTCGCAGTAGTTAACGTCAGAGAAAAGACTGAATACACAAGGATAAACGCTAACGGACGCCAGGGATTGCTGGTCGCAATTCTTAAACAACCTAATGCCAATCTTATTAAACTTTCAGAAAGCGTAGCTTCAAAACAGAAAGAACTTGAGAAAATTCTTCCTGCCGATGTTCACATCTCATTATATTACGATCAGGCAGATTTTGTAAACAAAGCTATTAAGAGTGTCAACGACAGTCTCTGGCTGGGATTATTGCTTGCAATTCTTGTTGCAATTATGTTTCTAAGGTCATTCCGGGCAAGTGCTACAGTCCTTGTAGTTATTCCGGTAACACTACTTCTTACTATTATAGTTCTGTATTGTATTGGCTATACTCTGAATATTATGACTTTTGGAGCAATTGCGGCCGCGATTGGTTTAATTATTGATGATGCCGTTGTGGTTGTGGAACAGATTCACAGGACACACGAAGAATTCCCTGATAAGCCATCCAATCAGCTTGTTCATCAGGCTATTAAATACCTAATGCCTTCAATGATTGGCTCTTCTATAAGCACTATTGTAATATTCATACCATTTATGCTTCTGGGTGGTGTTGCCGGAGCCTATTTCAACGTTTTAACAAACACAATGGTAATAACTCTGGTATGTTCCTTCTTTGTGACATGGATAGTACTTCCGGTTGTATACATTTGGTTTTCAAAGATAAGATCATTATTTCCCGAAAGAAATATAGAGATAACACGACTAACAAAAAAAAGAAATTGGGTAGGTTTTTTTCTTCGCTGGCCGGTACTTTCAATCCTTTTCATAATTTTTTTACTTGGATCAATAATTTTCATTGCTCCACGTCTGGAAACAGGGTTTCTTCCTGAAATGGATGAAGGGTCAATAGTTCTTGATTATAAGTCACCACCGGGCACTTCACTTGAGGAAACAGACAAGATGCTTATTGAAGTTGAAAAAATTATTGTTAAAATTCCTGAAGTTGTTACTTATTCACGTAGAACAGGGGCCCAAATGGGATTCTTCATTACTGAACCAAATAACGGAGATTATCTCATTCGCTTAAATGATGAAAGAGACAGAAGTACTGTTAAAGTAATTGAAGATATAAGAAAAAGGATTAAGGCTACTCAGCCTGCGCTGGAGATAGATTTCGGACAGGTAATCGGCGACATGCTGGGCGACCTTATGGCATCTGTTCAGCCTATTGAAATAAAGATATTCGGAAGCGATCAGACTACCCTCAACGAACTGGCAAAAAAGGTTGGCTCAGAGGTTGAGAAGATTGAAGGGATCGAGGATGTATTTAATGGAATAGTTATTGCCGGACCAACAATTGAAGTTATTCCAGATCAGCAGAAGCTAGCTCAGTTCAATCTCTCTCCTGCATCTTTCCAGTATCAGATGCAAACACTTGTAGCAGGAAATATTATTGGCAGCATCCCTGAGAAGGAACAATTAACAAATATCAGGATGATCTATCCTAACAGTACTATAAATAGTCTTGAAAATATTAAAAATCAGTTTGTATTCCTGCCTGATGGAAAATTGAAACCTTTGGCTACCCTTTCAACTGTAAAACTAAAAGAGGGCGTGGCAGAAATAAACAGGGATAATCTTAAATCAGTCTCAATAGTCACTGCACGACTTAATGGAAGAGATCTTGGTAGTGCAATTAAGGAGATTCAGAAAACACTGGGATCAAAAATTTTTCTTCCACAGGGGTATCATATTGAGTATGGAGGTGAGTATGCTGATCAGCAAAAATCCTTCAGAGAGCTTCTGATGATACTTATCTTATCCAGCTTGCTTGTATTTGCTCTGATGCTCTTCCTTTTCAAGGATTTCAGAGCAGCATGTTCAATTCTGTTTATTGCTGTACTTGGTACTTCAGGAAGCCTGATCGCACTGTTCATTACCAACACCCCCTTAAATGTAGGAAGCTACACAGGCCTGATTATGATAGTCGGAATCATTGGTGAAAATGCAATCTTCACCTTCCAGCAGTTTATGACGAATCGTGAAAAGGGTTCAGTTGATGAATCATTGGTTTATGCAATTTCAACGCGTCTGAGGCCTAAACTTATGACAGCGCTTGGAGCTATAATCGCTTTGATGCCGTTAGCAATCGGAGTCGGAACCGGAGCTCAGATGCATCAGCCGCTGGCTATAGCAGTTATCGGTGGGTTTATTATTGCATTGCCACTGTTACTGATTGTTTTACCGACATTACTTCATCTTTTATACAAAAAAGAAGATAGAAAGCTGGTTTCAGAGGAATAAACGATGAGTTTTCTAAAATGAATTTTTAGCCACTAAGGCTCTAAGGCACAAAGTATCACAAAGGGAACACTACTTCTGAGCATATCTTTGTGTATCTTAGTGTCTTTGTGTCTTAGTGGCATTTTTTATTGTCTTTAAATAACTGATTCCGGGATAAGAAAAAATCAACAAATCATCGGTATCTTTGCATTGATAAAAACAGTATATGGAAAACGTAATTGAAAACATTAAAGGTAAGTCTGGATTTATAATCGACATGGATGGAGTTATTTACCATGGGAATAAGCTCCTTCCTGGTGTTACTGAATTCGTTAACTGGCTCGAATCATCAGGCAAAAAATACCTGTTCCTGACAAATTCACCAGAAAGAACTCCCAGGGAACTTCAGGAGAAAATGAAGAGACTTGGTATTACTATCGGGGAAGAACATTTTTATACAAGTGCAATAGCTACCGCCAGTTTTCTTTCGAGTCAGAACCCAAACGGAAGCGCCTATATTATTGGAGATGCTGGGCTTATTCATGCCATGTACAGTGTAGGGTACACAGTTAATAATGTCAATCCCGACTATGTGGTAGTGGGTGATACACATAGTTATAATTTTGAAAAAATCGAACTTGCTGTTAACCTGGTTCTTAAAGGTGCCAGACTGATTGGTACCAATCCTGATATAAGTGGTCCTGTTGAAAACGGAATAACCCCTTCAACAAAAGCTCTGATTGCGCCAATTGAAATTGCATCGGGCAAGAAAGCATACTATGTGGGAAAACCAAATCCTCTTATGATGCGAAGCGCGCTTAAAATACTGGGTGTAAAGAGAGAAGATGCAATAGTTATAGGCGACCGTATGGATACTGATGTCAGATGCGGACTTGAATCTGAACTTGATACCCTCCTGGTTTTAAGCGGAATAACTGATACAAACGGAATCAATCAATTCCCTTACAGGCCAAGGTACGTTCTGAATGGAGTAATTGATATCGTTAGTTAAGTTTTTTCATGGAAATTAAAGAAAAATATAAATCAGAAAGGAAGGAAGTTGCCCGTTTCATGAGGCGATTATACAAACATGGTCTTACAACAACTTCCGGTGGCAATATAAGTTTGCGTTTATCAGAAAAGCTCATCGTGATAACACCTTCAGCCACAGATAAAGGGAGAATGAGGTGGAAAGAGGTTGCCATCGTGACCATTTTCGGGGAGAATCTTACTCCTGATCTCAAACCCTCAATTGAAACAGCAATGCATCTGGCCATATATAAAAAGAAAAAGGAGGTTTTCGCTATTGTACATGCTCATCCGGTCATGGCCTCATTATTTACAGCCATTAAAGCAAAAATCAATACAAATCTTACCGCTGAAGCAAAAGCTATTCTTGGTGATCCATTATTAGTTAAATATGCTGTGATGGGTTCTGTTGCACTCGCCGATATTGTAGCTGAAAACGTTTTAAAGTCGGATATTCTCCTTCTCGAAAATCACGGTATTCTTACAACCGGCTCAAACCTCTTGCAGGCCTTTGACAAAATTGAGGTGCTGGAAAATGCTGCCAAGATGACACTTATGACAGAAATGACGGGAAAAAGAAGACCGCTGGACAGGGCCAGAATTCTGGAATTGGAGAGATTATTCAGATGATAAAAGGTGTCCTTTTCGATATGGATGGTGTTCTTGTCGATTCTGAAGCTTTTATGTGCAAAGCAGCAATAAAGATGTTCGGGGAACTTGGATTAAAAGTAGTACCTGCTGACTTTCAACCTTTTGTTGGAATGGGAGAAAACAAATACCTTGGCGGAGTAGCTGAACATTATGGTGTTAAAATAGATATTGCTAAGGCTAAATCCAGAGCTTATGAAATCTTTGGAATAATTGTAAAAGGGAATTTAGCTCCCCTTCCCGGAGCTCATGAGTTCATATCTGAATGCAGAAAGAAAGGTCTTAAACTGGCTCTGGCAACAAGCGCTGATCCTGTAAAGATGAATGTGAATCTTAAAGAGATAGGTTTATCTGCAAAAGTCTTCGATTCAATAATTACTGGTCAGGATGTAGTTAATAAAAAACCTTTTCCCGATATTTACATTAAAGCAGCAAAAAGTATAGGGCTTGAACCCCAGGAATGCCTGGTCGTAGAAGATGCTGTAAGTGGCATAAAGGCAGGCAAATCAGCAGGATGCAGATGTCTTGCAGTAACTAACTCATTCGAGGCCTCTGAATTACACGAAGCAGATTGGGTTTGTGAATCGCTGGTTAAGGTACCGAAGAATGTGCTGAACTGGTAATTCTTAAATTAGAAACCAAAAAATAAAACAGTGATAAAGAATTTTCTTGAGGAGCTTCCTACATTGGAAAAACTTACCAAAGCGGTAAAAAACATTTCAGTTCCTGAGTATCGGGAAGCTAACGGTCACATACACACACCATATTCATTCAGCGCTTTTTCAGATATGGCCACTATATTCAAAATGGCCGGAGATGAAAATATTGCCCTTCTGGGCATAAACGATTTTTATGTCACCGACGGTTACGATTCTTTTCATAAAGGCTGCCTTGAAAATAAGATCTTTCCTCTTTTCAATATCGAATTTATAGGATTATTGAAAGAGGAACAGAAAAAAGGGATAAGAATAAATGATCCCAATAACCCCGGGAGAATCTATTTCAGCGGAAAAGGTCTCGACTATCCTTTTCATACAGGATTTATGCTCAGGAAGCAGCTTAAAAGTGTGATAAGATCAAGCCAGGACCAGATTAAAGCAATGATAACCAAGCTTAACAAACTTACCGGTCCGGTTAATCCTGCTCTTTTCCTGTCGTACGACAAAATTAAAACTAAGTATGCTCATGATCTTGTAAGGGAACGCCATATTGCAAAAGCTTTAAGGATAGCTATAATGGAGATCTATTCTTCACCGGAAGAACAGCTCACGAGCCTTGAGGCAATCTATGGTGGTAAAAAATCCAAAACCGGATTGTTGAATGAAGCTGCACTAGAGAATGAAATACGTTCTTACCTTTTGAAGAGTGGCGGAGGAGCATTTGTGGAAGAAGATGAGAAATCTTTTCTTGAACTAAAGAAAATCATCAGAATAATTATTAAGGCAGGCGGAATTCCCTGCTACCCGGTATTACTCGATGACCCCACAGGAAAGTGTACAGAGTTCGAATCAGATCCTGAGAAACTGTATCTGTCACTTAAAGCCCTCGGCATTGAATGTATAGAACTAATACCTGGAAGAAACGATTTCTCAATTCTTAAAAATTTTGCGGAGTTTTTTCATAAAAAAGGATTCATTATAACTTTTGGAACCGAGCATAACACACCCGAAATGGTCCCTCTGACAGTATCAGCCAGAGGATCTGTACCTCTTGACGATTCGTTAAAAAGAATAGCCTGGGAAGGAGCCTGTGTTATTGCTGCACATCAGTACCTGAGAGCTGATGGCCGCCAGGGGTATGTACTGCCTGATGGAACCCACAGTGCTAAACAGATGAGAGAATTGATAACTCTCGGACAATTAATAATTGAATATTTCTTAAAAAAAGACTGATATGAAGCCTGAAATTAAGGAACTGATTGAGATTTCAAAGTTTTACGGAGCCAGAAGGGAATTTGTAATTGCCGGAGGCGGAAATACTTCCTTTAAAGATGAACAGACAATCTGGATCAAGGCCAGCGGACAATCACTGGCTGATCTTACAGAAGATGGTCTTGTAGCTCTCAGCAGAGAAAAACTTCATGTAATTTCTTCAAACAGTTATGCTGACGAGCCCACTGCCAGGGAAGAGCAGGTTAAAAATGACATGTTTCTGAGTATTCTTGAACCCGGCAAAAACAAGCGGCCCTCTGTTGAGACATCCCTGCATGAGATTATTCAGTATAAATTCATTGTTCACCTCCATCCTACCCTTATAAATGGAATCCTTTGCAGCAGAAATGCCAAGAGTCTGATTTTAAAGATTTTCGGAGACAGTGCCCTTTTCGTACCATATACCGATCCGGGTTATATTCTTTTTAAGAAGCTTGAGGCAGATATTATCCAGTTTCGTGGAAAATTTTCACACGATCCTCAGATCATCTTTCTAGAGAATCACGGATCATTTGTAGGAGCGAACACTACAGAAGAAATTAAAACGATCTACAGCGAAATAATACAGAAAATAGGGGAACAAGTACCTCCTCTTGATGAAATTACGACTCTTCCGTTTAACCCGATTCTTAGTAAGGTACTCCCCGGATTACGATTGCTTCTTTCATCCGGGCATCCGGGTGTCATCAGGTTCCGTAATAACTCCCTGATTGCTAAATTCTATCAGAATCAGCAGGAGTTTCATAAGATCTCATTGCCCCTTACTCCTGATATTATTGTCTATTGTAAAACAAGATATTTATATATTGAACAATCCTCAACACCTGAAAAAATACTTGACTCATTCAAGTATCAGTTACCTCACTTTGTAAGTGAGTACGGTTACAATCCTAAAGTTTTCGTAATAAAGGATCTTGGTGTTTTTGCCATTGCTGAAAGTTACGCATCCGCGGAAGCATGTCTGGATGTTTATGAAGACCTTATTAAGATCAGTCATTATGCTTCCCTTTGCGGTGGGATTAAATTTCTTACTCCTGAACAGGTAGATTTCATAGATCATTGGGAGGTTGAGAATTACAGGAGAAAGATCTCAAATGCAGCAGGGTCAGATAACAAACTAAATAACAAAATAGCAATTGTTACGGGAGGTGCCCAGGGATTTGGCGCAGGTATTGCTGAAGTACTTTTCTCTATTAACATGAATGTCGTAGTTGCAGACCTTAACGAAGAGACAGGAAGCACATTCGTTTCAAATCTGAATTTACGAAAATCCACCAATAAAGCTGTCTTTATTAAAACGGATGTCTCTGATGCTGCTTCAGTTAAAGAGCTTGTCAATGCTGCAGTAAGGGAATTCGGAGGGCTCGATTTAATGATAAGTAATGCAGGGATACTCAGAGCTGGCAGCCTGGAAGAAATGGATACTGAAACATTTTCAAAGTCAACTAACGTTAACTATAGCGGATATTTCCATTGTTCAAAATATGCAGCGGAAGTAATGAAGCTCCAGAATCAGGAGAACCCTGAATATTTTTCCGATATCATCCAGATCAACTCAAAATCGGGACTCAGAGGAAGCAATCGCAATTTTGCATATTCAGGGGCCAAGTTCGGAGGAATAGGACTCACACAGTCATTTGCACTAGAACTGGCTCCATTCAGAATAAAGGTGAATGCCATTTGCCCGGGTAATTTTTACGAAGGTCCACTCTGGTCTGATCCCCACAATGGACTGTTTGTTCAGTATCTGAAAACAGGAAAAGTTCCCGGAGCAAAAAACATTGAAGATGTAAGAAAGTTTTACGAAAATCAGGTTCCGATGAAAAGGGGTTGTACCCTACAGGATGTAATGCGGGCCCTGTTTTATATTGTTGATCAGGAATATGAGACAGGTCAGGCAGTTCCGGTTACCGGGGGACAGGTAATGCTGGGATAATGGCACAGGGCGCAGGGCGCAGGGCGCGGGGCTCAAACCAGATCCTCCGTGGTTAAAAAAGCAAACTATGAAAACGAAAGCAGTAAGAATATACGGAAAGAAGGATCTTCGTCTTGAAGAATTTGAATTACCAGAACTAAAAGATGATGAGATCCTCGCACATGTTATCTCCGACAGCATCTGCATGTCATCTCATAAAGCAGCGCTGCAGGGCGCTGATCATAAACGGGTTCCTGATGATATTCACATTAATCCCACAATCATAGGTCACGAATTTGCCGGGGTAATTCTGGAAGTTGGAAAAAAATGGCAGCACAAATTCAAAACCGGGCAAAAGTTCTCTATCCAGCCGGCGATGAACCAGATGGGAACTCTGAATGCAGCAGGTTACTCCTTCCGGTTTATCGGAGGTGATGCAACAAATGTGATCATACCATCAATAGTTATGGAGGCTGACTGTCTTCTTCCATACGAAGGAGAGGCTTTTTTCCCGGCATCTCTTTCAGAACCAATGTCATGCATAGTAGGTGCATTTCATGCAAGCTACCATATTCCTCCGGGGACCTATGTACATGATATGGGAATCAGAAAAGGGGGAAAGATGGCTATCCTTGCAGGGGTGGGTCCAATGGGACTTGGAGCAATAGATTATGCTTTGCATTGTGATAGGAAACCCGGGTTATTGATAGTTACAGATATAGATGATACTCGTCTCTCAAGAGCTGCCTGCCTGTTTACCCCAGAACATGCTGAAGAACAAGGGATACAGCTGGTCTATGTAAATACAGGGAAAATGATTGATCCGGTAAAGCACCTTCGTGACCTTACTGAGGGAAAAGGATTCGATGATGTCTTCGTTTTTGCTCCTGTCAAACCGGTTATAGAACTGGGTGATGCAATCCTTGGAGTCGACGGCTGTCTCAATTTCTTTGCCGGACCAACAAATCCGGAATTTACAGCTGAATTCAATTTCTATAATGTTCATTATGCATTCACGCATATAGTTGGCACATCAGGAGGCAATACAGATGATATGCGGGAATCTCTGAAGCTAATGAGTGAAGGAAAGATCAATCCAGCGGTTATGATCACGCATGTAGGCGGACTCGATTGTGTGGTTGAAACCACACTAAACCTTCCACAGATCCCCGGAGGTAAAAAACTGATTTATACCAATATATCAATGCCTCTTGTATCTCTTTACAAGCTTAAGGAGTTAGGTGAAAAAGATTCTTTCTATGCTGGTCTTCATGAAATTGTAAAAAAGAACGATTATAGATGGTCTCTGGAAGCAGAAAAGTACCTGCTGGAAAAAGCTAAACCGATCTGATTTCCGTCTTATTCCTTCCTAAA
>JANXXP010000121.1 GCA_025350595.1 Bacteroidota bacterium
CGATCTAATCGGAAAACTTAACTTTTAGTGTTACTGTTCTTCCAGTAGTTCCTGCATGCTCAACTCTTTCCATAAGCTCCTTCTCCAGCTTATACAGTTCTGCGATTAGTTCAAACCGGGTCATGAGATCTTTCTCATATGTAAGTTCCGTCCCGACAGATTTCCTCTCCTGGTCTGATTCAACAGGACGATCATCTATACCCCTGACTATATCATGAAAGAAGACTCCGGCTTTGCCAAAATTTCTGACAAGAGATACCAAATCCCAATTCTTAAGATCAGCGCCTTTATGAATCCCAAGCTTGTGCATCTTTAGAGCCGTGACTTTCCCAATACCATAGAATTTTTCAACCGGAAGGTCTTCAATGAATTTTTGAGCCGCTTCAGGACGAATAAGGAAAAAGCCATCAGGTTTATTAATTTCCGATGCTATTTTTGCAAGAAATTTATTTACCGAAATTCCTGCAGAAGCAGTAAGTCCGGTTCTTTTTTTTATTTCGTTTCTGATAGCTTTTGCAATAACAGTAGCAGATCCAATGTTTTTCTTATCATTAGTCACATCAAGAAATGCTTCATCAATTGATAATGGCTCAATTATATCGGTATACTCTTTAAAGATTTCGAAAACCTCTGATGAAACCTCCTTATATCTGTCAAAATTGTGCTTTACGAATATAAGGTCCGGGCATAACCGTTTGGCAATAACCGAAGGCATAGCAGATCTGACTCCGAATTTTCTGGCTTCATAACTTGCTGCTGCAACAACACTCCTTTCTCCGCTTCCACCTACAGCAACAGGCTTACCTTTGAGATCAGGATTATCCAGCTGCTCCACTGAAGCAAAAAAGGCATCCATATCGATATGAATAATCTTTCGCAAACCATTTATTTTTCTGAACAAATCTAATAAGAAAATTATTACATCTTCGGAATGAAATTTCAGGCAATGGTATCGTGGAACATCTTTCTATCAATAAAATGAAAAGATATCCTTCTTCAGTTTCATTTCAGAATCATATATTTTATTTGTACAAGTTAAATAAATGTATAATCAAAAAAATAATAAAATGAAAAAATTAACTCTTTTCTTAGCTGTAATTTTTATTGCAGCAACAACTTTCGGACAAACAAAAACAGATGCAAAAAAAGATCAAAAAGCAACTGTAAAAACAGAACAAGCTAAACCAGCTGCTAAAACAGAACAGGCAAAACCAGCTACAACTCCTGCAGCTCCTGCAGCAGCTACAACAGCAGCTCCATTAAAAAAAGACGGAACTCCTGACAAACGTTTCAAAGAAAATAAAGAAACTCCCAAACCAGCAGGGCCAGTGAAAAAAGATGGCACACCGGATATGAGATACAAATCAAATAAAGAGGCTGCCCCTGTAAAAAAGTAGCATAACTTTTCAAATAAAAAAAAGGTTTCCCCTGAATGAGGAAACCTTTTTTTATTTATCCTTTGAAAATTGACAAACATTGACCATTATTGCAGATTATAAAAAAGTAAGGATTTGAAAACAGGATCAGAAAAAAAAACGAAGCTCTTTGCACTTGTTCTTACGCAAAACAGGTTATGGGGATCCATATTACTTCCTTATATTATTCAAAGTGAGCCTAATAAAAAATATTACAATTTAGTAGAATGTCTCTCCCCTTTTCCGGATAATGAAACATTGGGCACTCTTACTTCTGAGGAGAGAGAGATAATTAAGATTATTAATGAATATTCTGACAGAAATCTGTTTAAGATTTTCTCAAAAGACAGAACAGTTAAGGAATTTACAGAAAAATTAACTTGTGTTAATCTTGAAAAATTCATAAGACCGTATATAGAAAGAAGACTTTATAAATGCATTTCAATATCACGAAACGAAAGTATACCTGTATATTTTCAAAAGTCAAAAATAGAAACACTTCATTCGGAAGATCTTCTTCACCTGGTTGATTCTGATGCAAAACCGGTATTCAGGTTTATTAGAAGCGAAGAACAAACAACATATAATCTTAGCCTCGAATATGAAGGGAAACTTATTGACGTGAGAAAAAAGTCGATCGACATACTTTGCCTTTCACCTTGTCTTATTAGAGATGATCACAAGGTTTTCTTTGTTTCAGATATTGATGGTTCAAAACTCAGACCTTTTCTTACAAAAGATTTTATTCTTATTCCCAAGAAGACTGAACTGCAATATTTCAACGGGTTTGTGCAAAATGCGGTAAACAATTTCAAAGTTACAGGAACCGGATTTGATATTATAGATTTCACTCCGGAAAAAGAAGCTGAAATCGAACTGGAGACAGGACTCAAAGGGAAGCCGGTAATAATATTAAGATATAATTACTCTGGAAATAAAATCCTTGCAAACGAGATATCTTCATCTTTTACCTTATTTGAAGAAAATGGGGATAAGTTCGTTTTCAGAAAATATCATCGCGATTTTAATTGGGAAAAACAATGTCGTGATACACTTGGTGAGTTAGGTTTTTTCTCGGATGACGATATCAACTTTTTTCCAGTTTCATCAACTGGTAAAAAGAACACGGAAATATACCAGATGGTAGAAACTGTAAACCATAGTTATACCGATCTCATTAATTCAGGCTTTGTTTTAAAATCAAGACTGGATCTTAATTATAGCTTAAAGCCTGTAGATATAACTATGAGCAGTCAGATAGAAAATGACTGGTTTGATCTTCGGGCAATTGTCAAAATAGGTGATTGGGAAATACCTTTTACACGTTTCAAAAAGAATATTCTTGATGGCATCAGGGAATACAGGTTACCCGATGAGTCTATAGCTGTTTTGCCTGAAACATGGTTCACTAAATACAAAAATATTTTTGAGTTCGGAAAAAGTTCAGATGATTCTCTGAGAATTCATAAACAACACTTCTCCTTATTAAAAGATACTTTTAATGATGAAAACAGACAGGGATTTGAAAAACTCGAAAAGCTTCTTACCCATGAGAAGATACCTGTTCTACAATCTCCTGCCGGACTCAACTGCCAAATGAGGAAGTACCAGTCTGATGGTCTTAACTGGCTCAATTTTCTCCAGTCAGCAGGATTAGGGGGATGTCTCGCTGATGATATGGGTCTTGGAAAAACAATTCAGACACTTGCTTTGCTTCAGCATAATAAAGAGAATCTGATAAATGTGACAGAGGATGAGATTGAGGTTGAGGTTAAGGTTAAGGCTAATAGTAAAGTAAAAGATGAACTTGATTTGTTCGAAAATCAGGGATCGGTATTTACTTCGTTGATAATAGTTCCAGCATCGCTTATCTATAACTGGGAAAATGAGATAAAACGATTTGTCCCTGAGATGAAGGTTTACAGTTATAAAGGGAACCAGAGAAAAAAGTCAACCTCCTGGTTTCAAAATTTTGATATCATCCTGTCAAGCTATCATACAATCAGACAAGACATTGAATTAATAAGCTCATTTTCTTTCCATTACATTATTCTGGATGAGAGTCAGGTAATAAAAAACCCGGCATCAATGTTATATAAAACAATGATCAGGCTCAGGTCGGAATTCAAGCTGGTACTTACAGGAACACCCGTCGAAAATTCTCTTACAGATCTTTGGACACAACTGAATTTTGTAAATCCCGGATTGCTTGGCGATTTATCATTCTTTCGCAAAGAATTTGCGAAACCTATTGAACAACTCGGAGATGATGAAAAAGAGGTAAAACTCAGGAAAATCATCAAACCATTCATTCTTCGCAGGACGAAAGAGATGGTTGCGCCTGACCTCCCTCCTATAACAGAGCAGACTGTCTTTTGTGATATGACAGAGGAACAGAATAAGCTTTATGATGAAGAAAAATCTGCTGTCAGGAACAGTATTCTTAAAAACATCGAATCAAATGGTCTTGAGAAATCAGCAATTGTGGTCTTGCAGGGTCTAATGAAGTTAAGGCAAATATCTAATCATCCACTCATGACATATGATGATTATAACTATGGTTCCGGTAAATTCGAAACTGTTCTTCAGGATATGGAAAGTGTTATTTCGGAAGGACATAAAATATTGGTATTCTCTTCATTTGTAAAACATCTTGAACTTTATGCCGGAGAATTTAAGAAGAAAAGAATACGATTTACTATGCTGACCGGGTCAAGCACAAACAGGGAAAAAATTGTAAACAGTTTCCAGAACGATGCTGAAAACAAGATCTTCCTTATTTCGTTGAAAGCCGGAGGAGTTGGCCTTAACCTTACTGCTGCCGACTATGTATTTATATTGGACCCGTGGTGGAATCCGGCATCTGAAGTTCAGGCTATGAGCCGTGCCCACAGGATTGGTCAGGATAAAAGCGTATTTGTTTACCGGTACATAACAAGTAATAGTATTGAGGAGAAGATAGTGCGGTTACAGGAGAAAAAATCAAAATTAGCAGATACGTTCATCTCAAGTAACAACCCGCTTAAAGATCTTGATTTACAACACATCCTGGATATTATTGGATAATAATCAAAAGGCCTATGTTATTCTTTAATGACTTAAAACCCCTTCCTAGCCTTCCCACAAGGGGGAAGGAACATCCTGATATTTAATAAATTAATAATTATGAAAGTACTTGGAATCAACTGCAGTCCACGCAAAGGTGGAAACACAGAAATACTTATAAAAGAAGTATTTAAAGCCCTTGAAAAAGAAGGAATAAAGACAGAACTTTTCCAGATAGGCGGACAGAAAGTTAATGGCTGTGTGGCATGTATGAAGTGCAGGAAGGAAGCTGATGGAATTTGTCATAAAAATAATGATCTTATTAATAAAGGAATTAAAAAGATGCTTAAAGCTGATGCTATTATTATAGGGTCACCAGTATATAATGCTGATTTAACTGCAGATGCCAAAGCTTTTCTTGAAGTTTCAAGTTATGCATTGGGTGGAGCCGGCAGACCACTTAGGCATAAACCTGGAGCTGCAGTAATTGCAGTTCGCAGAGCGGGAGCTATTCACGCTTTCGACAGTATTAACCATTTCTTTCTTGTTAATGAAATGATAATACCCGGTTCATCATACTGGAATATAGGTATTGGCAGGGAAAAAGGAGAGGTGCTTAAAGATGAAGAAGGGATGAGGACTATGAAAGTTTTGGGGGAGAATATGGCGTGGCTGCTCAAGAAGATAAAGACAAAAGTAAAAAGATAAAAGGCTAAAAGATCGATAATTTGAGTACATTCGCAAACTTTTACGGCCCGTAGCTCAGCTGGTAGAGCACGTGACTCTTAATCATGGGGTCGAGGGTTCGATCCCCTCCGGACCGACAAAACCAGATCATCAGGGTAAATATAGAAAAGCCGGCTAAGTCAGCCGGCTTTTCTTCAAGCAAAGGTTGGTTAGTTTAATTATAGTTAGTAGTTATCGCGCTCTACATAATGTGTATGAAGAAGTTCGTGCGATTTATGACTATTCGGTTTTTCAAGAAAGTCGTTGTAAATAGCAATTACATCGGGATTCTCATGAGATTTACGACGAACCATGTGAACATCTTCAGCGTAAATAGCTTTCATACGTTTTTCCCTTATTTTAATGTTTGTTGGAATAGGCTGTCCTCCACCGCCGATACAACCTCCCGGGCAGGCCATAATTTCAACAAAGTGATATGGGGCTTTCCCCTCGCGTGTAAGTTTCATAATCTTATTTGCATTGATAAGACCATGTGCTATCGCAACTTTAAGTTCAGCTCCCTCAAGAAATTTCCAGGCATC
The DNA here is from genome assembly GCA_025350595.1 of Bacteroidota bacterium. Classification (GTDB taxonomy): domain Bacteria; phylum Bacteroidota; class Bacteroidia; order Bacteroidales; family VadinHA17; genus LD21. The sequence continues at coordinate 5,729 of JANXXP010000121.1, forward strand.
AACACATCCCTCAATTTTTATTGTTGCCTCTTTAACACCTTCCATTCCTCTTACAGGAGTTATTTCAAGGTTTCCAAATGGAACTTCACGTCCTGTAACAATCTCATAAGCAGTACGTAAAGCGGCTTCCATAACACCTCCTGTTGCACCAAAGATAACAGCTGCTCCGGTCGAATCGCCCATTATGGAATCGTAATTTGAATCTTCAAGATTTCTGAAATCAATACCAGCCTGTTTGATCATAACAGCCAATTCGCGTGTAGTCAGAACATAATCAACATCCTTATATCCGCTTGCTCTCATTTCAGGTCTGTCAGCCTCGAACTTTTTGGCTACACAAGGCATAATTGAAACAGACACAATTTTAGACGGATCTAAATTACGTTTCTTAGCATAATATGTTTTTGCAAGTGCTCCAAACATCTGCTGTGGTGATTTGCAGGTCGAGAGATTAGGCAGAAATTCGGGATATTTATGTTCCATAAATTTAATCCATCCCGGGGAACAAGATGTAAACATTGGAAGAGATATTTTCTTATCGCCGTCAACCAGAGCTTTCTTAAGTCTTACCAGCAGTTCGGTACCCTCTTCCATAATAGTAAGATCAGCACTGAAGTCGGTATCGAGAACCGAGTTGAATCCCAACTGTCTTAGTGCGTTCACCATTTTCCCTGTTACCCTTTCACCAGGATCGTACCCAAGATCTTCTCCAAGAGCAACCCTTACAGCTGGAGCGGTCTGTACAACGACATGTTTATCAGGATCATAAATAGCATCCCAAACCTGATCAATGTAAGTTTTTTCAACAAGAGCGCCTGTGGGGCAGCGGTTTACACACTGACCGCAATTGGTACAAACAACATGACTCATTGGCCTGTTGTGAAAAGAGGATATTTTCTGATGAGACCCCTTATTGGCTACAGATATTGCAGAAATGTATTGTAATTCGGAGCATGTCCTTACACAACGCTGGCATCGGATACATTTACTGTCGTCCTTAATAAATGATGGGGAAGATCTGTCAATAGTATAATTATGATCTTCAACCAGGTCGAGAAAAACATGCTCGCCAAATGCAAATTCATTTGCAAGTGACTGTAACTCGCAATTCTGGTTTTTGTAACATTTAGTACAATCAGCTCTGTGTTCGGAAAGTAATAATTCAACAACATGTTTCCTGGCATTACGTACCTTCAGAGTGTTTGTATGAATCTCCATCCCTTCTGTTACAGGAGTTGCGCAGGATGCTATAAGCGTCCTTGCTCCTTTTTGCTCAACTACACATACCCTGCAGTTACCTGCTACACATAAGTCATCGTGATTACATAAGGTGGGGATGTTAATTTTCAGATCTTTAGCTGCCGCCAGAACTGTCGTTCCCTCCTTAACTGAGACCTTCTGGTCATTTATAAGTAGATTTATCATGATTCTCTGTTTTTGATTAAATGATTAATAGATGATCTCTTCCCTGAAGTTCCCAACTATCGATTTAAACGCATTTCCAACTGACTGTCCCAGACCACATTTAGCAGCGATCTTCATAGAATCTGCCAGTTTAATAAGCTCGTTAAGGTAGGTCGATTTAGCCTCCCCTTTCTTTACCTTCTCCACACCTTTCAACAATTGCTGACAACCAACACGGCATGGAGTACACTGACCACATGATTCCTCATTAAAGAAATCCAGGTAGTTATGAAGAACATTATACATCGACCTCGAGCTGTTGAAAAGTTTCATCGATCCGCCTGTTGGCACACCTTCGAAGCCGATTATAGTTTCAGCAAATTTTTTCCTTGGCACACAGAAGCCTGAAGCTCCTCCAACCTGCACAGCTTTTGTATCACCATCACCAAATTCAGTGACAAACTGCTGAACGGTCATTCCCAGTTCAAGTTCAAAAATACCCGGAGTCGGAGTATCTCCTGAAACTGAAAATACTTTTGATCCTCTTGAATCTTTCGTTCCGTATTGAGTGAAGTTCTTTGCCCCATGATTTATTATCATCATAGCTGTGACAAGAGTCTCAACATTATTTATTGATGTCGGTTTGTTATATACACCAGATACAGTTGGATAAGGAGGCTTATTACGTGGTTCTCCGCGTTTTCCTTCAATTGACTCAAAAAGAGCACTTTCTTCACCGCAGATATAGGCACCACTTCCCATCTTGTACTCAATACTGAAATCGAAGCCAATCTCTTTTATCATTTTATGAAAAGATGCAAGTTCAATCATCAGTTTTGGTAATAAGTACCTGTACTCACCGCGCAGGTAAACTATACCTTTCTTTGCACCGATTGCCTTGCCTGCGATAGCCATTCCACCATGCACCTTAGTAGAAACCCTGTCCAGAATCTCACGATCCTTGAAAGTTCCGGGTTCTCCCTCATCAGCATTGCAGATGATATATTTCTCAGGCTCCTTTTCAGCTGCAGTATACTTCCACTTCAAACCTGTTGGGAAACCTGCGCCACCACGACCTTTAAGTCCTGAATCAAGCATATTCTGAATAATCTCAGCGCTTGTCATTTTGTATGCTTTAATCAAAACCTCTTTTGGATCGATTTTTTCAAATATAATGTCAACCTTTGTTAATCCTTTATTTTCCATGATTTTGCCGGATATTTATTTTTGCATATAATCTTTAATAATCTCACTTACTTTTTCCGGAGTAAGTTCTGTATAAGGAAGCTCATTGATCAGAATCGCAGGAGCTTTGTGGCACCATCCAATACAATTAGTCTCGATGAGACTGAATTGACCGTCACCTGTTGTCTCGCCCGGCTTTATCTTAAGCATATCCTCAAGTGTTTGAATAATTTCACTCTTCCCTTTCATTGAGCATGTAATTGTTTTACAGACTCTGATTACATATTTACCTTTCACCTGAGTGTCGAGAAAGGTGTAAAATGAAGCTGTTCCATAAACTTCAGCCGCCGAGATATCGAGCTCCCTCGCAACTTCAACCATAGCTTCATCAGTTAGATAATTGTGCTTCTGCACGATATCCTGAAGAATAGGCATAAGGCTTTCGCGTACGCGACCATGTTTGTCGGATAATTCCTTAACTAGGTTTCCTACTTGATACATTTCTATTTGGTTTTTAGGTAAATAAATAAATTTACAAGTAATCTAAAACTACTTTTAAAAGTGCTGTTAAATTAATAACAATACTTTTTAAAAAAAACCTGCAAATGTCATACTTGCTAATTTAGAATGAAAATAAATTAAGACATAACGGCGCAAAGTTATCCCACCCCAACCTATTGTATTGCCCATCTACCCCTACCTAACCTTCTTTTCTGACCCGGTTATCCCTTCCCAAGGAGATGTTGAGAAAGTCGAAATCCATTCAATACGATACTCCAACTCATTCCCCCTTGGGGAAGATTGGGTTAGGGGTAATTAAGTTATAAAAGAAGTCCGGGGCAGGGGTAATAAGTATAAAAAAAAGCATGGAAGACTACCTCTTAAAAAGACAGTAGAGAATTTACTAAAATGAAATGTTTGTACTGATTTACTTCACCACCAGAATAGAACTCAGCAATGTAATATTCTTAACATTTGAATAGTTATATTGAAAGAGTCCATCAGCACCAATCATAACAAGAACTTTTCCGATGGGTATTACATCATATGCCATTATGCCGGGGTACGCATAGATAAGATGACTTGTTATTGTTTTCGGATCAGATGAATCATATACTTTCAATCCGGCACTTCCATCGCAGATAAAAAGAAGGTCCCCATCCTTACCTAATCCATTCGGACTGACCATAGGATAAGACATCACTGTTACAGGCTTAGAAATGTTTTTTATGTTTACAACATCAAGGCAGTTTAGATTACCTCCGCAGCCGGTTCCCATCCTGAGGGTAACATATGCAAGAGTATCATCAACAATAACCGGGTCACAGCTTCTAGCATGGGTAAAAAAAGTCTGAAGTACAGGATTGGTTGGGGTTGAAATATCAAATATCGCCATGCCTGTTGTGGTTCCAAGAAACATTTTCTTATCAATAAGAAACATTGTTTCAACATTCCATCCCGGATAAAGGTCATTTACTTTAACAGGTGCAGTTTTGTTAGTTATATCGAATACCTTTAGATTACTTTGATGCACAACATAAAGGACGGACCCTGTTATGCCAAACCTTGCCATTGAGCCTCCTATTCCAACTCCGCTCCCACTCACTCCTGATGATGAAACCGAAGCTGATGAGAAATCCGTTTTATATCCACCATTTAAATAATAGATAGGATAAGGATTGGATATTATACTCACTTTTTCTTTAATTGTCGTCAAATTCCAGCCTATAACGACTCCTTTATCAGAATCAATGTAGCCAGTAGGATAGTCAGTTTTTGTCTGAGGAATTGTGTATGGCAGGATATCTTTCATTCTCCCTACTTCATGAATATTCGCTATATCAGACACATCCAGAACAACAAGATCAACGTAACTATCTGCGTACATCGTAGATCCGGAAATCGAAATGTCAACTACTCCTGGCAGTTTAATAAATCCCGTCTGTACCGGTGAAGCCGGACTGGTGTTATCATAGACATGTATCCCTTCCAATTCTTCCACAATGAAGATATAATTATCTTTAAAATAGATCTTACCGGGTTTTTTAAGGTCAACATTCTGTTCCACAGTTATGGTAGCACGAAGATCTGCATAAGGCAAATATACAGGAGCATATCCAAGGTATTCCTTGTAAGTTGTATCTTCGCACGAATAAAAGAAAATTGAAAATAAAACCAGCAATGGTATAATTGGAATGATTTTTGCTTTCATGATAGTTAGATTTAGTTCTATATATCAGAACAAAAATCATGCTAAACTATTAACCTTTTAACTTTAAACCCATGAAAAAATGTCTCACGATAGCTATTTTGCTAATTATAACGCTATTGCCTCTGTCGGCACAAAGAACAAAAGATGTACTCTATCTGAAAAACGGCAGTAAAATTTATGGAAAACTTATGGAGGTAACCGATAGTGTCTATAAAATAAAGACTTATGAAGGCAGCTTGTTTATTTTTTCAAAACAAGAGGTGGAAAAATTTGTGAACGAAGCTTATGTTTTTGACGGAAGGAAAAAGAGTGGTGCAGGGTTTGTTTTGGAAGCCGGATTCCTTGCAGGAGTAAAGTCCGCTGACTATTCCACCCCATTCAGTTTCAATATGCTGGTAAACACTACATTCAGCGCGATAAATTTATTTGGAATAGGATCAGGGGTTGAATATATTGATCAGCCATATATACCATTATTCGTTGAATACAAGCTTCTCGTTACCAGCAATAAAACAACACCATTCTTCTTTATCAGAGGAGGAAAATTATATCATAAAAGTGGAGATTTACAGAGCAGCAGCCTTAGTTATAATCCTTATGACTATCAGAAGGATTACAAGGGAGGATCTTCATTTACTTTGGGAACAGGTATTTCCTGGGCTAATGAAGGTAATGAGACCTACCTGAGTTTTGCTTACAGAAATATTCATACCAGCTATACTCAAAAGAACTATAATAAACAGACTGATACTTATAATAGTACTCTTAACAGGCTTGAAGTAAAATTCGGGTTCAGGTTCTAAACTATATTATTTTAAAATCGTTTCGCTTATTCCTTTGTTTATTTTGTAATAGACTTCGAGTTCATTTTTGAGGAATAATTAATAGTTTATCACATTTTTTCTTCGTAATTTTAGGGAAGTTACAGACAGAAATATTCACCTGATTAAAAATAAGGAGGAAGATTATGGCTAGCGATTATTTATGTAAAGTCTGCAGAGGTCATCTGAATGTAAAAAACTCAATTGTCCTTGCTGCTACAAAGAAAAATGGATCAAAAGGAGGATTGGTTTTTCTAAATCCTGAGCTTGGTAACTATACTACAACAACCCATTCTTCATTCATGATTAAAGAAGGTGAAGAGTATATTTACACCTGTCCAATATGCCATTCCCAGTTGAACAGTGCTAAGTACAACCACCTTGTAAGAATCATTATGATTGATGAGAATGGGAAAGAATATAATATCTATTTCTCAGGAATTGCAGGTGAAAAGTGCACATTCAAGTTAAGGGGAACAAAAATTGAAAGTAAGGGCCCCGACGCAGAACTTTATCATAAGTACTTTGAAGTTCCTGATGAAGACAGGAAGTATCTGTAGCAGGAAACAGGCATAAGGCTTCCATCTATTATAATTTACCACCACTTACTACTTACTACTTACTACTTACTACTTACTACTTACTACTTACTCTTCAACCGGTACCCAAACCTCAACTCTTGTTCCTTCAGGTTCACCAGTTTCATTATACAGATCAGTAATGGTATGTTTGATAGGTCTTTTGTTAATCTGATTCAAAATATCATAAAATTCACCGGTAATTTTCAGACCTTTTCCTGTTGAGGTACTCTGTCCTGCAGCTTTAGACCTTCCGATACCATTGTCTTCAATCATGAGCTTAACAAAGCTGTTCTCCATGAATATACTTATTGTCAGAATCCCTCCTTCGGCACGTGGCATTAATCCATGCTTTATTGCGTTTTCTGCAAAAGTCTGTAAAACAAGTTTTGGAACCTGTTCATTTTGAGTTATACCCTCTCCTATGTTTATTACATAATTGAACTTCTCACCAAACCTTAATTTTTCCAGATCGAGATAAGTGCTCACGAAAGCCACTTCTTCACCCACGCTCCTGTAAATTCTTTCAGCATCGTTAAGCATTCCCCTGAGAAGCTGCGTGAATTTGTTCATATAATCATAGGCTGCCTGCCTGTCCTCCAGGTATATCAACGAGGCAACTGAATTTAGTGTATTAAATGTGAAGTGCGGATCAAACTGTGCCTTTATACCCTTTAACTGAAGCGTAACCAGCCGTTGTTTTAAATGCTCTTTTTGTACCACCTGAAAAGTATTAATTCTTCTGATCAGCAGGATAAAAAGAATGAACAAAAAATAAATACCGGGATAGATAAGATATGTCAGAAAATAATAATTATTTCTTTTCAACTGCAGAAAATATCCATTATCTCCTGAAGTCATATATAATTTATTCTCCTGATCTTTAGAATAATAGTGAGAAAACTTAAATACTGAAGTTGTCCCATTCAGTTTAGTTTCAACCAGCTTTTGCAATGAAGTATTGAAAACAGCCAGCATCTCTTCATTATGAGAATAAAGAAGAAATTCATTTTCTCCATCAAAGTTAATGTCTTGTTTATAACAGATGAAGCCTGAGTTAAAAGGAGATTTAACCCTATTTATAGCCAACAGTTCATCATTCAATTCCAATAAATCTTTTCCCATAAGAAAAATTCTGTCTGAGGTCATATTATCCAGCAAAAACAGATATGGATTTGAAGACAAACCTAAATCAGTATAGAGTCGTTCTCTTACCTTCCTTCCATCAGATGAATAAATCATTATTCGCGGCTTAAGAACATTTGTATCTGCAGATCCTGTAATATGTGACAGCAGATAACCCTTAAATTCACCATATTTATATGCGTTTATTTCCAATTGATTTGTAAAGCCAGGAAACTCAACCGGAGGAAATTTAAAATTTAGTTTTTCATCAAATACCATCAGCCATGTACTCTGATCTGTAAAAGGAACCTTAGTTTTATAATTTCCTGATGCACTCATTAATCCAAAAATTTCCGGTCTTCCATCTCCATCAGAATCAACTAACGAAGGGGACTGGCATATCATACCAGTTAACTGGCTTGTTTTCAATACACTGTTAACTATATCATAATAATAGAGTCTTCTCGGTTCAAGACCAAAGCCTGTAGAAATCGAAAAATATAACTCATTTTTCTCATCCCCATTCTCATCAAAAAATCCGGCAGGCGTGACCCGAGAAGTTACTTTTCCATTTATCACACTGATTTTTGTTATAAATATCCGATCCTGTTTGGTTCCTAGAGGATCGAAAAATTCATTAATGTTCAGGAACAATGAATCATCTTTATGTGTAAAAATGTACATTTCCTTAAAGCGGTCGTTGTCATAGTTGCCAAAAAAAACATTAGACATGTCATGATCTATGCTATCCTTAAGATTCCACTGATCAAAAACACGAAAATCATTATCAAGTATCAGAATATGGAAATATGGAACTCCCTTTCCTGTGCGGACAACTTCAGAAATACTGTCTGAATTCAGGTCTACATAAACATCCTGAGCGAAATTTTCATCTCTGGATTCAATCTGTAATATAAATTTTGAACTTATTGGTGGAATTAGAATAATTATCAGGAATGCCGGAATAAAGGCCAGAAACCATATTGAGAAAAAGATCTTATTTAAAAATGAAACAATTTTCATTTCTTAAGTGATATCAAGATCTTTCAAATGGTGACGAGGCAAAGTTACGATCACCGACTCTCCGTCACGGGTAAGTGTAACCCGGCTCTCTTTGCGATCGAGCATTACTATGTGCTCATAGTTAATAATGTATGATCGGCCCACCCTTATAAATCCCTTTCCCTGAAGCTGATCGGCAATCTTGCCAAGATTCATCGAACAAAGGTGTTGTTTTTCACCGGTACAGATTACGGTATAATTACCGTCAGCTTTGCAGAATAATATTGTTGCAGGGTTGATAAATACTGTTCCTGTGCGGGTATTAACCCTGATCCTTTTTATTGTATCGCTTATATCAACCTTTTTCTCTATTACCTTAGGAATTGTACTTTCCTTCCTTGTCTCAATAAACTTAACAATACATTGCTTTAATTCTTTACGGTTAACCGGTTTAAGCAGATAGTCGAATGCCTGATTTTTAATAGCTTTAATAGCGTATCGTTCATATGCTGTAACAAGTACGATTCCCGGTTTTAAATCTTTGTGCTGAAGATCATTAATAATTGAAAATCCGTCCTTGCCTGGCATTTCAATATCGAGAAATATAATATCAGGCTCAAAATCAGTTAATCCTATATTTGCTGATGCTACTGAATGTGCAAACCGAATATCACTGAAAAAGAGAGTTTCCTCAAGTAATTTGTAAAGCAGTTTTCTGGCACTTTCTTCATCATCAACAATTAAAGCTCTAAGTTTCTGTTCCATGCTACGAGGTAAGTCAGGGTTATCAGGTTTAAATGTAATAAAAATATACATCCAAAAGGAATAGTAATAAAAAATCAATTACTCATTACAGTTTTTTCTCTCATCGAATAATCATATTTTTGTTTTTTGAAATAAACGATAAATTAATATATATGAACCCAGATGTAAATCAAAGAGCAGCCGACAATATCCGTATACTAGCTATGGCTATGGTGGAGAAATCTAAATCAGGTCACCCTGGTGGTGCCATGGGTGGCGCCGATTTTATTCATATCCTCTTTTCCGAGTTTCTTAATTTCGATCCTAACGATCCTTCTTGGATTAATCGTGACAGGTTCTTTCTCGATCCGGGGCACATGTCGCCGATGCTTTATTCAATTCTTACTCTTACAGGTCATTTTACAACTGATGAACTAAAAAATTTCCGTCAGTGGGGCAGCCCTACTCCCGGACATCCGGAACTTGATATAATGAGAGGTATTGAAAATACTTCAGGCCCCCTCGGTCAAGGTCATACGATGGCAGTTGGAGCTGCAATCGCTGAAAGATTTCTTGTTGCCAGATTCAGTGATTTATTTACTCATAAAATATTCACATTCATTTCTGATGGAGGTGTTCAGGAAGAAATTTCACAGGGAGCAGGACGTTTGGCAGGTTTCCTTGGACTTAATAATCTGATAATGTTCTACGATTCAAATGACATCCAGCTTTCCACTGAAACCAGGGCTGTAACAGCTGAAGATACAGCTATGAAATATCAGGCATGGGGATGGAATGTAATTAAGATTGAAGGCAATGATCAAACCCAGATAAGAAAAGCGCTTACATCAGCAGTTAATGAAAAGGATAAACCTACCATCATTATCGGGAAAACAATAATGGGTAAAGGTCTGTTGGACAATGAAGGAAAGAGTTTCGAAAGGAAATGTTCAACTCACGGAATGCCTGTCAGTGAAGCAGGAGGATCATTCGAAAAATCGCTGATCAATCTTGGAGGTAGTATAGCAGATCCATTCCAGATATTTGAAGAAGTAGAACAATTCTATAAGAATGTTTTGAACGAAAAAGGCAAAACTGCCTCAGAATGGAAGAAAAGAAAAGCAGACTGGGCTTCAAAGAATCCTGAGCTTGATAAAAAGCTCCAGTTTTTTTATTCAGGGATGGTACCTGAAATAGATTATAAAGCGATCCAACAAAAAGAGGGTTCTGCAACAAGAGCTGCTTCATCAACTGTTCTGGGCGTACTGGCTAAGAAAGTTGAAAATATGATTGTTGCATCAGCCGATCTTTCAAACTCTGATAAAACTGATGGCTTCTTAAAAAACACACATGCTTTCTCCAGAGGAGATTTCTCAGGAGCTTTTTTGCAGGCAGGGGTAGCAGAACTCACGATGGCAGCAGTTATGAACGGGATGGCTCTTCATGGAGGAGTAATAGCAGCGTCAGCAACCTTTTTTGTATTTTCTGATTATATGAAACCTGCACTGAGATTGGCTTGCCTTATGAGACTCCCGGTTAAATACATCTGGACACATGATGCTTTCCGTGTTGGCGAAGACGGACCAACTCATCAGCCTGTAGAGCATGAAGCACAGCTACGACTGATGGAACATCTGAAAAACCATCATGGGGATAATAGTATGGTTGTACTCAGACCGGCCGATTCACTTGAAACATCGGTTGCATGGAAAATGGCTATGGACAACAAGAAGACTCCGACTGCTCTCATACTTTCAAGACAAAATATTAAGGATCTGCCATCGGATATAAACGACAGGTATTCAGATTCCCTGAATTCTGAAAAAGGAGCATATATTGTTCAGGACTGCAGAGTGAAACCTGATATTATATTAGTAGCCAGTGGCTCTGAGGTATCAACACTCGTTGAAGGTGCGGTGCTATTAAGAAAAGACAATCTGAATGTCAGAATTATTTCTGCTCCATCTGAAGGATTATTCAGAAATCAATCTGACGTGTATCGAAAGTCAATTATGCCGGATAATGTTCCTGTTTTCGGGCTAACTGCAGGGTTATCAGTTACATTACTAGGACTTGTAGGTCCAAAAGGAACCGTATGTGGCATGAATAGTTTCGGTTATTCAGCACCATACAAGGTACTTGATGAGAAATTTGGGTTTACTGCTGAGAATGTTTATAAGCAGGTCAAAGAATATCTTGCAAAGTATAAGGTATAAATTTTTTTTCTGTGCAACTCTGTGACTCTGTGCTACTCAGTGTAACAAAAAAGAACTTACACAGAGTTACTAGGATACCCAGAGAGTTACAGAGAAATTTCTAAAATAGTTAATCAGACTTTTATGAATTCCGCAATTTTATCTACGAGAATTTTTCTGTTGATAGGCTTGCTTAAATAAGCATCACACCCAGCGTCGATAATCCTGCTCTCATCGCCCACCATGGCATAAGCAGTTATTGCAATAACAGGGATATCCTTATTTATTAATTTTATCAGTCGGGTTGCCTCAATGCCGTTCATTACAGGCATTTTTATGTCCATAAGAATCACCACAATATCAGGATGGGTTTTGTACAACTCCACTGCTTCTTTGCCATTTGAGGCGCGAAGAACTTTCCCCCCTGTTTCCCTTGTTAGAACAGCATTGATATACTGAAAATTTGCATCATCGTCCTCAGCAACCAGAATTGTGCCACCTGTTCTCACTTTTCCATTCTCAGGTACTATGATATCTCCAGGTAGTCTCTCAGATCTTTCAGAAATAGGAATAGTAAAGGAAAATGAGGACCCATGATCGATTTCTGATTCAACATGAATGG
>JANXXP010000196.1 GCA_025350595.1 Bacteroidota bacterium
AATATCTTTCTTTGCTTTCTTAATCCCATAGTATGCAGCTTTCGCCATATAGAGGTCATGGACATGAAGGATCTCAATTCCATAACGGCTGATGAATTTATTAATCCATGAACTCCAAAGCCATTCATAGACAGGAATTGTATTTAAAAAGAGGAAAAGAAAATCCTTGATTTTTTTGTTCAGATTGATCCTTTCTATCGTAATACCAGGTAGAGGATCGGAATAAATTTTACCAAAACCAAAGCATAAAACAAAGATCTCATATCCTGATTCCTTAAGGATTTGTAATTCCCTGAGTACCCTTTTATCATTATTCAGCTCATTATCAACAACAACTCCGATCTTCATAATCTGCTTCTTTTTAAGTCCCTTCGAGGATAGAAACAACCTTCTTAGTCAGTTCTGTTCTGCTATAATCTTTTGAAGATGATTTTCCTTTAATTGAATTGTCGGAATTCAGTGCTGTTAAATATTCCGAAATACCTTTGGAATCATTATAATCAAATGTAATTCCATGTCCGGTCTCATTTAAAATTTCAGCTGCATCTCCATCCACAGGGCCAAGACAAATGACCGGTTTATCTGAAGCGATATATTCGAATATTTTTCCTGTAATTATGCTTCTGCTGCTTTGATGATCTGGTATAATAAGTAAAAGAGCTGAAGTTTCCAGCATGTATTTTACAGCTGTGGTGTGATCGACATAAGATATAAACTCAATATTTAAATCTTTGGTCTCTGACAGGATAAGCTCTTTTTGTTTAAGAGATACTGTTCCTATGAACCTTAAAATTAGAGGTTTGTCAATTAGATTGAAGTTTTTTACTGCATCCAGAAATCCATTTATAGGGTAGGCATCAGAAAGTGTGCCGGTATAAGAAATTGTAAAAATGTCAGGTTTAGATGGTTTTACGTTAATGAAATCTTCTTCATCATAACCGTTAGAAATTACATCGATTTTCCTTGTAATTCCCGGCACTTTTGACGAAAATATTTTTTTAAGAGCAGATCCAATGGTAATTATTCTGTCGGCTTTTCTTAAAACATTTTTTTCAAACTCCAGATCAATTCTTTTAGAAATAAATGTAGGGTAGAACTGGTCATAATAGTAGATGTCGGTCCAGGGATCCCGAAGGTCGGCAACCCATTTTATTCCGGGATATTTCTTTTTGATTTTTAACCCAATGAGCTGAGTTGAATGTGGGGGACTGGTTGTAATAACATGACTAATTCCGTCGGCTTCGATTATCTCGCAGGCTTTTTTAAAAGCGAATTCATTCCAGCCTCTCCTTGGATCGGGGATAAAGAAATTTCCCCTGATAAAACGCTGTATTTTTCCTGAAAGAGAATTATCAATACTATTGGCAAAGCCTGCTGTCGGGATTTTAGTCTTATCCTTTTTATAAATACTGAAGTAATCAACTGCAGGGGTTTTGTATATCTGTATTGAAGAAGAAAGCTCTGCTGCAAGGGAGTCGTCAGTTACAGGATAAGCTGCGTAAGCCGGATCGACAGTAATTATGATTGGCTCCCACCCAAATTCCGGAAGATACTTTGCAAATTTCAGCCATCGTTGGACTCCTGCTCCTCCACTGGGCGGCCAGTAATAAGTAAGTATCAGGACTTTATTCATTCTAAAGTTTTTTCAACAGACTTCTTATGTTGACTTTTTCTTCAATAATGTCTTTTAGTTGAAGTATCTGAACTCTTTCCTGAGCCATAGTATCACGATATCTGATAGTTACACTATTGTCCTCAAGAGTCTGATGATCAATCGTTATGCAATACGGTGTACCAATCGCATCCTGCCTTCTGTAACGACGTCCAATGGAGTCTTTATCATCATACTGGCAGTTAAAATCGAATTTCAGGTCGTGAACAATTTTTTCAGCAATCTCCGGTAGCCCGTCTTTTTTAACCAGAGGCATTACAGCCAGTTTTACCGGAGCGAGAAATGAAGGTAATCTCAGCACAACACGGGTATCGGTACTGCCATCCTCTTTTTTCAATATTTCTTCAGTATATGCAGCCGACATTACCTGCAGAAACATTCTATCGACACCAATTGATGTCTCAATCACAAATGGAACATACGATTCCCCTTTTTCAGGGTCAAAGTACTGTAGTTTTTTACCGCTGTATTCCTGATGCTGTTTCAGGTCATAATCTGTTCTTGAATGAATTCCTTCAACCTCTTTAAATCCAAACGGAAATTTGAATTCAATATCTGTAGCGGCATTTGCATAATGAGCAAGCTTGACATGATCATGAAAACGATAATTTTCACTTCCGAAACCAAGAGCCTGATGCCATTTCATCCTTGTCTCTTTCCATTTTTTAAACCACTCAAGCTCACTGCCTGGTTGCACAAAGAATTGCATTTCCATTTGTTCAAACTCTCTCATACGGAAGATAAACTGCCTTGCTACTATTTCATTACGGAATGCTTTTCCTATCTGGGCAATTCCGAAAGGGATTTTCATTCTTCCGGTTTTCTGAACATTTAAAAAGTTGACAAAGATCCCCTGTGCTGTTTCAGGGCGTAGATAGATTTTATTTGCTCCCTCTGAAGTAGATCCCATTTCGGTGGCAAACATAAGGTTGAACTGTCTGACATCCGTCCAGTTCCTGGTACCAGATACAGGGCAAACTATCTCATTATCAATAATAATTTGTTTTAATTCAACAAGGTCAGAATCATTCAGAGCTTTTGCAAACCTGGCATTGAGTTCATCGGTTTTTTTCTGGTTTTCGAGCACCCGGGGATTAGTTTCTCTAAATTTTTTCTCATCGAAGGTCTCCCCAAACCTGACTTTCGCTTTATCAACTTCTTTGGTTATTTTATCATCGATCTTAGCAAGGTGCTCCTCAATAAGAACATCTGCCCGGTACCTTTTCTTAGAATCTTTATTGTCGATAAGCGGATCGTTAAATGCATCAACGTGTCCCGATGCTTTCCAGATTGTAGGATGCATGAATATTGCTGAATCAAGTCCGACTATATTATCATTTAGCAGAACCATGCTGTCCCACCAGTATTTTTTTATATTGTTTTTCAGTTCAACACCATACTGACCGTAATCATATACTGCGCTTAATCCATCATAGATTTCACTTGAAGGAAAAACATACCCATATTCTTTACAATGTGCAACTAACTTTTTAAAAAGATCTTCCTGAGCCATAACTATATTTCTTAACTTTAACGGAAGACAAAAGTAATTTAAAAACTTTGGTTTTACAATGAGGTTCATTCCGTTCTTCTCAAGGGTTGCCCCCCTATCCCTCCTAAGCGGGACTAATTTTCTGTATAATTGCGTTTTAAACCCCCTTTAGGAAGCAGGGGGCAAAAAACTAAAGGAAGACAAAATGTCGGAATAATTGTGTCCCTGGGTATGAAAACCAATACAACAAATCTATTTGTATCTTTACGCCTTCTTTCCAAGAAATGGACAAATGAAAAAGAGAACTGATTTTCTGGTTGTAGGTTCGGGAATTGCGGGTCTGACCTTTGCTCTTAAGGCTGCCAAATTCGGCAAGGTAGCGATTGTTACAAAGGCTACCCTCGTGGACTCCAATACCAAATATGCCCAGGGTGGTATAGCAGCAGTTTTCAGTGAACCTGATAACTTTGAGAAACATATAAAAGATACTCTGATTGCCGGAGGCGGGTGCTGTAATGAGGAGGTTGTGAGAATGGTTGTTGAGGAAGCGCCGGAGAGAATAAAGGATCTGATTGAATTGGGTGTATCATTCGACAAAAATGAAGATGGCACTTACGACCTGGCAAAAGAAGGAGGTCATACTGAACACAGGATACTTCATCATAAAGACAGAACCGGAGAAGCCATTCAGAAGACCCTGGTGGATCGTGTCAGAAAGGATCCGAATATTGAAATTTTTGAACACCATTTTGCTATCGAATTTCTGACTCAGCATCATCTTGGAGATATTGTGAAAAGGAATTATCCCAACATAAGATGTTTTGGAGCATATGTTGCTGACCTTGTAAACCAGAAAGTGTGGACCTTTCTTTCCAGGGTAACAGTTGTTGCAACAGGAGGACTGGGTAATGTTTATCTAACCACAACCAATCCGGAAATTGCAACCGGCGATGGTGTTGCAATGGTTTACAGGGCAAAGGGGACGATCGAAAATCTGGAGTTTATCCAGTTTCATCCAACCTCCTTATTTGATCCTAATATAAGGCCTTCATTTCTGATTACCGAAGCTTTACGCGGATATGGTGCTATCCTGAAGAATATGTCCGGAGAAAAATTCATGAAGAGATATGACAGTCGGGGATCTCTTGCTCCCAGAGATATAGTAGCACGGGCAATAGATAATGAAATGAAGATATGGGGAGATGATCATATGTGGCTTGATTGTACACATCTTGATCCTGCGGGATTGAAAGATCATTTTCCGAACGTTTATGAGCATTGTCTGGCACGAGGAATTGACATTACCAAAGATATGATTCCAATTGTTCCCGCAGCTCATTATTCATGCGGAGGAATTCAGGTGGATATGGATGGCCAGAGCAGTATCGACAGGCTTTATGCTTTGGGAGAAGTCTCTTCCACGGGACTTCACGGGGCCAACAGGCTGGCTTCAAATTCATTGATTGAAGCGGCAGTTTATTCACATCGTGCAGCAATTCATTCAGCGAAACGTCTGGGGGATCTTAGTTTTGAGGAGAAAATCCCGGAATGGGATTACAAAGGAACAACCCATCTTGAAGAAATGGTACTTATTACGCAGAGTTTGAGGGAAGTGCAGTTTATTATGAACAATTATGTGGGTATAGTCAGGTCTGATCTAAGGCTTGAACGGGCTATGGTCAGGCTTGAAATCTTATATAATGAAACAGAAAACCTGTATAAACGAAGCCTTATCTCCAGGAAACTTTGTGAACTGAGAAATCTTATCAATGTTGGATACATAATTATTAAAATGGCAAAAAACAGGAAGGAAAGTATAGGACTTCATTATTCCATCGATTACCCCAAGAGTGCCATTTCTGAATTCTGATTAATCTGATAACCATGAACCATCTTGAGTCAACTTTTACAGGCAAAAACAGCTTCTGGAGATATATTGTAATGATAGTCGCTGTCCTGATTGCATCAAACACCATTGGAGCGTTGCCATTGCTTGTTGCTTTGGTAATAAAATCTCTTTCAAATCCCGATGTGTTTTCACTTCTCGCAACAAACCCCAATGATTATAGTGTGTTGGGGCTCAATCCGAATACATTGCTTGTTTTGATGCTTTTCCCTTTCATAGCAGGATTAGCTGCCTTTGTTCTTCTAATAAAACCTCTGAACAACAGGACGCTAAAGACAACAATAAATGGCACAAGTAAGATAAGATGGAACAGGTTTTTTATCTCAGCATTAGTATGGCTTTTACTTTCTGCCGCCTATTTTTTCATATACCTTAAAATTGATCCTTCGAACTTTAAATTGAATAATAAGACTACTTCACTTATCCTGCTTTCATTAATTTCTCTTCTTCTGATTCCATTTCAGGCAGCATTTGAAGAGGTCATTTTCAGAGGTTATTTGATGCAGGGATTTGCTTCGATACTTAAAAACAGATGGTTCCCTTTGATAATGACCTCAATATTTTTCGGGCTTATGCATGCTTTTAATCCGGAGGTAAAAGAGTACGGGTTTCTGACAATGATACCTCAATATATTGTTTTTGGATTAATATTTGGAATTATTACCTTAATGGATGACGGTATAGAAGCTTCAATGGGAGCCCATACTGCCAATAATGTTTTCCTTTGTATAATGGTCACCAACAAATCTTCAGCATTGCAGACCCCTGCATTATATGAACAATATCACATTTCCCCCTGGACAGAGTTTACAGCTCTTGTAGTTACTGGTATTGTATTTATTCTGATACTGAAGGTTGTTTTTAAATGGAATGATTTTTCGATATTATACAAGAAAATTTCCGTACACAAACAAAATCAAATGGTGTAGATCGACGATTTATCTTCGGTTCTGAAATCGCCCCATTTCTGTCGTATCTCCTCAATAATAATTTTTATTTCGTCAACCTCGACTGCAGTAAGAAGCCTAAATCGGGTTTCTTTAAAATGTGGCAGCCCCTTAAAATAATTTGACATATGTCGTCGCATTTCGTAAATGGCTCTTTTTCCATCTTTATATTCAAGTGATTTGTCGAGATGAAGTAGGGCCAGATCGGCTTTTTCACTTACGGAAGGTTCAGGTAAAAGTTCACCTGTATTCAGGTAATGTCTTATATCGCGGAAAATCCATGGTCGACCTACTGTAGCCCGTCCGATCATAATTCCATCTACCCCGTACCTGTCGAACATGGACTTAGCCTTTACAGGTTCATCAATATTCCCATTGCCTATGATTGGGATATTCATTCGTGGATTATTTTTTACTGCCCCAATGAGAGTCCAGTCTGCAAAGCCTTTGTAAAACTGAGCCCGGGTACGTCCATGTATTGTCAGCGCTTTTATGCCTGTGTCCTGTAATCTTTCTGCTATCTCAACAATTTGCTTACTGTCGTCGTCCCAGCCGAGCCTTGTTTTAACAGTAACCGGGAGTTTCACAGCTTTGACAATGGCTTCAGTCATTTCAATCATCATTGGAATATTACGAAGCATTCCTGCGCCGGCTCCTCGATTGGCAATCTTTTTTACCGGACAGCCAAAATTGATATCAATAAGTTCAGGCTTCGCCTCCTCAGCTATAAGCGCAGCCTCAATCATAGCATCTTTTAAATGTCCATATAGCTGTATACCTATTGGCCGTTCAAAGTCATAAATATCAAGTTTTTTTACGCTTTTCTGACCGTCCCTGATCAGACCGTCTGATGAAATGAACTCAGTGTACATAACATCCGCTCCATGGCTCTTACAGACCATTCTGAAAGAAGGATCGGTAATGTCTTCCATCGGAGCAAGGAATAAAGGATATTCAACTAAAGTAATATCGCCTATTTTCACGATTTAAAATATTTAACCACAAAAGGTCACAAAGGTAAGCACAAAGAAGCACAAAGGAATATTATGCTTAGTAAGAATTGTAAATACTTCCCGGGAATGCTCTGTTTGAGACGGATATTATGAAGCGACGGCCTTATTTAATTCATTTTTCCTGTAGAAATACACCAATCCGTACTCCTCATTCAAAGCTTTTCTTCTTTCTTCAGGGAGCTTGTCATTTGTAGCTTCAATCTCATTCCATACCTGAAGGATGATTTCATCAGCTTCTTTCCTGAGCTTATCATTTTTTTCAGTGTATTCGAATGTCTTTTTTACAAGAGTATTATGAAAAGTTAATGCTTCAACGAAATTTTCGAATCTGACTTTAACTACTGCAATTGAAGGATTGTTTATGGGGCTTCCTCCTTTTCTTATCCTGAACTCTTCTCCTTCAATGATCCTTTTTCCCCAGCTTAGGAGCTCGTTTTCAGTATTAAGTGATGGAACGGTTGATTCATTCAAAGCCAATCCATAGTAGACTCGTGTTTCTATTGGCAAATCCCCTCTGAAAACAGCCATATTCATTACTCTGATAAAATGAGTGAGATAGATCCTTGCCTTTTTTAAAATTTCATTATAATCCTTACTTTTCGTGTTCTGGGAAGAAACCGTTTGCCTGTATAATTTAATACTATGTTCGAACTGAGGAAAAAATTTCTCAAGTCTGACAACATTCTTCGACGAGTAAGCCAGTTTATGAGGAGGGTACTCCTTCCCTTTTTCAAGGGCAATCCTCATTGCCTTGATCCGGGCAGCGTCGGTATTTGGTAATCTTCTGTATGGCATAGCAATTTTATGGTGTTAATAAGCTGTTCATAACAGAAGCGAATATAACAATATTTTGTTAATAACATAAAGCATTCGCAATTTAATTCTACTTTGACAGATTTCAAAATCAACATGTTTTTGCCCTGAATCCCTAAAGGGAACATGTTGATTTTTCAGCTTTTCGCCCTTTATGGACGGGGCAAAAAAAGCTGAAAATCAAAAGTATCCATAATCTGTCAAAGTAGAATTAATTGCATTGATTATTAAAATGTTTGAAAATCAATAATCAATTATTATAGTGTTGATAACATTGGCCTCACGATTTCTATAAATAGAAGAATTCAACCAGAGTATCTTTGCATTGAATTTCAAGAGCATATAAAAGTCCCCTTTAGGGGATTTAGGGGCAAAAGAATAAAGCTATATTGGATACCCGGATAATCAAATTCTTGCCATTGCAAGGCATGCTGCATGGAGACTGATTGTAAGAATGAGATATAGTTTCCTGGCATTTTCGGGCTTCATCTTCAAAAACTTGTATTTTATTGAATTGTGATGACAACCCGCAAGGCAGTCCCCACAAAGAGTACATGTAATTGAAGGTTTTGAGTTTTTGATATCAATTGTATTCAGCGCATCATATTTGCAGAATTTTGTACAATTCATACATAGATTGCAACTCTGATCGATATACATCCTGAATGGGTTAACATTCTTAAAGACATTAACTATGGTTCCTATAGGGCAATACATTACACAATGGACCATCTTCTTCTTTTTTAGTGAAAAGATTATCATAATTGAAATCCCCGTTATTCCGAAACCTGCTGCAATCAGAGTTGAAGTGAATAGAGGCACATTGAACCACCTCAGCACTAAAGCCATTGTAATGACGAGTGCAAGTATGGTTGTTTTTATTGCCCCTTTGTATCTGAGGATTTCTTTTGAAGTTTTGCCTCCGGAAGCAAGGTTGTCGAAGGCCCCGAAGTAGCATAGCTGACTGCACCAAGCCGGTCCGGTCAAAACTACAGTACTCAGGAATAGAATGGTCATAACAGATAACTGACCTCTGTATATCGGACCTCCGAGTATCATCATGGGTATCGGCAGATGAAGTTTTCCTGACATCAGAAATTTATCAAAGCCGGCAAGTCCAATTACAAGTTGAGAAAAGAAAATAATTGAAAATAATGTCCAGGATATTTTTCTCCATTTCGGTACATTTCCCGGATCCTGCATTTTGAATACTACAAATGCTCCGTAACATGCAACAATAAAAATTTCAATCCAGCCGGCACCTTTGACAAACCTTTCGGCAAGAATCATAGGTCTGGCAACTTTTATCTGAACAAATGAGAGGAGGATGAATGTCAGGGTAAAAACAAAAAATGGCAGGATATAATTCTTCTTTATCATTTTAATGCATTGGTTAAACTGATCTCTTTTTTATGAACTTTTTGAGCCAGACTTTGTACAGTTTCTTCAGAGAGTAGATTATTTATTGATTCTCTGATAGGTGCATATTTCTCGTGCAGTGGGCAAGGATTAGCTTTATCACAATACTTAAGTCCGATGCCGCAACCTGTAAAAGATCTGTCACCTTCGGTAGCAGAAACCAGTTTAACCAGCTGCAATTCGGGTTTTTCCGGATCAAAGAAAAACCCGCCTCCTTTTCCTTTAAGAGACTCCAGGAGACCAGATCTTACAAGCCTTTGTAAGATTTTTGCCGTGAAGAAGGGAGGTGCTTCAATTTCTTTTGAAACTTCTGCAGTACCGGGTCTTCTTCCTTTCAGATTCTGTAACTTGATGTAAACCAATCCTCTGAGTGCGTATTCTGTTTCTTTATTGAACATTTTTGAATTATAAATTGAAAGCTACCGAAGCAAAAGTAATAAAAAATATTTAAAAATTACCAAAAGACCTTTTTGTCTTTTAATAATTATTTATAACTTTGTCACGACACTAAAACGAAATATTATGACAGAGTTTGATATTAATACAAAAACGATTGGAGAAATTGTGGCGCATGACTACAGGGCTGCCTCAATTTTCAAAGAAGCTGGAATTGATTTTTGCTGCGGCGGAAAAATGAGTATTGAAAAAACATGCAGGGAAAAAGGAATTAACCCAACATCTTTACTGGAGAACATTCAAAAACTTGAGTCTACACCCAATACCACAACACACAATTTTAACGACTGGGAGCTAGGGTTCCTATGCGATTATATTGTGAATACACATCATAAATTTGTTCTTAAAACATTGCCTGAGCTTGTACAATATACCCTAAAGATCTCCTCCGTTCATGGAGACAGGCATCCTGAACTTAGGGAAGTTGAATCGCTATTCGTACAAATAAATAAAGAGTTATTACAACACCTTAAAAATGAAGAAGAGGTTCTTTTTCCAGCTATTAAAGCTGCACTTATTAAACCAACACCAGAAGTAAAAAATCTTATTCAGACTGAGATATACAGGATGAGTGGAGAACATGAATTTGCAGGAGGAGCTATGGATAAAATAAATGAACTGACAAAGAACTACTTTATTCCTGCCGATAGCTGCAATACGTATCAGGTCAGTTTAAAACTATTGGAACAGTTTGAGGATGATCTTCACACACATGTACATCTTGAAAATAATATTTTATACCCCAAAGCTTTGAAAATCTGATAATAATTCTGAAGTATGAAAACTGCAACTAAAAATCTTGAAGATGACCATGTTTATGTTCTGAAGCTTACAGACGTCATGGTAGCTGTGACCCATTCTGAAAATCCTGATACTGATCATATCAGAAGTATAATTGATATTATAAAGAATTTTGCCGACGGGCTTCATCATGCAAAAGAAGAAAATCTGTTTTTCCCGGCACTGGCGTTAAAAGGTTTTTCTGCTCAACAGGGACCAGTAGCTGTTATGTTGCGCGAGCACATTGAAGGGCGTAATTATGTAAAAGGAATTTCTGATAACCTTGAATTATTTGATAAAGGGGATAAATCAGCAAAGACCGGGATCTATCAAAACATGCGCGGTTATGCTGAGCTTTTGGTTAACCATATTGGAAAAGAGAATAATATTCTTTTCAGGATGGCAGATAAAGTCCTTTCTGAAAGAGAGCAACAGGAGCTGCTTTCCGATTTTGAGAAGATAGAAAATGATCGTACTGAAGGGAAAAAAGCTGAAGATTATATCAAAACAATTTTGAGTCTGGCTTCGTACTATAAAGTATAGTTTTAAGCCTGGTATTGCTAAAATTTAAAAATTAAGATAATCATGACAACAAGAAAACTATGGATTGGTTTCATCACAGTAATGACACTCTCATTCTCTGTTTTGATTTATTTCGGACGTGAAATTTACCGTCAGGCTCCTCCGATACCCGTAAAAGTTATCACTACAGATGGTACAGTATTGTTTACAGGTCAGAATATAAAAGATGGTCAGAATGTATGGCAGTCAATGGGTGGACAGGAAGTTGGAACTGTGTGGGGACACGGAGCTTACCTGGCGCCGGACTGGAGTGCTGACTGGCTGCATAAAGAAGCCGTGTATATTCTCAATAAGCTTGCGATGAAACAGGATGGTATTCCTTATGATCAGTTAAGTGAAGAAAGAAAAGCTTTTCTGAAGATTGTCCTTCAGAAAGAATTGCGGAAAAACACTTATGACCCTTCAACTGGAGTTCTTACCATTTCTGAACTCAGGGCTGAAGCGATTGCTTCAAATAGCAAATTTTATGGAGGGTTATTCACAAATGATCCAGCTCAGGCGGGACTGCGTAACTCTTACAGTATTCCTGAAAATGCACTGAAAGATCAGCAAAGAGTGCCTCTGCTTAATAATTTCTTTTTCTGGATTTCGTGGGCTTGCGTCACAGAACGTCCCGGTCAATCAATAACATATACCAACAACTGGCCGGCTGAAGAACTTGTTGGTAACCGTCCAACCGGTTCTCTGTTGTTATGGACAGGATTCAGTGTAATTGTTCTGATAGCAGGAATTGGATTGATGGTCTGGTATTATGCTCGCCGGCGGGATGAAGAATCGGACGTTATCCCGTTAACATTCCCATTACTTAAAGAAATTCAGACTCCTTCACAAAAAGCTACTGTAAAGTACTTTTGGATAGTATCAGCGCTATTACTTGTCCAGGTATTGATGGGAGTAATAACTGCCCACTTTGGTGTGGAAGGTCAGGCGTTTTATGGGTTTCCTCTGGCAAAATATTTACCCTATTCAGTTTCCAGAACATGGCATATTCAGATTGCAATTTTCTGGATTGCAACATCATGGCTGGCAACTGGCTTGTATTATGCCCCTGCTATTTCTGGTGTTGAACCGAAGTTTCAACGGCTGGGAGTGAATTTTCTGTTTAGCGCCTTGCTGTTGATAGTTGTAGGATCTCTTGCAGGTCAGTGGTTTGGAGTTATGCAGAAGCTGGGTTATGTACAGAATTTCTGGTTTGGTCATCAGGGATATGAATATGTCGATCTTGGCCGTTTCTGGCAGATATTTTTGTTTGTGGGACTAATAATCTGGCTTTTGTTAATGGGACGTGCTATATATCCTGCACTAAAACAAAAATCCGAAAGCAGAAGTCTGCTTATATTATTTCTTATTTCAACTATTGCAATTGCCGGGTTCTATGGAGCTGGTCTCATGTGGGGAAGACAGACAAATCTTGCTGTTGCTGAATACTGGCGTTGGTGGGTAGTTCATCTTTGGGTAGAGGGTTTCTTTGAGGTGTTTGCTGCAGTAGTGGTAGCATTCCTTTTTGTAAGATTGCAAATACTTAAAGCATCTACTGCAACTACTGCAGTATTATTCTCAACTATTGTATTTTTGTCAGGAGGGATTCTTGGAACATTTCATCATCTTTATTTCACCGGAACCCCGACTGCAATAATGGCTCTTGGTGCAACATTCAGCGCACTTGAGGTTGTTCCTCTTGTTCTTATGGGTTTTGAGGCCTGGGATAACGTGAAACTAAGTCGTAGCACTACCTGGATAAAAGCTTATAAATGGCCGGTATACTGCTTTATTGCTGTTGCATTCTGGAACCTTGTTGGAGCAGGGATCTTTGGATTTCTTATTAATCCTCCAATCGCACTTTATTACATGCAAGGCTTAAATACAACACCGGTTCATGGACATACCGCTTTATTTGGTGTATATGGTATGCTGGGGATCGGTTTAATGTTATTCGTTCTTCGTGATATGAATAAGGAAGCAATATGGAAAGAAAAATGGGTCAAATTTGCTTTCTGGAGTATTAATATAGGTCTCTCCGCAATGGTATTATTCAGCGTTCTTCCAATAGGACTCGCACAAACTGTTGCGAGTGTCCAGCATGGTCTTTGGTATGCAAGATCCGCTGAATTTCTGAATCAGCCAGCAATGGAGACTCTTAAGTGGCTCAGGGTAATTGGTGATACAATATTTGCTTCAGGAACTGTGGCGCTTGCTTGGTTTATTTTCGGCTTGAAAGGTGGTTGGAGCATAGAGAAAAAATAATATTAACTTAGTGGTTTCAATAGTAACCTAATTGAAACCACTATGTTTAAAAGTGAAGTATATACCAAAAGGAGAGAAGAACTCCACAAAAAACTAAGGACTGGTTTAGCTTTATTCATTGGAAATACTGAAGCTCCACTGAATTATCCTGCAAACACCTACCATTTCAGACAGGATAGCGATTTTTTATATTTTTTCGGACACGACATTCCCGGGTTTGCAGGACTGATGGATTTCGATTCGGGCAAAGACTGGATCTTTGGAAATGATACCGATATGGAAGATATTATCTGGATGGGTCCACAACCTACAGTTAAAGATCTTGCCCTGAAATGCGGTATAGCTGATACTGCTCCAATGATGAAACTTGAAGAGGTAATAAAAGACGCTCTTTCCAAAAAAAGAAAAGTACATTTCCTTCCTCCGTACCGTGGTGAAACAAAAATGACACTGGGCCTGATTCTGAAAGAAAATCCATGCCAGATGAAAACTCTAGCATCAGTTGAACTCATTAAGGCAGTCATTTCGATGAGATCAATTAAAGAAAAGATTGAAATTGAAGAGATTGAAAAAGCTGTGGATATTGCTTACGAGATGCATGTTACATCCATGAAAATGTGCAAACAGGGTGTGAAGGAACAGGATATTTTCGGAACAATTGAAGGCATTGCATTGGCAAAGGGGGGAGGAACTTCGTTCCCTATAATACTAAGTGTGAACGGACAGACCCTTCACAATCACGCTCATGGAAATGTTCTGAAGAAAGGGAAAATGATGGTAACTGATGCAGGCGCAGAAACAAATCTGCATTACGCTTCTGATATTACCAGGACTACACCTGTCGGAGGGAAATTCAGTCAGCAGCAAAAAGATATTTATGAGATTGTTCTGAAAGCCAACACCGAAGCAATTAAAGTTGCCAAACCAGGAATCTCAAATCGTGATTTGCATTTTATGGCTTGCAAAATCATTGCAACCGAAATGAAAGAACTGGGATTAATGAAAGGAGATGTTGATGAGGCAGTTGCTGCCGGAGCTCATGCACTATTCATGCCTCATGGTCTTGGTCATATGATGGGTCTCGATGTACACGATATGGAAGCATTAGGTGAAGACTATATCGGATATAATGATGAAGTGAAGAGAAGTAAACAGTTTGGAACTTCATTCCTACGATTTGCACTTCCCTATAAACCAGGCCATGTTTTTACTGTTGAACCAGGATGTTATTTTATTCCTGAACTTATTGACATGTGGAAGGCGGAAGGGAAATTCAAAGATTTTATCAATTACAGCAAGCTTGCTGCCTTTTTGCCTATTGGAGGTATTCGTATCGAGGACGATGTCCTTATTACCGAAAAAGGTAATAAAGTTCTTGGAAAACCAATACCAAAAACTGTAAAAGAAGTCGAAGCTACCTGCTCCTAAACCCCTCTTTATTGAGGCGATGTCTGTCTTCTTAATTGCCCCGGGAAAACGGCCATACTTTCATGACCTGCTGCGTCAACAGCTTGTATACCAAAGAAATAATTATCTTTTGAATAAGGGAGAGTTGCCTGATTACCAGTTACATAAATCTTCTTCTCCCACATTGGCTGGTACGTCTCGCGCATGAGAATGTAGTAACCTGCTGGCTTTACTCCTTTTGACGGAGACTCCCATATCAGAGTGGTTTTATTAGATAATCCAACAGATAGTCCGCAGTTAACAGGTTCGAAAGGAGCGAGAGCAAGATTCGCTATTGTCGCGAGATTAATTCCGGCATTTTTTCTGACATATTCATAATCGACATATTCCGGCAGATCGCCCTCCTGGATTCCATTCACCATTGCAGGGACTTTATGTGTACGGTCATAATTCTCATCAAATTCTGTTATTCTTACTGCCGTAAAACCTTCCTGGCAGAAAGGTGTGTGATCGCCGCCTCTTCCAAATCGGTCGTTACGATAGATGAGGGTTACATTTAACTGCTCAACATATCTTTCACCGATCTCTTTTATATATCGGGCCAGCTGCCTTGATTTACTGTCGTTTTCACCAGATGTATATTTTCTGAGGGCAGTCATTTGTTCAGTTTCCAAAGCCGGAACTCCTTCGCTGAAAACACGAACTCTCATATTATCATTAAGAAGAGTCTCACTTGAACCGCTGTTTCCAATCATATCATTATTGAGCATTGCAATGATATTCCAGTTTTCCTTTTTGGCTTTTGCAGCCATGTATTTTGCTCCATATAGTCCATGCTCCTCACCTGACACAGTCATGAATACAATTGTTGCTGAAAATTTTCTGGCAGACATTATCCTCATGAGCTCAAGTATCGCAGCAACACCTGATCCGTCATCATTAGCTCCGGGAGCAAAACTTGTATTATCAGTATCGAGGGCTGCACGCGAATCGAGATGGGCGCTTATCATAATTATCCTGTCATCTGTCGGGTCGGCCCCTTTTAGTGTTGCCACTACATTTTTAAGTTTTGTTTCCTGTGGAATTCTTTGCCCGGGACCTCCAACGGTATATTCTTCAAATCCAACAGTTAATCTTCCCTGCGAAGCGGGGATATTTGTCTCCATTTCGGATTTTATCCAGTTCCAGGCTGCACCTATACCTTTTTCAGGGTCATTCTGAATGCTCATGTTCTGGCGGGTGTGAAAATTTACCAGCTTTCTGACGTGCTGTTCAATTTTTTCCTTTGAGATCTCGTCAACCATTTTTTTAATTTCCGGATCACGGTTTATTATTGTCTGGGCATTCACTGAGCAAGTAAAAGCAACAAGGAGTAGAGCTGAAAAGGTCTTTTTCATAAGTGGTATTATTTGAAGATAAAGGTAGAGATAATCCTGAAATAACTTAGTGCCTGATTTCCTTTAACCGCTGAGAAGCGCGGAGATTTTACGCAGAGAACCACAGAGTAAATATGGATTAATTCTTCTCTGCGGCCCTCTGCGCATTCTTTGCGGCCCTCTGTGGTTAAATAAGTTTTAAAATTTAATATGCTTTGAAGTATTCCCTGTTGAGGCGGGCGATATTTGTGAGTTTAATCTGTTTCGGGCATTCAGCTTCGCATGAACCTGTATTAGAGCAGTTTCCAAAACCAACTTCATCCATCTTTGCAACCATGGCTCTTACCCTCTCTATAGCTTCAATCCTGCCCTGTGGCAATAAAGCAAACTGTGAGATCTTAGCTGAGACAAACAACATTGCTGAGGCATTTTTGCAGGCAGCAACACATGCTCCGCATCCTATGCAGATCGCTGAATTGAATGCCTCGTCAGAATTCTTTTTAGGTACCAGGATAGAATTGGCATCGGCGGCCGAACCGGTATTAACCGAAATGAACCCGCCGGCTATCTGAATTTTATCGAAAGCCTGACGATCTACGATCAGGTCTTTTATCACAGGGAATGGCTTGGCTCTCCAGGGCTCAATCCATACTGTTTCACCATCCTTAAAAAATCTCATTGACAGATGACAGGTTGTTATTGCCGGTACCGGTCCGTGTGGATGTCCGTTAATATACATTCCGCACGATCCGCATATTCCTTCCCTGCAATCGTGATCAAATGCCACCGGATCTTTGTCCTCTTCAACGAGTCTCTTGTTGAGTGAATCGAGCATCTCAAGGAAAGCCATTTCAGGCGATACGTTATCCATCTGGTAGCTTACAAAACTACCTTTTGTTTTCGCATTTTTCTGACGCCAAATTTTAAGTAAAAGCTTCATATTCTTATAATATAATATTTTCAGTCTGTATCAACTACTTCTCGTTTAACTAATTGCTCAGGGCACGGTGTAAGAATTATCAGATCTTGCTCTGTGCCCCGTGCTCTGTGCTCAATGCCTTTATTTATAACTTCTGATTTTCATTTCTACGTCCTCAAATTTCAGCTCTTCCTTATGCAGAATATGAGGTTTGCCTTCGCCTGTATACTCCCATGCAGCAACATAAGTAAATTCTTCATCGTTTCGGAGTGCTTCTCCATCGGGGGTCTGATATTCCTCTCTGAAGTGTGCCCCGCATGATTCTTTCCTGTTGAGGGCATCTGTCACCAGAAGTTCAGTAAGCTCAAAATAGTCAGCTACTCTGCCTGCTTTTTCCAGTTCCATATTAAGTTCGCTGTAGGCACCGGGGATATTTAGATCTTTCCAGAATTCATCCTTAAGTTCATTTATCAGGACAAGCGCCTTTTTAAGACCTTCTTCATTTCTGACCATACCGCAATTGTCCCACATTATTTTTCCAAGCCTTTTATGGAAAGATGCAGCATTTTGTTTTCCCTTTATTGACATTAGCTTCTGAAGACTTTCTCTTACCTCTTTTTCTGTAGCTTCAAATTCAGGTCTGTCGGTTGAGATCTTTGGTACCCGAATCTCATCTGCCAGATAATTATTTATTGTATTTGGAAGGATAAAATAGCCGTCACCTGAAGCTTGCATCAATGAGCTTGCACCCAGGCGGTTTGCTCCATGATCGGAGAAGTTTGATTCTCCTATTGAATATAGTCCGGGAATTGTTGTCATCAGTTCATAATCGACCCATAATCCTCCCATTGTATAGTGGCCGGCCGGATAAATTCGCATCGGTTCTTCATAAGAGTCAATTCCGGTGATGGTTTTGTACATCTCAAAAAGGTTCCCGTATTTATTCTCAATACTTTTCTTGCCCTGTTTTTTAATAGCGTCCCTGAAGTCAAGGTTTACTGCAAGTCCTGTTTCTCCAATTCCAAACCCTGCATCGCAGCGTTCTTTAGCAGCTCTCGAAGCAACATCTCTTGGCACAAGATTTCCGAATGCAGGGTACCTTCTTTCAAGGTAATAATCTCTCTCCTCCTCTGGTATATCATTCGCAGGTCTGGTATCGCCCTTGGTTTTTGGCACCCAGACACGTCCGTCATTTCGTAGTGATTCCGACATTAGGGTCAGTTTTGACTGGAACTCATTCAACTGCGGAACGCAGGTGGGATGTATCTGAACAAAGCTTGGGTTGGCAAAGAATGCTCCTTTTTTATGAGCTTTCCACGCTGCAGAAGCGTTTGAATTTACAGCAAGAGTTGACAGATAATAGATAGTTCCGTAGCCTCCTGTGGCAAGTACTACAGCATGTGCAGCGTGTCTTTCTATTTCGCCTGTTAAAAGATTCCTGGCAATAATTCCGCGTGCTTTTCCATCGATTAAAACCAGGTCGAGCATTTCGCGACGCGGGAACATCGTAACATTACCTTTTTTGATCTGCCTGTTAAGGGAGGAATATGCTCCAAGCAAGCATTGCTGACCTGTCTGGCCGCTTGAATAAAAGGTTCTTGAAACCTGTACTCCTCCGAAAGAACGTGTATCGAGGGTTCCTCCATAATCCCGTGCAAACGGTACGCCCAAAGCCGTATAATGGTCAATAACCTCATTGCTAACCTCAGCTGCCCTGTACACATTCCCTTCGCGGGCTCTGAAATCGCCGCCTTTTATCATGTCATAGAACAGACGATAAACACTATCGCCATCGCTCTGATAATTCTTTGCAGCATTAATCCCTCCCTGAGCAGCAACTGAATGAGCCCTGCGTGGAGAATCCTGGTAACAGAATGTTTTAACACTGTATCCGAGTTCTCCCAGGGCAGAGGAAGCACCTGCTCCGGATAATCCGGTACCAATAACAATTATCTCAAGCTTCTTCTTGTTTGCCGGATTAACCAGTTTTGCAGAAGCTTTATATTTTGTCCATTTCTGTGCCAACGGACCATCAGGTATCTTCGAATTTAGTTTTCCCATGATAATATTTTTTTCTTTCAGGTCTTATCTGAAAAGCCATAATGTGATTGAGATAGAAGCAAAACCTATTGGAATCAGGATTGCGTAGATCAGAGCGATAACTTTAACAACGGGGGTCCATATTCTGTGATTCAATCCAAGAGTTTGGAATGCTGAAGAGAATGCATGATAAAGGTGGAATCCCAGCAAAAAAAAGCAGGAGAGATAAATATAATCATAAGCAGGAACCTTGAAGAGGTTATGAGCTACCGAGTAAAAATCCTCAGGGTTCCCGGCAACCAATCCAATCTTTATAAAGTAAAAATTGAAGAAATGGAGCATAAGAAATGTAAAGACAATTGCCCCGGTCCAGATCATAAATCGGGAGAAAAACGACGTTTCTGCTTTGCTTCCGCTCACATAACCAACCGGACGGGCGAGCCAGTTCTGTATCTGTAGCATTATACCCCAGGTAATATGGATAATTATCACGCAAAAGAGAACTATTTCCGCTATCCTGACCAATGGAAATGTAGCCATGAAATGTGCGGCTTCATTAAAAGGGCCTGGATTGCTTTTAAGAAGCATAAAATTAATGATGAGATGTACAGGCAGGAACATCAGGAGGAAAAGACCTGCCAGTGCCATCACAAACTTTTTCGAAATAGATGAAAACAGGATCTTGTTCATTGGTTATGAAAGATTTAAAGTTTAGCTTTTTGCCAAATGCAAGGAAGTTTATCAAAGTTAAGAGTATTGATTCAGAATAGCAATATTACCTACATGCTAATTATCATTTTGCGACTTAACGAGAGCCGGATTGGAATCACCGGGCAGAAAAAAATGCCACTAAGACACAAAGACACAAAGGCTCACAAAGAAAAGAGTATAAATGATATCGGCTTTGTACAACTTGGTGCCTTCGTGCCTTTGTGGCAAAAAGAAGCATTGAGCAGTGAACCCTTATTTATAATTATTATAAACTTAAAATTGGCTTTTAGTTTTAAATCTAAGAACTGTTTTCAACTTATCAGGACTTACTCTCCTGGCATCAGAAAGATAAATTTCTCTATGAATTTTTGATTCCCTGGCGAGGTTCAGTCCATGGCAATACTCTTCCATTTTTTTGAAACTTCCGGGCTCATTGTCATAGCTTCCGATGTGCATCATCTGAATGCAATCTCCATCTGAAATGACTTCAAACTTAACTTTATCGAGAAGGGGATGAGGTTTTTTCTTTTTGGTTCTGACAATAACATCTTTTGCAAAATCTTCTGAAACAAATTCAGGTTGTCTTATCATCAGATTAAATACGAGGGTGCTTTTATCAAATTCTTCGATTGGTCGCTTCTTTGCTTCTTCTGAAATATCCCAGACTCCCTCAAGCGGATAAACTGTATATTCAAAGTAATTTTGAGGAGCAAATCCGTTTTTTGATGACATTTTTACACCGTAGGCAAGAGAGTAAAGAACCCCGATATAATCTGCAAAAAACTTATCATTTGGGTTACCTTTCCCTTCAATAGTAAAAAATTTAAATGGTGGGATCTTTATGAATACGGGTTCTGTTTTTGGGAGATAGATGCTTTCCTCTGTTTTTTTCCAATCGTGTTTCATAGCATGTACTTTAATAATTCGCTTTACTACAAAAATATAAATTAGTTGGAGCTGTTTTAAATATTTTATTTGAGTATCGGCTTTTAATAATAAAAATCTATAAAACACTTGGTTATCAGTTATATATCATATGAACTCACCCCAACTCCTCTCTGATTCGCAAAGAGGGGCTAAAAGACTTCTCGCCCCCTTCTTTTGCCTGCAAGAGATGAGGGACGGGGGGATGAGTACATTGATAATAGAAGAAGACTAAATTTTTTTTTTATTCATTCAGGATAGTCATAATATTTTATATGAGAATAATCTGAAATGAATTATCTCCTGAAACAAAAAGGATTAACTCATTACCCGATTATATATCTTTACATACCTAAACAGAGAAACTCATGTTTATTACGTTTAAAGAAGGGAGAATTCACTATACCGATTCAGGTACAGGACCTGTTATTGTTTTATTGCATGGTTATTTAGAATCATCTGAGGTCTGGAATGGCTTTGCTGACAAGCTTTCAGCAAAATTCAGGGTGATAGCAGTAGATTTACCCGGACATGGACTGTCGGATGTATATGGAGAGGTTCATACAATGGAGTTTATGGCTGAGGCAGTCAAAACAATTCTGCGAGATCTTAGAATCAAAAAAGCATTTCTGACCGGACATTCCCTTGGTGGATATGTTACTCTAGGCTTTCTTGAATTTTTCCCTGAGTATCTTTCGGGATATTGTCTGTTTCATTCGCAGCCATTTCCTGACCCTCCTGCAGCTCTTGAGAAAAGAAAGAGGGAGATCGAAATTGTTAAAGTGGGGAAGAAAAACCTGATGTATCCCGATAATGTAACGATGATGTTTGCTACATCTAATCTTGATAAATTTTCTGAAGCTCTTCAGCGATCAAAGGATATTGCATCACGAATTCCGGGAGAGGGGATTATTGCAGTATTAAACGGGATGATGGTAAGACCTTCAAGATTATCTTTTGTGGAAAAAGGGCGTGTTCCCTTTTTATGGATATTAGGTGCCATGGATAATTATATACCCTGCGATTTAATCCAATCAAGAGTAAATCTGCCTTCGAATGCTAAA
>JANXXP010000206.1 GCA_025350595.1 Bacteroidota bacterium
GGATCGTGATATTGTTATTGAAGTGGGCGACAGGGTTTTATCAAAATACAAAGTTGCTTCCTGGAGCTTCGACAAAGGATTTTGGAGAAAAGAGAACAAAGAAATATTACAGCTGGAAGTGCCTAGGGTGGTCATCCCAAAACTTGGAAGGCGCAATAAAGCCGAAGAAGCGGAAGAACATAGTACTTCATTTAAAAAGCTGAAGAACAAGCACAGTGCGATCGAATCAAACATCAACGAATTGGAACACCGTGGGCTGGATCGCTGTCCCGACAGGGGTTACACACATTTTAAAATGTATATCGGATTGGGGGTGTGTGCCTACAACCTCAAGAAAATTGGAAAACAAATCCTCAAATTAGAGCGGGAAGCGCTTGAGGTGGGCATCAAGCCGGTCAAGATAGCCGCTTAATATAATTAACAAATAAAAACATATATATTAAACATGAAAGGGAGAATTATGTCCGAAAATTGAAAAATCACAACCGAACCTCAATTTTAGGTGGTGAAAATTGCGCCAACGCATCAGTAGGATAAATAATTTTGGCATGAGAACCGAAAAAGTTGGCCTGTCTTATGTCGTTATGTACAGCTATCGAAAAAGGGGGTAGTTTTCTTAATGACACTAATTCTACTTTGACAGATTTAAATCCTTAGATACGAATTGGTTATGTCCCGTTGTCTGAGAAGGTGCCTGTTATACATGCGGTCAAAGAACTGGTCTTCTGTCATATTCTTATAGAGTTTAAATACAAACCATTCCTTTACATCCCTGGCTGAAAGCAAAGGCAAATCGTCCAGGCATCGCAGTTTTTCTTTCAGTAAGAATGAGGATACGATAAAGTTCAAAGCCACCTGGTGTTGCCAGGCCAGCCACTTACGGGTCTGAAATTCATCTAGCCCCAGTATTTGCTTGGATTCCTTGATACTGTGTTCGATAAAAAAGCGTTGTGCCTGCATGTAGGCCAATGCCTTACGGGTGTATTGTTCAAGGGGGGCATTGGTGAAAGAATATTTGATTTCAACTTTATTCTTTCCAGAGACTGTTTTGCGTATGACCAGCAACCGGGGTTCGATCAGGTTCAGGCTTTTATCCCAGACAAATACCCTTGCAAAGTGATATTTTCCTTTGAGCTTGCCTTTGGTTGTATTGCGTACGTGGATCATTTCCCAGTCACCAGCCTGGAGGCTTTCCATGTATTCCGATACAGTAGTTTGTGGGGTGGTGGCTACCAGCTTTTTGAGGGTTTCCCCATTTTTAGCCCCCTTTCGCTCAGGGTGGTATAGTTCTGGCTCGAGTGTAAATATTTTCTGATCCGAATGTATGTCCATCATGTAAATGTAGCCCATCTGGTCAATATTCCGGGCAAGGCTGGCATCGTTCCCGTAATAGCCGTCTGCACCGATGAAGTCAAAGCTAACCCGGTTGGCAACCTGCTGATGGATGATCTCAAGGGCCAGTTCCAGTTTTGTCTTGAATGCCCTGTTCCCCTGAGGGATTCCAGCTTCGGCGCACCTGTCAGGGTCATTGCACCAGTCCTGGGGCAAATACAGCCTGGCATCTACCAGGGAAGCAAAGTCGCCATTGCTCAGGCAACCAAATACGGCTACCTGTGAGTTGGCTATTTTGCCCACGTTGCCACAATACTGACTGCCCACACCAACGCTTTTATCTCCTTTCTTGACCCAGCCACTTTCATCGATGATCAGTCCCGTTAGCTTTCTTTTTGGCAAAATGGAACTTACTTCCTTTGAAACCTGGTCAATAGCGGCACGTTCATCCCAGTTGGATTCTGTGATGAAGTGCTGCATCTGATGGTATTGGGCATCAAGGTCCTCGCTGATACGTTCTATGTTTCGAAACTGACTCTGCACGATTCCTTGGGTATAATGTTCTGCCCTGTCAAAAAATCTCTTTGTCCGGTTGCAAAATATAGGCCTGTACCTGGTAAAATGATCACTTAGCCTCTGGGACACCGAAGCCAAGGTCCTTCCGTATTGGGTTGTTTTTTTTTGTTGTATTAAACATGGCTCGAAAAGATAAATTTGTTCAACAATTAAATCACTAAAATACTTACAAATAACAACTTTGACAAATTAAAGTTCAAATATAAATACATAACAGACAGACCTTTTTTTTAATCTGTCAAAGTAGAATTAGTAAAGAAACCCGCATTGGTTGTTTTATTCCTGAAGGATCTGTTACTTCAATGTTGTATATTTACAATATGAATGGAACCCAATTGCAACAATATAGTATTAATGGTCTCAGCAAACAATCTGTAACCATTAGCGGGAGCAGTTTTGAACCTGGAATGTACCTCTATGCCCTTGCTATTGACGGCAGGGAAGTGGATACAAAAAGAATGATTTTAACTAAATAGAGTCTTTCTTAAATGAAACAGGATACATAGTGTTTAAGAAATTTGGAAATCCTTTTAGTACCTTATTGTTAAAATATATTATTATGAAAAGTTATTTATTAATTATTTTAATTCTGGTTGGTTTTACCTTATCAGCTCAAACTTACCATCCATTCCCTACAAAAAATACCATCTGGACGGAAATGT
>JANXXP010000219.1 GCA_025350595.1 Bacteroidota bacterium
TGCTTCATATTGGATTTGACAAAGTATTTCTAGAAAGCGCTGCTGATCAGGGACCGGCTGGCCGGGTCCTTCATCAATACTGCTTTTTTTAGCCGTTGCGTTTAATGAGATTTATATAAAAGTTTATCATCCAGAATATTGAGTATTTTTTTATCTAAAGTCCAAATATGGTGCTTGTTATCTGTAACAGCTTTGGAGAGAATTGAATCAATTAAACCAATACCAACATTATGATAATTCATCTTATTAGCAAAATCCGCTGATTCAATGAATGAACCCTCAATAAATTTGATTTTAGGTAATACTTTCCAGTAAGATAAAATCATATTCCTTTCATTATCACTTCTTGAACCGTAAAGGAGTTCTGCAAAAACTGGTTCGATAGTTATTACGTTTTTGTTTTCTAATAATGATTCCATTTCATTAACGAAAACGGGGTTTGATTTAAAAAATTCAATCCAAATAGTTGTATCTACTAAAATCATCTCTACCGTGTATTGCGTAATGTTTCTGCGTTAAAACCATCTGCAAACTGTAAAGGTTTTTTGCGTACCTCTCTATTCAATTTTTGAATTCTTTTAATATAAAGCCAATCAGAAAGAGCCTTTATAAGACTATCTGTGATGTTTTTTCCTTCGGTATATTCCTGGACGTCGTTAATAATGTCATCAGGAATCAATGCTGTTACTTTCATATAATATGATTTATAATACGATACAAAATTACGATAACATAATCGTATTTACAAATTTATTTTGAGTTTTTTTTGAACCCTTTAATAACTACTCCTTCCCTGCGGAGATACTGGTAAATGGTAGATCTACTTATATTTTGCGTTTCCTCAATAAAGTTAATTGAGTTTTTTTGCTTATAAAGCGTAACAACTGCAAGGGCTTTTTTCTTGTTGTAAGATCCTGCAGGTCTTCCTCCATTTACACCTCTTGCCCTGGCTGCTTCAATTCCTTTAATTGTTCTTTCCCTGAGTACGTTTACCTCCATAGTTTTCAGGACTGCTATTATCTGAAATATTGCCTCCCCCATCGGACTTGATGTGTCAAAAATTCCCTCGGATAGACTTTTAAACGTTATTCCCTTTTCTTTAAAGTCATTTAAAAGGATTACCAGCTCTCTGGTGGTTCTCCCCAGGCGGTCCACACTAAAAGCTATTAATGTGTCTCCGGGTCTTATCTGTTCAAGGAGTTTTAAAAGCTCTGGCCGGTTTGGAGATCTCCCCGAAACTTTCTCCTGGAAGATCTTTTCACAGCCGGCTTTTTTAAGCGAATCGATCTGTAAATTCAAATTCTGTTCCTTGGTGGAAACTCTTGCGTAGCCAAAAATCATAATAGTTCTATTAAATCTCCTAACAAAGATAAATAGAACTTAGATTAATAAAAAGCGTTAATCGAACTTTATTGTTCTGTTTTTGTATGATTTTAGAAAGTTTCATCATACGGTCGTTTAATAAAACTTATTGTTTTGTCCTGGTGGAAATTAATAACTCATTACTTACTATTGTATGATAAACCCTAATGATTAGGGCTTATAGTCTATTATAAAGTAATGCTAACGCATAAACAAAACAGATCAAAAAAGCTTTCCCCGACCATTTTCTATACAAATTCAGAGGCCAGCCTTCTTCCAATTCGATTACAATTTTAAAGCTTATGAATGTTCTCTTTAATAAGTGCTAAAATGATCTCAAAATCAGGTTGACCTTTGTAGTACAAATGGGCTGATTCCCTGTAACGTTGGATAAATGATTTTCTAATCTCAATATCAGGCAGTAATAAGGCAGGATGTTCAGGTAAAGGAATGTCCTTGTCGGCACCTTGGAAACGCTTATTTTTGTGAGTTAGGTACTCAGTTGTTCCAATAAAACTCAGAACATTCGTATCATTGAGGAGACAGTATATGTCGTAATAATGCCGGATAAAATTTTTAAGCTTAATTGTACCTTCTGAATACTTACGATACTTGTTTACAATTGTTTGAAGTTTTTCAACAAAGGTATATCCGGGAAGATAACAAAAAACTGCTTTAGCTTTATTATCAATGTATTCAAAAGATTCATTCAATGATTTCGCATAGTCCAAAACCCAAGATGAAATATCAATAGGACGATTTGGTGAAACTGTATCGAATCCAACTTCCAAAAGAATGCCATCTTTTATACCTGCTAATGCCGGGGTATAAGTTGTAAAGTAAAGTCTTATTCCTCCACTACGGTATTTATCAGTATCATCAAATTCAGTATCACGTTCTACTTTAATAATACCATCAATTTTAATCTCTTGTGCTAATTTATCATAAAATGCTTTACGAGATTCCTTTACCTTTGGCTTGTCTTCCTTTCCCTCAATTTCCAATCCATAGTTTGTTTTAATGTGGATGTCGATATCCTCTGAAAACCGGTTAATCAAACCGAATCCTTTTGACAAAGAAGTACCACCTTTTAACTCAAACTCTATTCCCTGCTTATTCAACCCATATAATGCATGCATTATCCAATAATCCTTTTCAACGAGTGAGATATCAATTCCCTTCTCGAAGGAAACTATAGACAACAGTTCTTTAAATTCAGTATCGTTATGAAGAAAATCAGGCATAAATTAATCTTTGGTTTCGCATAGTCTTTAATATGAGCTTCCTGGTTGTTCCTGATCCGTAATGTACTGACATTTTAATTAATTCATTTATATCAAAAAGGGTAATATTTTTTTTAAAGCTTTCTACCACCTTATTAGAATCTTCTGCAAGTTCATCAAGGCTATCTAAAAGGTCGACTACCAAAAATTCAGTAGTCAGAGTTTCCGGGAATCCGGATTTTAATTTGAAAAGAAATTTTTTGCCATTTAATTTGAATTCACCACTACGTTTGTGGTTGTAAACCCATGTAGTATTGTACAGTTGTGTCAATCCCAGGTGCAAAGAATTATATGAGTTTGGTGATACCAGAAGGAACGTATCATCTTTAAGGAATTTCTCAACCATATCAGGGTCATCAGGAGGAACCATACCAAATTTCGATTTTTTTGGAGCATAATAGAGCCCCTGCCTCAATTTAAATAAGACACCATCTTTAACCAACCGGCCTAAATCTCTGTCAACCGCAGAAGAATAGAACTCCAGATCGGAACGGCGATATACTACACCGGGTTTTATATGTTGCTTTAAAAATTCCATGATTTCCGGTTACAAAGATAATAATAAAATAAGAGATGCATGATTTTTCTATAATATTCATGCAATTATACTACTATCTCGTCCTTTAAATAGCTTGTCATTGGAAAAGCCGGACGGCTTGACCATAGTTGTCCGGACAATATTGAACACATAGAGCCTGAGTTAAGTATTTGTTGTTTAGCTATGTATGAATATTGTAACCTGACCAGCTAAATGTGGTTAATACGTCCGGATTTTGCAAACCTAATTAAAATACTGATTTTGAGATTACAACTATAATACCACGTTCTATCAAAAAATGTACTATTCTAATTAAAACAATTATGCCGTTTGATTGAATTACTGTAGTGATTATCAATCACTTTGTCTAGCACAAAAAATCCTCTGTAACTTGTTTGTTATCAGTGGATTTTGTGTTATTGTAGTCGTGGTGGAAGGATTCGGATCTGCGACCTCTGGTCCTAAACAATAAGTAATATTCCTTATTTAAAGTAGAAATATTAGTTTTTGACTACCATCATTAAATCTTTATTTTAAAAAGTCCCATCTGTTCCTCGCTGGCTGAGATCAATTTCCATCCCAAAGCCTGACCTGAATCGTTTTTTGAGGCATAGACACGCCATCTGTAAGTTTTACCATTCTGAAGAGCTTGACCTGTTGCATCAAAATTATAGGTTGCAGTTGTCAGTGTTTTATCAACCATTACTTTTCTTGTCAAAGGAATGCCTGAAATGCCACCCCATACAGTAGTTCCGTTCATATCTGTTACTTCAAGCACATAATTATCCGTACTGGAATAAGCTGTCCAGGAAAAAACCGGAGAGGTTGTTGTAACCTCAACAGGTACGATGGTTGTTAACGCGTTTGATGGACTAATAAGCAGAACTGAACCTGTAAGGCTAAAGTTAAGACTTACATTGTTTGAATTGACAATAACAATAGGTTCTCCAGATTTAATTATCCAATCCGGATCAACTACTTTGTTATCGTTCGCCCATGAAGCTCGTGCTGTAAAGGTTCCATTAGGAACATTAGTTAATGTATAATTTCCACCATTTGTCATTACTGTAAGACCTGGTATTGTTGAATTTGTGCCGGAAATAACTAATGAAACATCAACATCAATGTTGGTTGTTGCTGAAAAAGTAACACTTCCTGATACTGTTCCTGTTGCACCTGCTATAAGAACAAGATCTGATGCGGTCGTTTTAGCATTTTGTGTAATAGTAACATTAGCGGGAGTACTGTTAAATGAAGCTATATAACCTTTTAGAGTGTAGTATCCAGCTGGTACGTTGTAAATCGTAAAAATGCCATTGGTACCAGAAACTCCGCTATATGTGCCTCCGTTGCCTGATATAATTACAAGTACTCCTTGTTTTGGGGTCGATCCCACAACAACCTTCCCAGAAACATACCCTGTATTTGTTATAGACGATGCGGCCATCTGGTAGTTTGCGCTAATTATTTGACCCGCTGTAACAACAACTGGTACAGCAGATATGCCTTCAGGAGGAATAGAATTATATCCTTGTTTGGATATTTTCATCAAGTATGTTCCTGCCGGTAAGGTGATACTATATTTACCATCAGATCCACTGGTGGTTGAATAAGCTGTAGGAGAATTATCTACTGAATTAAAGAATTCAATATCAGAACTTGCAATGGTGGTTCCTCCCTGAATATTTGTAACTATCCCATTGACAGTGCCGTAAGTAGGATTGGAATCACTTTTCTTGCAAGATGAAAGAGCCAGACACGTAATAAAACACAAAAGCAAT
The DNA here is from genome assembly GCA_025350595.1 of Bacteroidota bacterium. Lineage (GTDB taxonomy): Bacteria > Bacteroidota > Bacteroidia > Bacteroidales > VadinHA17 > LD21. The sequence goes on from JANXXP010000219.1 coordinate 4,965, forward strand.
ATTTGTTTCATAATATAATAAATGTTACTAATCACAGTGCCTAGAGTTTTGAGTGCCTAAAATGCCTAAAGTTAAAATTACTAGAATAAATCAGATTCTTTTATAATCGGCAATGATATTCAAAGCTTGTAATACATTTTGATTATTTTTTATGGCAGTGTCAATAATGGATCTCAGGATAGCGAAGTTTTTTGCAGCATTCAATATTTTGAACTGCCCGGATATTTTTTGTTTGACCTTGACATTTCGTATGGCTCT
>JANXXP010000221.1 GCA_025350595.1 Bacteroidota bacterium
AGTTTCAATCCACGCACCCGCACGGGGTGCGACTGTACAAATATATATAATTAGTAATTAAATATTTACAAGTGCTTTTGTGCGAACCAATATTTCAAAGAACAAAATAGTCTATGTTTCTTAGCAAAATCTTTTTAAAGAATTCTAAATCAGCTTTTGCGAGGACACAGGGTTTTTATGTGCACTCAATGTTCGCAGATTCAGATCATCAGTGTGTCTGTTTCGGGGTTAAAACTGGCCTTGGCTCCAATATGTTCCACTTTTTTATTCCAATTTGATCCCATATTGTAAAAACGAAGACTATCCTTTTTATTATCAATCACAGCTTCCAACTTAAACTTCAATGCGGCAAACATTGCAGGTTCAAGAACACATTCAAATGTTGAATACTGAACACGCTGCCCGTGATTCTCACAAATCTTTGCAACTTTTCTTAGCCGTTTCTGTCCTTCCTTTGTTGCAGTTTCAACATCATAAGTTATCAAAACCATCATCTCAATACTATTTCATTATAAAAACCGGATAATTATCCAGATCTCCCCGTAGAAACCTCGCAAATAAGAGAGCCTGAACATAAGGAAGTAATCCAACTGATATATCCTCATTAAGAAACGGATGTACTATTGATTCCTGCTTTCTCTTTTGCCATGCAGAGATAATCTCTTTTCTGGTTTCATCTGTCATGGTAATTCCGGTTGTTTCAGGATGAATAAAACCTTTAGAGTTAACCTGCTTCCTGTTGATAAGCGATAATACGAGTCTGTCGGCCAGATAAGGCCTGAACTCTTCCATGAGGTCCAGAGCAAGACTCGAGCGCCCTGGCCTATCCCGGTGTAAAAAACCTACACAAGGGTCGAGGCCTACTGTTTCAAGTGCCGTAGTAATTTCGTGCATCAAAAGAGTGTAAACAAATGACAGCATTGCATTCACATTATCAAGGGGTGGACGTCTGGATCTCTGATGAAAATAAAAATGTTCTTTCTGATGTAGTATCATTTGGTCAAACACAGAAAAATAAGCTAATGCACCTTCACCCTCATAACCTCTAATTTCATCCAGATTCCTGGCCCTTTGAATACTTTTGAGCTTGTTATTAATTATACCTATTGACTCGTTAAAAGCAATTAAGTTTAAATTTTCTCCATGATCTCTTGTCGCACGCTGTAGAACGTTTCTGCTGTTAGCAAGTTTCCCTGAAATAACCATGCGGGCGATATTTAATGAATCGATGTCAGAATCTGCCATCCTGAATTGTTTTCTTCGAAGCAGAACATTACCGTTAATTTTCCCGGTAAAACGGCCAAGGAACCAACCATTCTCAGTGGCATAAGTCAACCCGACATTATGTTCAGCGCATAGACCTACTAACCCAGGGCTTGCTCCCATATATCCAAAACATACTATTCCTTCAATATTATGAATCGGAATGCGGAATTTTTCTTCACTTTTAATCGATACCACAACATTTTGCCCATCCTTACTAAGGTACGATTCGGGTGTTGTTACATATAAAGTATTTAGAAGTTTTCTCATGGATTCAAGAATATCAGATGCGTTTTATACTGTAAAATCAAGGCTTTGTTCAATGTACCTGCTTACACCTTGAGCGTTTTTACTAATACCAGGAATACAGATGTTAAAAAGGGAACATGATTTGCAGTAAGCTGCCAGCTGATGACGGGGTGTAATACCCGCATCAAATAACTCATGCATCCGCGATGCAAGATCTTCTGTTTTTTTTCTTAAAACTTCTGAAAAAACAACTTCGTACCTGTGCCTTGTCTCACCATAATAAAGGTATCCCTTTGTAATAACAATATTGTTTGCTTCTTCGAGAGCGTAAGCCTGTGCACAAAGCTGAACCTCATCGCATTCACCGGGTTTCGGCTTGCCCCTTTTGTACTCAACCGGAACTGCGATCCACCTGCCTGGTTTTGATTCCACACGAATAGTTCTATCAGCAGGTTCAGTTTCTGTTCTGTACAGTTCCACCACATCAGCCCTGCCGGTCAGACCGAGACGTCGTGAAAT
>JANXXP010000264.1 GCA_025350595.1 Bacteroidota bacterium
GTACTTTTCAATTGGGATTGGAACACTATTTTGCCCCAACTACCAGTTTCTTTCTAGCTACAGGACTGAATTTCAAGGATTCAGAAGAAAGCAAATCATGGGGGCTTATTACCGAAGCCCAAATGCGGTTCCATGTTTTTACGGTAATCAAACCCAGGACAAGCCAACGGCTATATTTTGCACCCTATCTTTTAAATCAATACTTTGATAATTCACGGGAATGATACCATCAACAAGTTCACCCGTTTTGATGTATTTTTCAATTATCTGGTCCGCCCTTTTCAGGTCGACAAATCCAAATACTACCGGATCCTCGCCTGGAAGTTTGACTTCAATTGTAGGTTCCGCATAACAATAACCCATGCAGCCGGTCTGTGTTACAACAGCTGCAATGTTTCTCCTGTCGAGTTGTTCCAGAAAAAACTCCATGATGGTTTTTGCCCCAGAGGCAATACCACAAGTTGCCATCGCAACTTTTACCTGAACAATACTTTCAGGATCCAGGGCTTTGATCCGGATGTCCAACCCGCTCTTGATTTCTTCTCGTTTCTTCTTCAGATCCGCGAGTGACGTGATTTTTGACATGCTTTTATCTGTTAAGTTTATTTAATATATGTTGTAGTTCTTATAGTTTAATGTTTCTATAAAATTATTAATTTTATTTCGATATCACTAAAGTAATTACTCCTGTTTCTCTTTGGTAAAAATACCTGATGCCTCGATTTGTTTAAGGTTTTCGTCTATCAAATTCCCGATATCTTTTAATAAGTCCCTTTCATTTAATGTGTCTGTCTCAAGAAATTCCTTTACTTCTAAAGTTGAAAAACTGAAGCTCCCATTATCTGTTCGGTGTGAATAGCTAAAGTTTATTCCAGGGTTAGCTGCGATCAACAACATTACTACGCTTGCAATAGCTCCCAGAGGTTGCCTGTCTATGTGTTTGTTAGATAATATGGCTGTTACAGTTGTTCCTTTTTTCTCTTCAGAAATGATTTCCAGACCTCCTCCTGTAATTTCAGCATGATATTTTAGCAGTGGAAGACCTAGTCCCATTTTTCTTTTTGTACGGGTTGTGATAAATGGGTCTGTTACATTTTCCATTAAATCTTTTGATATGCCGCTTCCATTATCAGTTATTGTAATATTGTAAACGTCGGTTGTGACTGATTCTCTAATCTCAACTGATATAAGATCTGCTTTTGCCCTTATTGAATTCTGAACGATGTCGAGTATGTTAAGTGATAATTCTTTCATTCAGTTACTATTTTTCTGCTGTTAACTCTTTGCAATGCCTGTCTTATCTCTGAAAAAGAAAGATTTTCAAGATAGAACCTGGTAAATGGTATCCCTATGTTTTCCGGAATATGCGAATCTGAGGATCGGATTATTGAAAAATCAGAAATTTCCGGATGTGTTGCAGTGAAATGTTCCGGCGAAGAAGCCTTTGAAACCTCCAAAGCGTCGGCATTCATATTAGCAGGAAGAAATCCAAGTTGACTGTAAATGCTGTTTTTCTTTCTGTCGATATGCGCCGGGATAAAAAGTCCATTAAAACCATGAACAAAGACTTCCACTTCTTTAAAGGATTTATTAATAGCGTTAAGCAGAAGTTTTTTCTCTTCATAGATGATGTTCTCAGTTTCATCAACTTGTACCTGAGGTCCGAAAATTGACGGATCGTTCATTAAATCAGGAAGGTTTTCATCAAGATATTCCTGTAATTTATTTAGTGCATCAGTGTTTTCAAAGAACGCGAGGCAATGAACCTCTTCTTTTGTTGTTATTTCTGCTCCCTGCATTACAAATATTCCTTTTTCTGCGGCCATTTTTGTAATCAGTTTGCAATGCCTTGTCGAATTATGATCAGTAATCCCGATAATATCCAGACCTTTTTTAACTGCTTCAGAAATGATATTTGCCGGACTCATATCCAGATCTCCGCATGGAGAAAGAACTGTATGAATATGCAAATCAGCCCGGTAAGTTTTCATTCCATTTTCAATATATCAAATAAGCGTCCAGCAATACTGAATGTGTCCAGATCGGAGGATAAGACAGGGATATTTTCAGTGTTGCTTTTTTCGATAGTATCATTCTCTGGCAAAGATCCTTTTACCAGAATGATTGCTGAGATTTCCTTAAGTGAAGCTATTGCAATGATATTCTGATGAGTCTGGAGTGTGATCCATATCTGTCCTTCTGTGGCATTCCCCATCACATCACTCAGAAGATCTGATACATATCCTCCTTTAATCTCATTTGACAAACCATTTTGTCCTGAAATTATTTTAAGATCCAACGCCTGTATAATATCAGTTATTTTCATCTTCAGCACCCATTTTATTACAATTCTTTTCTAATCTTTGTTCTCCCCATATGTTTGCAGTAATTCGAATTGCCTGTTCCTGGCTGAGAAGGTTTTGTTTTATCATCTGCTGCTGCAGAAAGATACAATGTGATATTTGAGCATTCCGCTGAACAATGTCTTCCGACAATGTTTCACAATCAGGAGCCCCGCATCCGGCACAATCTAATCCGGGCAGAAAGCACATCAATCTGCGTTTTCTCTCCATTTTTTTCAAAGCAGCAGAAATATCCTCGTCGAGACTTCCCATTGGTCGGGGTTCTATATTTCCAAGAAATCCATGTTCATTTATATTAAGAAATCCCTCAGTAAGTTTGCGCTCCTTATCGTCCTCTCTTGCTCTGTATTCTTCAGCTCTCAGTTTAAGTCTTTCGACAGTCAGGAATCGGTTACCGCTCATCAATATTCCACCGGCACAGCTCTCATCACATGCTCTAAGTTCAAGAAAATCAATATGGTCGAGTTTCTCATTTTCCATATTTTCAAGAAAATCATTGACATTTTTTATTCCATCAATAGCAAGTGCACGACCCTTTGAATGAACTACTTCGCCACGTGTCAGACTCCATACAATTCCTCTTGAACTGAGAAGGTCATCAGTCTGCGGAGGTTCTGTCTCGATGTATTTTCTTTGTAAGAATTTCAGTATCTGGTTATAAAGAAAATTCATTTTTATGATCCCGGTTACTGCTGATTCTGTTTCTCCTACCGGACTTTTTACAGCGGCTATTTTTGCTGCGCAGGGAGTTGCGTAAAATAGTCCAATTTCATTTTCTGGTATTCCGCTCGCTTTAAGTTTCTCTCTGTAATACATTGCGGCCATATCGATAGGTGGATTGACCTTCATAATATTGCCAACAAGGTTTGGGTATTTTACCTGAATGAGTCTTATGATTGCAGGACAATAGGAAGAAATCATCGGGCGTTCTTTATGCTCAAGCATGAATTGTTTGCTTGCATCAAGTACCATATCCACACAGTTTTCGACCTCATAAATGTGCGTAAAGCCTATTTCTTTTAATGCATTAAAAATGCTTGTGGCCATTATCTTCTTAGGAAACTGTCCAATCAGTACACTTGGAATCAGTATTACCCGTACCGGAAATCTGAAGATCATTTCCAGATCGTCCTGCTCAACAACAATTGCTGATACTGGGCATGCTTTGTAACACTCGCCACAATCAACACAGCGGTTGACAATGATGTTGGCTTTACCCTTCCTGACCCTGATTGCCTGAGTAGGGCACACTGTCATACAATGTGTGCATCCGATACACAAGTCATTGTCTACAGCGAGTGCATGATGAAAATCTCTGTTATGATTTTTATCTTGCATCAGGTTTGATATATGTTATCAGTTCCACAATTGTTCCCTCTGCTGGTACACTTGAAATATTCATTGAGTCGCTGTTCTTCTTCATATTTGATAATCCGAGACCGGCACCAAACCCCATCTCTCTTACCTGTGGTGTTGCTGTTGAATAACCTTCTTCCATAGCTTGTTCGATATCAGCAATCCCAGGACCTTTATCAGTAATTGTAATCTTAATCTTTTCCTCATCTATATCAACGTCAACAATTCCTGAATAAGCATGTGCTACAACATTTACTTCACCCTCATATAATGCGATAACTATTCGTTTTGACACGGCATGGTCGATATTCAGTTGTCGTAGAATCTTCTTTACTGAACTTGCAATATTACCTGCTTTGGCGAAATCACCTCCGGCTATTTTATGCTTGAATTGCATAGTTTAGTAAATTGATTTGATTCCTGCTTTGTAAAGTTCACCTGAGATATGAAACAGCGAGTGAGGACTCTCGATAAGGATCATGTTGTTCTCCTTTGCAAGAGAAATAATTTCTTCTCCTATTTTCTTGTCACGTGCAAAGATAATACATGAGATATCTGACATTTCTGCTGTTCGTATGGTTTGCAGATTTGCAAGACCAGTTATCAGCACCAAATTTTCCTTTTCGATTGTTAGTACATCGCTCATCAAATCAGAAGCAAATGCATATTCTATTGAACCAGGAAATTTATCATCGCAACAAATTACCTTCCCGTCTATAATACCACTAATCTCTTTGATTGTCATTTTATTCTAACGTAACTGCTTCGTTTAATGTTTTAGATTTATTCCAAACATTATTTTGAATTCAATTTAATTACGACGCAAAGATAGCAATTAGTGTTAAATAAATAACATTGTTAATAAAATAACAATAAATTTAAATTTATTCTAAATAAAGAAGGTAGTAATTAGCTATTTTCTTACATTTCTGAACTCCGATCCTTTCTTCCAGATTGGGTAGTAGTCAGACTTAGCAAGTTTGTATCCAACCAGAAATTCCAATTGTGCATCCTGAACGATGCCATTTAAATCCCATTTATCAGGTTCGTAATTATCAGCCGGACGATGGTATCTGTTGTCAAGATAGTCTTTTTCCATTTTAGCTGCCCATTCCCTGCCATGTTGCCTGCTATCAACATTCCCTCTCACAAAAGCTGAGGGAACTCCTTTTTTTGCAAATGGAAAATGATCAGATCTGAAATACATTCCTGTTTGTGAATTCGGATCCGGAACGATATATCTATCCTGAGAAGTGGCTTCTGCCGCAATCATTTCATCAAGAGAGGATTGTCCGTACCCGGTAATCATAACATCTTTCATCAATCCTTCAGGGAGCATCATATCATTGTTAAAACATGCTACAGTCTTATTCATAGGAAAGACGGGATTTTCTGTATAGAATTGAGAACCAAGAAGTCCTTGTTCTTCAGCAGTCGGGAATAGGATAAGCACTGATCGTAATGGTCGTTTCTTTAACCCGGAGTACGCTTTGCCGATCTCAAGAGTCCTGGCCATAGCGGTACCGTTATCTACGGCGCCATTATAGATTGAATCGCCATTCTCTTTTTCTCCAACGCCGAAATGATCCCAGTGTGCAGTATAAACAATACATTCATCAGCTCTTGTGGTTCCCTTCAGGACGCCTGCAACATTGGTAGAGGCATTGAACTTTATCTTATTTTTTATTGAGAGTGAAATTTTAGTTTTCATATCAAATCCCCTGAAATCCTTTTTACAGGAGGCCTTTCTCAATTCCTGGACATCGTATCCTATACTATTAAATAAAGAATCACCTGATTCCGCAGAAAGCCATCCTGTAAAACTGCACATTGTTCTGTTGCTGTCGGCTGTTTGCATATATAGCCTGGGGGATAGTGAACTCTTTCTTGGGATTGTATATTTATAACCTGCCCCTTCTGATTCATGTATAATAAGAATGCCTTCAGCACCCTGACGGGCCGCCTCTTCAAATTTATAGGTCCATCTTCCATAGTAGGTCATCTCTCTTCCTTTGAAATAAGAGGTGTCTCCGGTATATAAGCCCGGATCATTTATCATAACGATAACAGTTTTACCCTTCACATCCAGACCATCATAATCGTTCCTGTTATATTCTGGCGCTACGATTCCGAATCCGGCAAAAACCATTTCTGATTCATGGATATTTATTTCAGCAGATAGTTTTGGAGATGTAATCGCTAAATTATCAGGAGCATAAAGTGAGAGAGCCACCTTCCCTGACAGTATTTTTACCGGACCATTAACTTCAGAACTGATCTCAACCATAGGGACAGGTTGAAAATAGCTTCCATTGAAAGCAGGTTCAAATCCTATCTTCTTTAATTCTCCGGCAAGATATTCAGTTGTGATTTTTTCCCCTGGGGTGAAGGGCTTTCTTCCCATGAATTCATCTGATGCGAGCTTGCTGACATATTTCGCCAGATCAGAAGTATTTATACTTTTCTCCCTGTTCTTCAGATCATTATTAGTGCATGATGCAGTCAATAATATTGCAATCAAAAAAATAAAATAGTATCTCATAATAAAATATTTTTAACCTCGGATTACAAGGATTAACATCGATTAAATTATCCCAGTCTTACGATCTACCTCAGCACTGTATTCCCAAGCAGCACTCTGCCGCTCTTCCAGAAGGCTCTGAAGTAGGGATCATCGGAAATATATATTACTTCTCCCGATCCGATATTCTCGGATCCGATAACCAGGGTGTTTTTAATTTTGTCTTTATACTTAAATCCGGCAAATCCTGCAACAGGCTCCTTGTCAAGGATATATCCAATATTGTTTCCAGTAGCCAGGAAAGGATACCCGGCAGTTCTTTTCATTAAAAACCACTCCTTCCCCATACCAAAACAATAAGGATTTGTATCATCGAGTTTTACCTTATATATGCTACCCGCTGATCTGTCAGTTAATGTATATCTTCTTTCTACAGACAGATCATATTTTTTAAGGAGAGTGGAATCATCGCTCTTTACCTTTTTTTCTGCTAATTTCTGTTCAGCTGCCCGTATCTCAATTGCTTTTGCCAGAGCAGTTGATTTTTCACCAGCAAAAACAGACATCGAATTCTCGATGGCGATTACTCTTCCCCCCCTTTTAACATAATCGATAATTGTATCTTTCAATGTAGTATAGGAGCCGGAGGAGAGTATAAGAACTTCATAATTCTTTAATTCGTCTTTTCCTGCATTAGCAATGTTTATCAACGAAACCGGGTAGTTAAGTTCCCTTTCAAAGAAATACCATAATTCACCTACCGAGTTTGCTGAAGTACCTTCGCCACAAAGAATTGCAACAGATCTCTTTTTCATCAGAGGCGAATAATTTGATCCAAAGTCCTTTCCGGCTTCAACCAATCCTGTTGCAGATGGGATGAGCGCAACCTGGCACTCATTTGCAATGTCAGTGACAGCCTGATCAAAATCACCTTCAAAATGTTTGTTGTCGCCCCTTGCTATGATAATGCTTCCCCGGTTGTAATTTTTCCCGTCAAGTGTAAGTGGTTTGAATGCATATCTGAGTTTAATTTCTTTCCTGTAGATGGCTGCAACAAATTTCAATTCGTCAAAACCATTATAGTTAATAATATATGCATAAGGCTTGTTCTTGTCCAACACATTAGTTATTTTCCCTGATCCCGTTGTATCGTTATCAGCTGCGATTTTATCGGTTATAGCATAGGCCTTCAGGTTATATACATATGGAAGAGCCCATGCAGTAATATCATAGCTTAGAGAATCACTTAACTTACTGTCTGGCTCAAATAAAACCTGCATAAAGTGCGACTGTGGCTGGTAAGAGCTGATAAGAATATCTCCTTTTTCAATTGTCACCTCCCCGTCTTTTTTCGATACGTATTCAAATCCCTTAAACTTCTTACCAAGGCTTCCTGCAAAAGAATACCTGATCTGGTTTCTGCTTAAAAGCTGAAGAAGTGATTTTATATTTGATTTTTCATTTGATCCTTTGATAATCACAGATTTATATTTAAAAGATGGATTCTTTTCACTCTCGTCAAAGTATTTGTTATACTCGGAAATCAGTTTTTCACGATTGTCATATGATACCTTCAATGTCGCCATTGAAGCTGTAAAATGTCCGTCAATCCTGTCTTTTAATGTGAGAGTATCTCCTGATTCCAGTTTAAGAGCGATGCCCGAAACACCTCCTCCTCCCTGTTCAAAAGTGAATCCCATTGCTCCGTTCAAGAGAGGCCAGGTATCTCCATAACTTGGGTAGAAAAGATCGAAATTCTCTTTAGTGAAGTAAAGTCTGAATTTTTCATTGAAAAGGTTAGCATTCCCGCTTCCCATAATCTTATGGAACTCGTGCTGCCATGGTGTTATTACTGCTTGCCATGGATCAGCTGCCGGGGCGAAGAAAAAGGTTGATTCAGGTCCCATTTCATGAAAATCTGCATGAACCTGTGGCATATACTGATTGTAAAACATAAGTCGTTGCTGGGTCTCGCCCTGTGTCTGCCAGGTCCAGTCGCGGTTCAGGTCGAACATATAATGATTCGAACGGGCTCCGGGCCAACCCTGATTGTGCTCCCATGAGTTCTTATCGGGATTTGTAATGTAATTCATTGAAGATCTGTACCTGTTAGTATAAAGATCATGGCCATCGGGATTCTGACATGGATCGATTACAATTATGCATTCCTTAAGATATTCAGAAACATCCTTATAGGAACCTGTAACCAGGGTGTAAAGAGTTTTCATTGAAGCCTCCATGCCAACAGCCTCATTCCCATGGACATTATAAGCAAGCCATATAAATGGAATTTGCTTCCCGCTAATCTCCCCTTTTAATAATCCTGTTTTGATAAGGTTGTTTTTTCTGTATTCATCAAGCTTTGCCAGGTTTTCCGCACTTGAAACAAAACACACTCCGAGAGGACGACCTTCATAACTTGTACCATATTGTTTGTATTTTGCCAGAGGAGAGTTCTCTGCAATATATTTGAAATAATCAACTGCTCTGTTATGATAGGTGAATTGCGTACCGAGTTCATAACCAAGAAACTCATCGGGTGATTTAATAGTCTGAGACTGTAACGTGGTAATTATTAATGCTGAGGCAACAGCAAGAAGTAAATTTTTTTTCATGTATGATAAATTAGTTTCAGGGGTATAAATATAATCTTTTTTTGATCTCAGCATAACATAATGTGTTGTTCAGCAATAAGCATGAATTGATATTAAAAATTCATATTTTTGCTTTCCTTAAACGTTTTACTTTACCTTATCTTAAATACTTATGAGAAGACGCAAAATAATTCAGGTTTTTGTTTTCATGTTGTTAAGTCTCCCTTTCCTCATTAATTCTGCAAGTGCTCAAATGCCGCAAAGGGGAGGTAATCAGGTAGCTATAACTGGCTGGACTGATGATACTCATTATCTGATCAGGACATTTGATGCAGATAAGAATCCTGTTATTCAAAGTGTTGATATTAAGACAGGTAAGGGAAATTTTATTCCTCCATCAAAATCAGAACGTGAACTATTATCACAATCACTGCCTCAGGGAACAACGTTAAACATGAGTGATGTATTAAGTCCTGATATGAAGAGTGCAGTCATAATTAAAGACAATGACCTGTTCTATTTTACAATTGGGGATAAAGAACTTCGAAGACTAACTAGCGACAAGACTGCCGAAGTAAATACACGATTTTCACCTGACGGTAAAAAAATTGCCTATACAAAAAACAAAGATCTTTATGTTTATGATCTGATATCCAGTAAAGAGATAAGAATTACTTCGGATGCTTCTTTGAATATTTATAACGGTTATGCTTCATGGGTATATATGGAAGAGATCCTTGGAAGAGCAAGCCGTTATGCAGCCTTCTGGTGGTCGCCCGATGGAAATAAACTGGCTTTCCTCAGAACTGATGAGACAGATGTTCCCCTATTCACTCTGAACAGACTCGATGAGGCTGATGGAATTCATGGACTGATCGAGGCTACTCATTACCCAAAACCGGGTGATCCTAATCCAAAAGTAAAAATGGGTATTGCAGATATTGCTACGGGGATTACTGTATGGGTCAAGACTGATTATGCTATTGATCAGTATCTTGCATGGCCTTTCTGGACTCCAGATAGTAAGAAGCTTGCTATACAGGTAGTTAATCGTGATCAGAATGATATTAAGATAATTCTTGCCGATCCCTCAACAGGTGAATTTACTCAGTTATATGATGAAAGCCGAAAAAGCTGGGTTGAATTTTATGAGGATATTTATGTGATGAAAAGCGGTTCAGGCTTCATTGTAAGAAGTTACAGAAATGACTGGGAGAATCTATATTATTATGGATGGGATGGAAAACTCATTACCCGGCTTACTAACTTTGATTTCAGGGTTACTGGTATTGAAAGGGTGGATGAAGATATGAAAATGGTATATTTTTCAGCTACAGGCCCTGAATCTACTGACAAACATTTTTTCAAAGTCGGACTGGATGGTAAGAACCTTCTTCAGTTAACAACAGGAAACGGAACACATAATGTAAGTATTTCACCTAAAGGAAGTTATTTTACTGATTCATGGAACAGTGTTGTAAGTGCAGGTTCAATTTTAGCTCTCGACAAGAGGGGGAAAGTTTTAAGGGAAATTCATAAATTTGACCAGCCTGCTTTTGATCCTGCTAAAAACTCAAAGACTGAGCTGGTTAAGATAATGACCTCAGACGGGCTTTTCAATATGCCCGCAACAATCACATATCCAATAAATTTTGATCCTGATAAAAAATACCCTGTGATTTTCGCAATATATGGCGGCCCTAATTCAGAGAATATAAGTAACAGGTGGGCTGGTAGCAGTGCTTCATGGAATTCACAGAATGGAATTATTACTTTTTCAGTTGATCATCGTGGTTCAGGTCAGTTTGGAAAAAAAGGGCTTGATTATATCTATCGCTGCCTTGGTAAATGGGAGATATCCGACTATTCTGATGCGGTAAAATGGCTCCATACAAAGCCTTTTGTTGATGCTTCAAGAATAGGTATTACCGGCAGTTCTTATGGTGGATATATGACATGTCTTGCCCTTACAAAAGGCGCTGATTACTGGACACATGGATTTGCAGGATCATCTGTAACCGACTGGCGTCTTTACGATAATGTGTACACCGAGCGTTATATGGATACCCCTCAGGATAATCCCGATGGTTATAAAGACGGATCAACACTGACATATGTAAAGAACTATAAAGGCAAGCTTTACTTTACACATGGTGATATGGATGATAATGTTCATTTTCAGAATTCCATCTACCTTATGTCAAAACTTGAGGATGAAGGAAAAATTTTTCAGTTTATGCTTTATCCAAATGGACGTCATGGTTGGGGAGGAGCAAAAGCTACTCATTCAAGGAATGAAGCCAATAATTTCTGGCTGACAAATTTCTTTGGAAAATGATATGAGTTTGTATATAAAGACATTATTTTAACCGCAGAGTTTTCAAAGTGGGAGCAAAGTACACAAAGTTAAAACATTGTATATCAATTCTTTATGATTTTTGCCTAAATACTTTGCGACCTTAGGGTTAATGGTTTTCGATTTTTTCAGGAGCACCTTGGGATAAGGGTAACTCATTAAAAAACAACTACTTGCATTGATATTTATAAGATTTAATATATGAGACGAATAAGCTACATTTTAATTACTTTTTTATTTTTTACTAATTATTCCTTTGGTCAAAAGGACCTTGTTATTGACAGGTTAATTAAACTGGGTACGACAGATAACAAGGTAATGGAGCATATGGATTTCCTCACTAACCGGTTTGGAGATCGTCTTCTCGGTTCAGACAATTATAACAGTGCATGTGTCTGGGCTGTAAATACAATGAGGTCGTGGGGTATGATGGCTGAAATGCAGGAAGCAGGAGAATTGCCGGTAGGGTTTAACAGGGGTCCATGGTTCGGAAAGATGGTTACTCCCAGAGAAGTAACCCTTGATTTTGGCACTCCGGCATATACTGCAGGTACAAAGGGCCGTCAGAAAGGTCGGGTCGTAATCATGCCAAAAACAGTTGCTGAGTTCTGGGCAGCTAAAGATAGTATCAAAAACACATGGGTTCTTATAGATGGAACAAATAGCGGTTGGCCACGTGATCGCGGAGGTGAGGCTGAACTTACAAAACTTATACGGGAAGCCGGAGCATTAGGAACAATTCAACTCTCAACTTTTCCAATCAGAGTGCTGTTTAATAAAGTAGATTCCTGGGAAAATCTGCCAACTTTGCCTGATATCAAACTTATTGATAAACAATACAATGAGATTAAAGATCTTATATTAAAAGGCGAAAAAGTTGAGTTGGAGTTTGATATAAGAAACTATTTCAGACCAGGTCCGGTTAAGTACAGTAATGTTATCGGATGGATACCTGGTACCGATCATCCTGATGAATATGTTATACTTGGCGGACATCTTGACGGACTGGCCGGAGCTACAGCCGCTGTTGATAATGCTTCAGGAGCTACTGTTGCACTGGAAGCAGCGCGTCTGATAATGGTAGCCGGGGGAAAGCCAAAGCGTACTGTAATGGTGCATTTATGGGCCGGTGAAGAATTTGGTCTGCTTGGGTCCTCAGCCTGGGTAAAACAAAATCCTGATAAGTTGCCTCATATATCAGCTGTTTTTAACCGCGATGGGGGTACTAACTGCATTTCAGGATTGGCAGTACCTAAAGCTATGATGTCTGATTTTCAACAGATAATAAAACCTTTTCTTGGACTTAACCCGAAATATCCTTTTGAACTGACTGAGAGAACCAAACCCCTTAGAAAAGGTGGTAGAGGAGGAACTGATACATTCTCATTTTTACAAAAAGATGTGCCTGCTTTTGGTTTTAGTACGAAAGGAGAGCAACAATATGGAAGAACATGGCATACAACACTTGACACCTATAATGAAGTGATACCGGGATATCAGGAATATTCAGCTATGGTAACTGCAATAGCTGCATATGGAATCGCTAATCTCGATCATCTTCTTTCACGCGAAGGATTATTTTTGCCGGATGGTATTTATGCAGATTTCAATACTAATAAGGGCAGAATTTCAGTTTTGCTCGATTATAAAAAGTCTCCTATGTCAGTGGCTAATTTTGTAGGACTTTCTGAAGGAACAATCACAAATGCTACCTATCCTTTAGGCAAAGCTTTCTACAATGGATCAATCTGGCACAGGGTTGTCAAAGGCCATGTGATACAGGGTGGCGAACCTTCAACTGTTAAAGATCCTGCAAACTCTGAAGTCAAATCAACAGGGTACAACATTCCAAATGAAATTACAGATCTTAGTCATGGTAAAGCAGGAATGATTGGTATGGCAAACTCAGGTCCCAACACAAACACTTGTCAGTATTATATTACCCTTGGAGACAGATCCTATCTTGATGGCAATTATACACTTTTTGGCGAAGTGGTTGATGGAATGGATGTTGTGAATAAGATTGCCCAGGGCGATACAACTTTTTCGATCACAATCATAAGAGCCGGAGCAGATGCTGAAAAATTTATTGTAAATGATGATACATTTAAAGAGCTGGTTGATAAACAATGGAGAAAAGTTAATTATGAAAAAGAGTTCCGGAAAGCTAAGGATGAAAAATTTATACTTGATAATTATCCCGGATTGACATTAAATCCAAACGGAGTTAGGTATAAAGTACTGACACAAGGGGCTGGGAATTCTCCGGTTGAAGGATCAGTGCTGAGTGTACTGTATACAGGAAGGCTTATAAACGGATTATCTTTTACCAGTTCTGATGAAGGTGGAAAACCTGTACCCGGATCAAAACCAGTATTGATTTCGTTTAAATCAGGAAAAGATAAATTAATAACCGGACTGCAGGAATCGTTAAAGGAGATGAAGTCAGGAGAAAAAAGACTACTTATTATTCCCCCGGCAATGGGCTATGGGGACAATAGCGGATTTTACGGAAAAGAGATCCCTGGTCAAAAACGTTTCGTTATCTCGCCCAGAGAAACTCTTATCCTAGAGGTAACGCTTGTGAACTTTAAATGATGTAAATGAAACCTAAACTCATCAATTTTACTTTTATACTTTTATCTTTATATTTTTGTCTTTTGTCTTAACCTTAACCTTTACCTTAACCTTAACCTTATGATAATAGGGATATTAAAAGAATCTGGAACTGAGAAAAGGGTAGCAATACTTCCCGGCGAAGTTAGCATATTAAAAAAAATGGGATTAGATGTTTTTGTTGAAACAGGTGCAGGCGAAAGCGCTTTCGCAACTGATAGTGCCTACATTGCCGCTGGCGCTTTAACTGCTGAACGAAAGGATCTTATTTCTAAATCGGCTATGTTATTGGCGATAAACCCTCCACTGGAAGATGATATTAGTTCATTCAATGATGGTCAGGTGTTATGCCTTGTTCTAAACCCGGTTGAAAACAGTAAATGGCTTGAAAACGCCCGTCTTCATGGATTGACAGTTTTGGCACTTGATCTGGTTCCAAGGATCACAAGAGCACAGTCAATGGATATTCTTTCATCAATGGCAACTGTATCAGGTTATAAAGCTGTGCTAGATGCTGCATCATTGCTACCAAGGTTTTTCCCAATGTTCATGTCGGCTGCAGGAACAATAAAACCATCGAGAGTGCTGATTCTGGGTGCGGGTGTTGCCGGTTTACAGGCTATAGCTATTGCAAGGAAACTAGGCGCTATTGTTGAGGTTTTTGATGTAAGGTCGGCTGTGAAAGAAGAGGTAAAGAGCCTCGGAGGAAAATTCATTGAAGTGGAAGGTGCAAAAGAAGATGCAGCAGCCGGAGGATATGCTGTTGAACAAACTGCCGAATTTAAATTGAAACAACAGGAACTGATACAGCAGCGCGCAATAGCAGCCGATGTTGTTATTGCAACAGCTCAGATTCCAGGGAAAAAAGCTCCTGTTCTCCTGCTTAAAGAAACTGTAAATGCTATGAAACCAGGGTCAGTTATTGTCGACCTTGCAGCCTCATCCGGAGGGAACTGTGAATTGACCCAGAATGGAAAAAATGTGGTTGTAAATGGGGTAAATATTATCGGGAAATCTGATTATCCTTCGGATATGCCTACAGATGCCAGCAAGATGTTTGGGTGTAATATAATAAACCTTCTCAAAATCATGGTAGATAAAGATGGTAACCTTAATCTTAATATGCAGGATGATATTATTAACGGGACAACAGCAGTTCATGGTAAAGAGTACGTGAGTCAGAGGGTGAAACACATGCTCAATATAAAATAGAATATGATTTACAATTGCGGAATGATGATTGTCGTTTGCGGATTGAAAAAATAGATCCGAAGTCACAAATCCGCAATCCGGAATATTAACAGTATAACCTAAATTTAAAAATATTAAATCGGTATAAATCATGCAAAACATTTTAGGATTTTTCTTAGCGAACCGGGAGGCTGTTTTTATTGTGATCCTTTCAATATTTCTGGGTATTGAGGTGATAAGCCATGTCCCTGCAATTCTTCACACTCCATTGATGTCCGGGGCAAATGCGATTCATGGTGTTGTAATAATTGGTGCCATTATAGTAATGGGACATGCCGAAACGACTGGTTCATTGATACTGGGATTTCTGGCAGTTGTGCTGGGTACATTGAACGTAGTCGGCGGGTTCGTTGTAACCGATAGAATGTTGGAAATGTTCAAAAAGAAGAAGTAGTTAGCCTGAATTTAAATCGAAAAGTTCAACTTTATGGATCAATTAGCTCACTTATCTGCAGGAATCTCGATACTCGAGATCACATATGTTATAGCTTCAGTACTCTTTATTATGGGACTGAAGATGCTTAGTCATCCGCTAACGGCAAGGAGAGGAAATATACTTGCTGCAATCGGAATGGTACTGGCAATAATTGCAACAATACTATTTCATCAGAAGGAAGGAAAGCCTATAGGTAACATTGGGTTGATAATTGGGGCGATAGCAATTGGAACCATTATCGGCTGGCTGATTGCGAGGAAAGTTAAGATGACAGCGATGCCGCAGCTTGTTTCATTATTTAATGGGATGGGTGGTGCAGCAGCAGCTCTGATATCATTGATGGAGTTTCCTCATATCAGTAATGAGCTTATTGCTAAGAGCGGAATGGCGAATGGCCAGGTGCTGGCTATTCTTATTGGACTTATGATCGGAACGGTATCATGGGCAGGAAGTATGATTGCATTTGGAAAACTGGATGGATTTATCGGAGATATGCGGATAAAAGCAATGAAGTATGTCAATCTCTCTATTTTAGCTGTCTTAATAGGTTTTATTGTATTTATAATGACTCGTCACGTACAGGCAAGCAGTGAACTTACACCTCTGATATACATAATGTTTGCGGTTGCGGTAATTTATGGAGTACTGTTTGTTATGCCTATTGGCGGAGCTGATATGCCTGTTGTAATATCGCTGTTAAACTCATTTACAGGAGTTGCCGCAGCAATGGGTGGCTTCCTTTATAACAACCAGGCAATGCTTACAGGAGGTATTCTGGTCGGATCAGCAGGAACAATTCTTACTATTCTGATGTGCAAGGCAATGAACCGCTCATTACTGAATGTGATTGTAGGAGTTTTTGGAGGAGGAGGTCAATCAAATATGGCTGTCACTGGTTCAGTAAAAGAGATTTCTCTTACTGATGCTGCAGTACTTCTAAGTTATTCTAAGAAAGTGGTTATTGTTCCCGGGTATGGACTTGCAGTTGCCCAGGCCCAGCATATCTGCCATGAGCTTGACAGATTGCTGGAAGAAAAGGGGGTGGAAGTAAAATATGCTATCCATCCAGTTGCAGGACGTATGCCCGGTCATATGAATGTTTTGCTTGCAGAAGCTGATGTTCCGTATGAACAACTTATTGAGAGTGATGAAATAAATCCCGATCTGCCTAATACAGATGTTCTCATAGTTATTGGTGCAAACGATGTTGTGAACCCTGCTGCAGAGGATGATCCTTCAAGTCCGATTTACGGGATGCCTATTATTAAAGCACGTGATGCTAAGAACATCATCGTTATGAAACGGGGTATGGGTAAAGGATATGCTGCTATCGAAAACATGCTCTTCTTCAACGATAAGACAAGGATGTTATTCGGGGATGCCAAAGGCACATTGCAAAACCTTGTTAATGAAGTGAAAAGCTTATGATTTCTTTCATAGAAAAACTGGCTCTCCTGAGAGCTTCAATGAAAGAAAATAAGATCGACGCTTACATAATTCCTTCCACTGATCCTCATCTCGGAGAATATGTTCCGGATCATTGGCGTATAATAACCTGGCTTACAGGATTTACAGGATCTTCTGCAACGCTTGTAGTAACTGATTCATTTGCAGGGCTATGGACAGATTCCAGATATTTTATTCAGGCTGAAAATCAGCTTGTTGGATCCGGTTTTGAACTTATTGTGGATATATACCCTGATAAAAGTGATTTCATTGATTGGCTTCATGACAATATCAAACCTAAAAGTAAAATTTCATTTGATGGAAAGACAATTGCTATAAGCCTGATGAGGAGATTTGATAAGGTATTTGAGAAAAAAAATGTCTCATTCGATACTGAATCTGATCTTATTTCAGAAATATGGGCTGAAAGACCTCCTATGCCTTTTTCGTTGGCTTTTGATCATTCAGTTGAATTTTGCGGAAAGGACAGGGTAGCCAAGATAACTGAAGTCAGGGCAAAGATGAAGAACCAGAATATCGATTATCATCTGCTTACCTCTCTTGATGATATCATGTGGCTGCTTAATATCCGTGGAAATGATGTGAAATACTGCCCTTTACTGACAACATTTGCCATTGTTGATCACCTTCAGATTCTCTTATTTGTTGAAGAGAACCAGATTCCATTCAGACTTGCTATGGAATTTGATAAGGTAAATATTATAATGTTGCCCTACGAAGAGACGGAGGGGATGATTTCTACTATGCCTGCAGAGTCAACAATTCTGATTACTCCCGGAACAACTTCAGTTTCCTTATTCAACGCAATTCCTCCGGGAATGAAAATTGTAGAAGACATAAGTATCCCTACGATGTTAAAAGCAATTAAAAATAAGATTGAGATTGATAATGTTTGTAAAGTGATGGTTAGGGATGGGATTGCACTAACGAAGTTTTTCTTCTGGATCGAACAGAATACAGATTCAATTTCAGAACTTTCAATTGCTTCTAAACTAAACGAATTAAGATCAGAGCAGGAAAATTATCTTGGACCGGCTTTTTCTACTATCGCTGCCTGGAAGGAACATGGTGCCTTGCCACATTATTCAGCCTCGCCCGCAACTGATTCTGTAATAGGAGAGGAGGGTATTCTTCTTGTTGACTCCGGAGGCCAGTATTTTGGAGGGACAACTGATATTACGCGGACAATAGCCGTTGGTAGACCCACCGCTCAGCAGAAAAAGGATTTTACACTGGTTATGCAGGGAATGATTAACCTGGCACTTGCGAAGTTTCCTGCAGGTACCAAAGGAAATCAGCTTGATATTCTTGCACGTAAAGTTTTATGGGAAAATGGACTAAATTATGGTCACGGAACCGGACATGGAGTCGGTTTTTACCTGAACGTGCATGAAGGTCCGCAGAATATAGGTTCCGGAGCTGGAATTGATTCAAAAACTGTTATTGAACCAGGAATGCTTATCTCTGATGAACCGGCAATCTACAGGGAGGGTGAGTATGGGATAAGAACTGAAAACCTGATTTTGTGTTATGAAGATGAAGAGACAGAATTCGGGAAGTTTCTGAAATTTGATACTTTATCGCTTTGTTATATTGATAAATCTTTGATTGACATTTCTTTACTAGGTAGAAGTGAGAGAGATTGGCTTAATTCCTATCATGATGAGGTATTCGAAAAACTTAGTCCTTTTCTTTCTCCGGAAGAAAAGCTGTGGCTTAAAGACAAAACCGCTGAGCTATAAAAGAGCTATAAAAATTTAAACGCAAAGTTCAGAGAGTTTTTGCAAAGATCGCAAAGATACTTCTGTCAGTTTTTAAATCTTTGCGTCCTTAGCGAAAATACTTTGCGTTCTTTGCGATTAATGGATTTTTACTGGGTAAATTATATCTTCAATATTCCTGAAAAGATACTCGCTATAAAAGGCCAGAAGGCGAAAAGAAAAATAATTCCGGAGCCAATACAATCTACAAAGATTAGTTGTCTACGGGTATCAGGATATCTCGTATAAAATATTGAGAATGCAATTCTTAGAATTAGTTGAGAAGTAAAAAACAGGAATACTCTCATTCCATAAATATTCCATTGGTAGGCTTCGCTGATTCTTCCCCGAACTATTAGTGAAAAACTATGAGATAATCCGCATGAGAAACATGGCTGTCCCGTTAGTTTTTGATGTATACATACAACAGGATAATTGTCTTTATCAGGAGAGAAAATACCGGAGTATGCTATTATCAGCAATATTACTCCGGCAAAAAATATATTTATAAAAAGGTAAGGCTCATTTCTGAGACTTGCCTTTAGCTGATTCAATAATTTACTTTTTCTTAGGTGAAGTGTCATTTTTCTTAGGCAATGTATCAATCTTCTGTGTCTTTACACCCTCAAGATCTTCAAGTTTCTGCTCACGGTCCTTCTTATCAGAATTTGTGTTTATTTCAACTTTATTCCCATCGCTCTCAACTTTAATCGAGACATTAGCATCTTCAATTTGCTTAACAACATTATCCTGAACATCATTGATAACATTTTGGATACCTTCCGGCCATTTGTTAGCTTTCTGGGCAATCTTTGTGGCCACAAATACCTGTGATATTGATATCAAAGATGCAATTATAGCGATAATAAGCCCAGCAACAAGCACCCCCCTTGGAGCGTTGATTCTCGCTGCCTGTGAAAGTCCGACTGAGGCAAGGATTATTGCAATTATCCCCGGGATTATTGCAATCAGTCCTACGCATGGTATTACTGCAAGGACAAATGTTATTATAGCTGTTATCAGAGCAGCTACTCCAAGATTTTGTCCGGAATTGTTTTGTCCCTGATAATTTTGTCCTGTATAATTTTGTGACTGTTCCATGATATTTAAATTATTTATTATTTTTCATTCCTGTTAAGTATATTAACTATATCCTGTTCTAAAGACGTCGTTGGATTCTCAATGATGCGTCCGGCTTCAATATTATTTTTATATATGATAAAAGTAGGTACACGCTGGATATCCAGGCTGTTATATTCTCCAACAGGAGAAAGTTTTGCATTATCCACACCTATAAAAGTAAGTTTACTTACAGGAAACTGCCAGACACTGAGAATTTTCATAAAACGTGGAACCTCTCTTCTGCTGTCGGGACACCATGTTCCCATTACAACTTTTATTGAAAGGGATGAGTAATCTTTATCCATCAGCATGTTCATTGATGTACTGTTTGGGATATAAGAATCGAATCCTTTAGTATACCATACATCATAAGGCTCGCGAGCCAGTTGGGTTGGGTTAAAATATCCCAGAATCCAGGTTGTCTGGTCAGAAAAATTAACACCCTTTGGTGTTTCATCTTTTTGAGCCTGAATCCCGGCATCTGATGGTTTCTTATCGGCAACAGTTTTGGTAGTCTTGCATCCGGGTAAGAGAAATGTCAATAGAATTGTGACTATGAAAATATTTTTCATTGAGTTTTGTATAAGTGACTACAAAATAACAGGAATTAATTAAAAGGGAGTAATAATTAGGAAATATAATAGATCAAGAAAGTTATAAAACCTCGATTTTCAGCCAACGGTAAATGAATTTACTGAAAATTGAGGTTTTTGCTTTCAGTGATTTATATATTTTGGCGAGCTATTTAGCTATCCGATTTTTTTATGCGGTTTGTATAGTATATGGAAATACCTATTGATATCGCAGCGAGAAAAAGCAGTGCCAAAATCCTGAAGACCAACTC
>JANXXP010000273.1 GCA_025350595.1 Bacteroidota bacterium
TCTTAACAATGCAGCAAATGCTGCTGTATTTGCAATACATAGAAATTATTATTTCAGAGTAGGTGCAATGGGAATTCAAACAGGAGTAGGTACAATCAGGCCCAATTATGCTCCTTATGTAGTAATTCCTTTATAACTAAATCATAGGAAGCAGTTCGAGTTATCTCATATAACAAAAACTGTTACTAAGAAAAATCTTTATGAATGTTGGGAGAAGTGAAACTCCCAACATTCTTTATCCTTTTATAAATACTGATAATACCTGACAGGAATTGTCATCTTTGTGTTTCTACTTTATATTTTGGTTATAATTCTCTAAAATTTAAGCTGTATGTCAAATCTTAACAAGCTGAAAAGCAATAGATTGTATTTGTTGTTGGTATTTCTTTCGATAAGTTTGACCACAATAAGTCAGACAGTCAATTCAACAAATGAACCAACTATCTCAAAAATAGTCGGTGATGCACTTCCTTCTACCGGAATGGCTCAGAATGTTCCGAAATTAAGCAGTATCTCTGTTGTTGCTCCCGATGTTCTTTGCTTAGAAATTGATGCCTGCAGTATCATCCCGTGCATACAGATTCCTTATCAGTCAGATCCGGCTGATGTTGTTACAGAAAGTGGTAAAACACCACTCGGAGAGATAAGGAATATGTTTGTTGTCAGGGACGGATTTCCATTAGGATCTCTGGTTGGAAAAGATCGCAAGACAATTACCCTGTATGAAAGAATAGTAGGGAAAAATCTCGATACAGATGTTGCAGATGACCCTTCAAACTATCTCATAAGTTCTCCAGGTGACAATAATTACAATAAAGCTGTTAAACCTGAAAAGGTATGGCGTAAGAGTAAACCCACAGGCTGGACTGATGAATCCTGGCAGTTGTCTAAAACGCAATTTTCCACATCAAAACATTTTGTTTATTTAAAATTGCCCTATGCATTAAAAACTGGTCAGGCATATCTTATCAGCCTGCCGGCTCTGAATCTGAACCGTTCAGGGGCCTATTATGTACATGATCCTGCTTATTCACGAAGTGAAGCCGTTCATGTATCCCAAATTGGCTTTCGTGCAGATGACCCCGACAAAAATGCTTTCCTTTCAGTTTGGATGGGCAATGGAGGAGGATACACTTATCCGGAAAGCCTTGAATTTTCGCTGATTAATGAAAAAAACAACGAAAAGGTTTTTACAGGAAAAGCTTTGATGCAATGGAAAGGAAATGTTCCTGAAGGAATCGGTACCAGGATTAACCATAGTGGCACAGACGTAATTCGTCTCGACTTCAGCAGCTTCAACACACCAGGACGTTATCGCGTATGTGTTGAGGGAGTCGGATGCGGTTATCCATTTAATATTGATGATCAAAGCACCTGGAAACACGCATTTGAGCTATCAATGAAGGGAGTATTTAATCACCGCAGTGGCATTATAATGGGGCCCCCATTTACCGATTTTGTACGTCCCCGCAGTTTTAACTCCATTGACGGTGTTGTAGTATATCAATCAACCTGTTCGCTTTTGAACAGTGGCAATGGACTTAATGCTTTAGGGACAGATAAAAACAATTTTGGCAACCTGGTTGCAGGAAAAACAGATGTTATTGTTCCTGATACCTGGGGTGGC
Source organism: Bacteroidota bacterium (assembly GCA_025350595.1). Classification (GTDB taxonomy): domain Bacteria; phylum Bacteroidota; class Bacteroidia; order Bacteroidales; family VadinHA17; genus LD21. Next base: position 1,628 of record JANXXP010000273.1, read on the forward strand.
AATATGGATGCAGGAGACTGGGACAGAAGGATAAACCACATATTTACGCCAAGGCTATATCTTGAACTGGTTGAAATGAATCCCGAATATTTTAAAAATCTTTGTTTATATATACCGGAATCGAAAAATGATTTACCGGATATTGTTGACGAAGCTTTATATGGACTGGATGTTTACCGGAGAATGCAAACACCAGAAGGCGGAATACGTGGCGGGGTTGAACAATCTGAGCATCCGATTGAGGGAGGTACCTCATGGCAGGAAATACATACAGTCATGGCTTATGCTCCCGACCATTGGTCAAGCTATCTCTATACTGGTGTAGCTGCCCGTGCAGCAGGTGTTTTAAAGATGCTTGGCAAGAATGATAAGGCAGCTATATGGGAAGAAAGTGCAACAAAAGCAATGGAATGGGCTGAAGTTGAATATCAGAAATGGATGGCCAGCCCCGACTATGCAAAAGTTACGAATCGTGCAAAAAACACAGTACCTGTTGAACGTAATCTTGCCGCAGTTGAGCTTTATCGTTTAACTAAGAATAAGAAATGGCATCAGGTTTTCCTTGCCACAATTAAAGATTGTCGTACAGATGCTGAGTTTGTCTATGCAAGACTTGATAAGTCGATGGTAGATAAGAAAGTACAGAAGGCTGTTGTTGATAGCCTGATGTCTGAGGCAAACCGATTGGTAAAACTATCGGAAAACAATGCTTTTGGACTTACAACCGGAACAGCAGGAAGAGCCATAACCGGATATTCAGCCACCTACACAATTCCGGCATCGACAACTCTGGCTCGAGCCCACTATCTCTCAGGTGACTCAAAGTATTTGAAAACAATCCTCCGGTCTGCTCTCTATTCTGCAGGAGCAAATCCTATGAACATGTGTATGACAACCGGACTGGGTGAAAACCCTGTCAAAAATGCGCTGCATGAAGATACAAAACACACCGGACGGCCTGCTCCTCTTGGGATTACAGTATTTGGTCCCTGCGAAATACCCAGCAGCGATGCAAGGGCAGGTTCAGAGCTCGAGAAAAGACTTAACACAACATGTGCTCCGGGAGTTGCGAACTGGCCTTCTGCAGAAGCATATTTTGATGTGTTCTGGTTTGTGTCACAGAATGAGTATGTTATAGACCGCCCGCTTGGTCAAACAGGATATATATGGGGTTACCTTGCATCTCGTAAATAATAATATACAAGACCATTTCCCGATTTCCAAAAAAGGAATAGATTGATATTCAGCTCCTTCCCCCCTGGGGAATGCCTGCCCCGCTTCGGCGGGGGTCGGGAAGGGGGTTTTAAGAAAAAAAAATATATTCAACATTGCCGCTAGTCATTAAACAGAATTTATTATTATGAAAAAAATATTGCTTCTTTTAATAATATGCTTTCCAATGTTGGCTAAAAGCCAGCCAAAGCCGGAGAGTACCAATTCACAGAAAAAAACACTAATCTGGTCTGATGAGTTTGATAAGAATGGACTTCCCGATACAACAAAATGGAATTTCGAACTGGGAAAAGCGAGAGCTAATAATGAGCCTCAGTATCATACCAAAGATCTTAAAAACGTCAGGGTAGAGAATGGAAAACTTATCATCACTTCCCGCTTAGATCTTATTGATACTGTAAAGAAGTATACCTCTGCAAGGATTAACACCAAAGGAAAATTCCAATTCACTTATGGCCGGGTTGAAGTAAGGGCAAAACTTCCACAGGGAAGAGGTGTTTGGCCGGCGATATGGACCCTTGGAGTTACAGGCAGATGGCCGGCATGTGGTGAAATAGATATAATGGAATATTGGGGCCACGATCCCAATACGGTTGCTTCAAATGTCCATACCCGCGACTACAACCATACTAAAGGCACAGGCCGTGGCGGAAAAATAACTTATGAAAAACCTTTCGCTGATTTTCATATTTATGCTCTGGAATGGTACAAGGACAGGATGAATTTCTATATGGATGACAAAATGTTTTATTCCTGCAAGTCGAAAGGAGAAGGAATTGGCGAATGGCCCTTTGATGCCCCTCAATACCTGATACTTAATCAGGCAATCTCGAATAACTGGAAACCAGGACAACCAGGAATTGATGATTCGATATTTCCGCAGGAATTCATTATAGACTATGTAAGAGTCTATGAAATAAAATAACTCCAAACAACCTAACCACGAAATCATGAAAAAATTATTTTTCTCATCAGTTGTTCTTGTCCTTTTCGTTGCTTTTGTTGCGATAAAAACAAAAGAAACGGATTTCGGAGCTTATCTTTACAAGCATGTGCCAATGCCAATGGATACTACTAACAGCCTGCAGTATAAATGGGATAATAAAGAGATTCTCGAATCTACTCTTGTCGATGGAATGGAAACACTTGATAACTGGGAACTGACTTACGGTACTAAGGAAAATGTTGCAAAAATAAGCCTCTCAACTGAAAAAGTTTTTGAAGGAAAGTCCTCAATAAAGTTTAAATCGCCTACAAATCAGCATGTTCAACAACCTAATGGCGGCCGTTATTGGGGAAGAGAGAATCTGACACGTAAATTCAACAAACAGAACTTCTCAAAATACAACAGGATTTCGTTCGAAATCTACCCTGATTTTAAGGGTTTCAGACAATTGTATCTAACTATTCTCCTGTTTAACGAAGGTAATGTTCCTGATCAGTACAACAAAGAGGGATGGCATACTGTGATGCTTAAAAATAATCAATGGAACAAGGTAGTTATGGAAATACCTCATCTTCCACATGATAAGGTAACCGGAATAGGTATAAGTTACGGGCTCCAGGGAAATGAAGTCGATGCCGCTGATACCATCGTTTATTATGCTGACAATCTGAGACTGGAATCAGTAAAAGCAGACTATTTTGAAGGATGGAATACTGATGATGAAATTTCTTTTACCCATTCAGGATATAACAGTAGTGACAAAAAAACAGCATTTACCTCTTCTCTGGTTACAGGACAAAAATTCAAATTAGTTGATCTTGCAACAAATAAGAGTGTTCTGGAAAAAGATCCGCTGATCAATAACAGTAACATCGGAGCTTTCAGGGTTTTTGACTTTTCAGAAATTACGAATCCAGGTTCATATAAAATTGTTTACGGCGATAAGGAGTCAAAACCTTTTCCGATAAATAAGGATATCTGGGTACCGGTGATTGAAAAGATAACCAACTATTTTTTCGTCAATCGTTGTGGATATGCAATACCGGGAATACGTTCAATATGCCATGGCGACTGGTATACAGTATATAAGGGCGATACAATTGTTATGGCAGGAGGATGGCACGATGCAGGCGATTTATCGCAGTCATCATGGCAGACAGCTGATGCAACCGCTATATTCTTCAGACTTGCCAGAAAGTATCAGGCAACAAATGAGAAATTATCCGCCCGTTTGATCGAGGAAGCAATGTGGGGATTGGAGTGGGTTCAGAAAAATCATTTTGACGGACTGCAAAAGTTCGGATTTGTAACACACGATCATTATTCGGACGGTAAAATCGGTAATTTCGATGATACCCCAACCCAGCCTTCAACAAGAATAAATGCACTCGATAACTATTATGCAATCCTTGCTAATGCAGAAGCTGCACTGACATTGAAAAAGATAAATCCCGTATTAGCAGAAAAGTCGAAACAAATTGCGGTCGGTGACTGGAATCTTTTGCTCAAAGAAGTTGGCAGATGGAACACTGAAAGGTATTCGATGGCAATAATGACAGGTTCCAGATTATTTGAGGTAACAGGTAATAACGACATTAAAGCCCAGATAATAGGATATGCCGATTCAATAATTACATACCAGCAGACAGTACCAATGAAGTGGAGAATTCCTCTCAATGGCTTCTTTTATATGAATAAGGGAAGTGAAGATGTTTTTGGCTATCAGCACAGTGTAACTGTTGCATCACCAATTACAGGATTGGTGGCATTATGCAAACTATTTCCCAAAGACGAGAAGTATCCAAAATGGTTAAATTCCGTAAAACTTCAGGGAAATTATATCAAAACAATATCTCAGCTCACTGCACCTTATTATATGATTCCTGCAAACGTTTATAGGCTTGGTACTGCTGAAGATGCACAGGTAAGACAAGGTGTTAAAATGGATGATAATCACTACCTGAGAATGTTTCCGGTATGGCAGGCTTTCAGAGGGAATGCTTCTATCATGATGTCATCAGGAATCAGTCTTGCTGCAGCAAATCAGCTTTTGAAAGATCCTGAAATGAAGAGCATCTCTCAGGCACAACTTGAATGGACAGTTGGAAAAAATCCTTTCAGCGAGAGTCTGATGTTTGGTGAAGGATACAATTTCAGTCCTCAATATGCTGCTTTTACAGGCGATGTTGTTGGTGGACTTCCTGTTGGAATGTTAACGAATGCAGAACGTGATGTTCCATACTGGAAAACCTCTGTATTACATAATTACAAGGAAATATGGGGACAACCAGGATTCCATTTCTTAGAATTATTGGATTACATATATAATTAAAATGTAAAAACAATGAAAAATCAATTAAACAATAGCAGGCGTAATGCTCTCAAAATGATGGGACTTGGCTCTGCAGCTTTATTGGCCGGAGGTTTCCGGAATACTATTTCAGCACAAACACCTGTCCAGAACAATCTGCAGAAACCACCTGTTGGATTGCCTCCGCTAAAGATTAAAAGCGTTAAAGCCATAGGTACAAAACCAGGAGGATCGAATCTGATTGTAGTAAAAGTAGAAACTTCTGAACCCGGATTATATGGATTAGGCTGCGCAACATTTACCCAGCGTGCAGAGGCTGTTGTTACAGCTATAAATAGTTATATGCCCGATTTTTGCGTTGGACGCGATGCCGATAATATAGAGGATATGTGGCAGGCTTTTCATGTTAGTTCATACTGGAGAAACGGGCCGGTATTAAACAATGCTTTAAGTGGACTTGACCAGGCTTTGTGGGATATTAAGGGCAAACGTGCAAATATGCCTGTTTACCAACTGCTGGGCGGCAAATGCCGTTTCGCTGTCGATTCATATGCAAGTGCAGGAGGCAACACTCCTGAGGAAGTTGCAGATGGAGTACAGAGATATATGGAACAGGGCTATCGTCATGTCAGACTTCAGCAGGGAGGCTACGGGGCACTGAATCTGGCAACTAAACCCGACTTTAAAGATGCAGGATTTGGTATGCCAAAAGATAGTTTTATGGATGATCAGGCCTATCTGAGATCAGTACCTAAAATGTTCGACGTTGTAAGAAAAAAATGTGGCGAGGAGATTGAACTTTGTCACGATATTCATGAGAGATGTCAGCCAATGGATGTGATTAATATGTGCCGACAACTTGAACAATACCGACCATTTTTCATCGAAGATCCGGTATCTCCTGAAAACATGAACTGGTTTGAACAGATCCGCTCCAGTACAACTGTCCCCTTCGCAATGGGTGAATTATTCAACAATATAAATGAATTTGCCGGACCAATTTCAAAGCATCTTTTTGATTATATCCGAATTCATGTTTCACAAATCGGAGGGATAACTCCTGCCATGAAGGTGGCAAGGTTAGGTGAATGGTTTAATGTGAAAACAGTATGGCATGGACCCGGAGATGTCTCACCAGTTGGTCATGCTGCTCAGGCTCATATGGATCTGGCTTGCTGGAATTTTGGAATTCAGGAAGGTCCGGGGAATTTTTCAGACAGAATCCGTGAAGTATTCCCGGGAAGCCCGACTATGAAGAATGGCTATGTTTATGTGAATGAGGTGCCCGGATTGGGAGTAGACATCAACGAAAAAGAGGCTGCCAAATATCCGATAACCAACAGTGCAGGAAACTGGACTGTGCGTAAACGTGACGGGACTATAATTACCCCTTAAGATTTGATAATATTAATACTATAAAGATGAAAAAGAATCATATAGCTGGCATAGCCGTAGCTTTAATGATAGCATCAATGACCTCATGCTCACTTTTTAAAAAGAGTGATCCTTTAAATACTAGCGCAAAGGTTGAAATAAAATCTATCGACGGAAAATACCATTTTTACGTCAACAAAAAACCTTTTGAAGCCAAAGGGGTAAATGGTTCAAGAAACCTGGCTATGTTGTATAAAGCAGGCGGAAATTCATTCCGTACTGGTGGTGGAAAAAATGCAATACAGGCACTTGATTCTGCCAGAAAATACAACATGATGGTCGCTATGGGTTTATCTATGCGGCAGGAGTTGCAGAAGTTTGATTATAACGATACTGCTGCTGTAGGAAAGCAATTCAGGGAAATAAAAAAGGTGGTTGAGACCTACAAAAATCATCCTAACCTTTTATGCTGGCTTCCGGGTAATGAATTAAATCTTAGCCCTAACAGAGGAGTACCTGTCAATCCTAAAGTTTATGATGCATTGAAGGATGTAGTTGATTATATTCACATGACCGACCCTAATCATCCGGTATCAACAACATTTGGCGGTGTTTCAAAAGATGCAATTAAGGTAGCTCTTGATCATTGTCCTGACCTCGATTTTATTTCTCTTCAGGTATACGGATCTCTGGGTAGAATAGCAGAAATGGTTAAGGCTGCAGAGATCACAAAGCCTTATGTCATTACTGAATTCGGAGCCGTCGGACATTGGGAAATGCCAAAGACTGAATGGGGCAGGGAGATTGAGGAACCTAGCGCCGCCAAGGCGACAGGACTTATGGCCAGAATACAAAAAGGGATAGTAGCAGATCAGTCAGGTTTATACCTGGGAGGTTACGCATTCTTATGGGGTCAGAAGCAGGAAAGAACTCCAACCTGGTATGGAATGTTTATTAAGTCGGGAGAAGCAACAGCTGCTGTTGACGAACTCACAATGTACTGGTCAGGTAAATATCCTGAAAACAGAGCTCCTAAAGTTGATTCCTTGAAAATTGATGGCAAAAACGCTGTTGATAACATCTATCTGAAACCAGGAGCTAAAAGCCATGCTAAAGTATTCGCATCAAATCCTGAAAACAATCCTCTGAAATTTAAATGGGTAGTTCTGAAAGAGGTTGTGGAAAGAAGTCAGGGCGGCGCCAGGGAAATAGAGCCCGACAGTGTGCATATTGAAATTCTTTCAGATATAAATGGAGAATTGAAGTTTGTTTCTCCTGCTGTTAAAGGTGAATACAGATTGTTCTCATATGTCTTTGATGGTAAAAATAAGGTGGGTACAGCTAATGTTCCTTTTTATGTTAAATAGTCGGATATGAAAAAATATAGAATCCCATTCCTGTTGATCCTTTTTACTATTTGTATAGCTTTGATTAATTTCGGCTGTGCCCAAAAAACTGTAAAAATCAAATTTGATAGCACTAAAGAGGTGTCCGGAGCTAAATTTGCCATCAAAGATATTTCCCCTGGCCTTCCAAGAGACTGGGATATATACAATTATGTCGTACTTGAGTTTAAGTCATCAACTCCTCAACGATTTCAGGTTGGATTTACCACTGAAACAGGTTATAATGAACTGAGGGTTATGAGTTACACAGCAAATGGATGGAATAAGCTTGCTATCCCCCTTAGGTTCTACAGGGCTTTGCCTGATGCTAACAGGGATCTTGCTGCGACTTTCAACCAGCCTCGTTATACAGGCTGGATAAATCTTGGCGGAAAACGCGGCCCTCTAAGAGGTGTCGATTCAATTGGCATCAGAATGATGGTTCCTATTAATGATCCAAGTATAGAACTTCGTTCGGTAAGTCTTTCTGTCGAGGACCCTGGAGATCTATACATGGAGGCAACTCCACTGGTTGACGAGTTTGGACAATGGAATCTTGGCAGCTGGGATGGAAAGGTTAATACATTGGAACAACTTACCGGAGAATGGAAGAAAGAAGATGCAGAGATTATTTCGACGAAGGACTATAATTATTCTAAATTTGGCGGATATCTAAATACTAAGACTAAAAGCACCGGATTTTTCAGAACTGAGAAAATTAACGGACGCTGGTGGTTCATCGATCCTGAAGGATATCTCTTCCTCTCAGTTGGCGTTGACTGTGTTAGTCCGGGCGGCGGAGGTAACGCAGTTAATATTGACAAACGAAGGAATCTTTTTAAAGTGCTTCCACCTGAAAATTTTGGTTTTAATCCTGCCAGACCAAATTCAGCAAATTTCGGTACCTGGAATCTGTATCGCAGATATGGAGAAGATTATCAGGTTAAATCGAGGGAGAATGTTATTAACCGTATGGATAAGTGGGGACTTAACACTATAGCCAACTGGTCAAGTGCAGATGTTATTAAGCTTAATAAGAAGGCTTTCATGATACAAATCCGGACAATTGGAGGAGATGCCGGTGTTATGGGTTTGACAGATGTTTATGCTCCCGATTTTTCTGCAAGAATGGATGCAGCATGCAAAACAGCTGTTGAGCAATACAAAGATAATCAATGGCTTATTGGCTATTTTCTGGGTAATGAGCCATCATGGGTGGACCAGGAACCAAGGCTTTGCGATATTATTCTGGCGATGAAAGAGGATAAGCCACTTAAGAAGGAACTGCAAAAGTTCCTTGCAGCCGGGGATACTCCTGAGCGCAGAAAAGAATTCATCTTCAATACATTCAGGATTTTTATTGAATCAGTTAACAAATCAATAAAGCACTATGATCCTAATCACTTAAACCTTGGAATGCGGTTTGGTCATATACCCGGAGATGAAATATTGGCTATATGTAAAAGTATGTTTGATGTATTCAGTTTCAACTCGTATGATCTGAGTCCTAACGAAGAATTAATGAATAAAATATCAACCAAAATAGATCTTCCGATGATAATTGGTGAATATCATTTTGGTACAGTCGACAGAGGTATGGCTCAATCATTATGGCAAGTGAATTCGCAGCAGGAACGGGGGGTTGCATACAGATATTACACTGAAAGAGCATTTTCACACCCTGGTCTCATCGGCGCTGCATATTTCCAGTGGTCCGACCAGGATCTTACCGGTCGTGGCAACGATGGGGAAAACTACAATTGCGGACTGGTTGATGTAACTGACAGACCGTATAAATTTCAGGTTGAAGCCATGATGGAAACTGCTAAAAATGCATATAAAATACATCTTGGCGAAACCAAACCTTACAACCAGATGCCGGTTAAGGCACGTAGTCACCGTGCAATTCCTGATTTATGGAACAAGTAACTAATATTTGAAAGTCCATGAATAAAAATAAATTTGATATTCTTAAGCTGAAAGGCAAATTAGGTAAAATCAGGGACTGGATGAATGCACATCATATTCCTCCAAAACTGCTGTTTTTCCTCCTTGGAATAATTTCAACGATCTGGTTTCTGATCAGAGTCATACCAAAACCCTCACGGGCAACTTATCCATGCATGCAGGTTGCAGCACCGTTGATGTCGGGTTTTGTTGTTTACCTGCTATCACTGGGAGGTATTACCCTGGCTTTGAAAAAAGCAGGAAAGAATCTTGCCGGTGCAAGATACATGGCGGCCGGATCTTTTATACTTGTTGCCGCTGCGGGATTGATATTTACCCTGACAAACGGAACAGAATTTTCTTTTGCAGGAATACAGGCTTTGACTAAACAGGGACCTGATGATGGCCCAAACCAACCGTTTGGAAAAGCCCAGGGAGTAAATCCTGGCAGAGTAGTTTGGATATGGAACCCTGAGGCTACAAATGAAAACTGCACAACCAATTTTCAAACAAAAGACTGGTACTGGAAACCCGAAAATACCAATGAAAAAGTGGTTGGAAATATGTTTCGATCAGTTCTGAATAAACTGTGTGACAAAAAAACTGCAGCTAAATCATGGGATCTTCTTTTTCATTCTTTCAACATTAAGAAAAATAAAAGTGATAAAGGTTATACCAAAGGAGAAAAGATCTTTATTAAAATCAACCAGGGAACCTCACGATGGCTATTAAGCCAGCAGGATAAAGATAATGGGTACTACTATCCTGAAACCCTGAAACCAGAGGAAACCAGACGAATAACGAGCCTTGCTCCCACTGAAACCGGACCGTATATTGTTCTTGAAATCCTAAGAGAACTGGTAAACGAAATGGGTATAAGCCAGTCAGATATAGCAGTGGGCGATCCGATGACGGATATTTACGGACATAATTTCGATATCTGGGTCAAAGAATTTCCAGGTGTTTCATATGTTGATAAATTCTCTGCTTCACATGGGCGTACATTGGTTTATCCTACAACAAATGATCTTCTTTTTTATTCCGACAAAACCCAGCAGGATAAGTTATTTGATGTTATTGAGAAGGCTGATTACCTGATTAATGCGGCTAATCTGAAACCTCATTTAACAGCTGGTATTTCTTTGACTGCAAAAAACCATTTCGGATCGCAGGCAAGAGCTACAGCAATGCATCTTCATTATTCACTCCCCGGAAGAGGTAATACAGGCTATCATAAGTATCGCGTTCTTGTTGATCTGATGGGAAGCAAATACCTGGGACAAAATACTTTGCTTTACATGGTTGATGGCTTGTTTGGAGGAGGAGCAAGCGAGACTAAAGGTCCTGTAAAATATTTCATGGCACCCTTCAATAATGACTGGTGCAACTCGATATTTTTGTCCCAGGATCAGATTGCTCTGGAATCGGTTTGCTATGATTTTCTGAGGACTGAATGGAACGGGATTAATAAACATAATTCCGCAAACAATTCAAGTGAGAGCCATCCTAACTGGAACGGTGTTGATGACTATCTTCATCAGGCGGCGGATCCTTCAAACTGGCCTGCAGGAATTGTATATGATCCTGACAACAGCGGAAAACCTTTAGCCAGCCTCGGTGTTCATGAGCATTGGAACAATCCGGAGAAGAAACAGTATACCCGGAATTTGGGTTTGAAAAATGGAATAGAACTGGTTTCTATTCCTGATTCTCTTGTAAAATTTAACTAAAATATATAATTATGAAAAATGCTTTGTTCTTAATCTGTATTATTTGTTTTGTAAATCTGCTTCATGGTCAGAGTAATAACAGCAAGACCTACAAACTCCTTATCGGAACATATACCACTTCTCCAGCCAGTGATGGTATTTATGTTTATGATTTCGACTCCGGTACAGGTGCAGTTAACCTTAAATCCAAAATATCGGGTGTTGATAATCCTTCTTATCTGGCAATCAGCCACGACGGAAAATACGTATATGCAGTTAATGAGGTAAAAGACGGAGGTGTAAGCTCATTCCTTTTCGACAACAACTCCGGGGAACTAAAGTTTTTAAATAAAGTCAGTTCCGGTGGATCAGGTCCATGTTATGTTTCCGTTGATGATAAAAACAAATATGTGTTGGCTGGTAATTATAACAGCGGCAGTTTTGCAGCTATCCCACTGAAAGATGACGGTTCTATAGGTAGTGATCCACAATTCATCCAACAGGAAGGAAGCAGTATAAACAAAGCTCGTCAGCAAGGCCCGCATCTGCACTGCACTGTTCTTTCACCCGACAACAAATATTTACTCACTTCAAATCTTGGTACCGATAAAGTAGGAGTGTATAAGTTTGATGTTACCAAAGTTTCTCAACCTTTAACACCTGCAGATCCACCATTTATCTCAGTAAAAGCCGGAAACGGTCCGCGTCATCTCACATTTCATCCAAATTCAAAATTCGCTTATCTGATCAGTGAAATGGCAGCTTCAATAACAGTATTTGATTATAAAGACGGGAAACTAACCGAAAAACAGTCTATTACTATGTTGTCTTCTGAGTTCAAAGGGAAAGTAGGAGCCGCTGATATTCATATTTCAGCCGATGGTAATTTTTTGTATGGATCAAACAGAGGTGAAGCCAATGAAGTGGTAATATATTCTATTGATAAAAAGGGAATGTTAACATATGCAGGAAGACAATCCTGTCAGGGTAAAGGCCCCCGTAATTTCAGTATTGATCCATCTGGTAATTTTCTTCTTGTTGCCAACCAGGATAGTAATGACATAGTGTTTTTCAAACGTAATCAAAAGACCGGAATGTTGACTCCGACAGGAGATAAGATTCAGATTAGCAAGCCGGTATGTCTGAAGTTTATCAATTAAAAATATTAAAATCTATCTTCTTTATTCTAACCCTTGAGAATTACCTGATCATGAAACTTCAAAAAACTTTATTGACATGGCTTCTGCTTATTTCCTTCGGTGTGTTTTCGACAAAAGCAGATCCCGGAAAAAGCGTTTCTGTTTATCAGAAAAAACCAAATGATACTGAAGCATTCTTTTTTACACCGGAGAATTATAATATCAAAGCAGATGGTAAAATGGATGTTTCTGATGCTCTTCAGAAAGCAATTAACCAGGTAAAAACTGAGAAAAGCTTTGGAATACTTTTTATTCCTGAAGGGAAATATCTGATAAGCAAAACCATTTATATACCTGGATCGATACGGGTAATTGGTTACGGTAAAAACCGTCCTGAAATTATTTTGGGCAAAAACACACCAGGGTTCCAGATGGCTGATACAGGCGCAAGAGCCCAGGACAAATATATGATATTCTTTTCCGGTGGTATGGCATCTGAAGGAAGACCGGCAGGCGATGCCGGAGCTGGTACTTTCTACAGTGCACTTTCCAACATCGACTTCAGGATAGAAGATGGGAACCCGGCTGCGGTGGCCATTAGATCACATTTTGCACAGCACGGATTTATCAGCCATGTATTGTTTAATATCGGAAAAGGGAAAGCAGGTATAGGTGAAGTTGGAAATGAAATGGAGGATCTTATTTTCATGGGTGGCGACTATGGTATTATTAGTGGACAAACTTCTCCCAGCTGGCCTATTCCGGTTGTTGACACCTATTATGAAGGACAGCGCAAAGCAGCAGTCCAGTGTTTCCAGACAGGATATGTCTTTGTAAATATGCATGTAAAGAATTCACCAATTGTTGTCGAGATCAGGGAAGATCGTATTGATCGCCTCTATATGGAAAACTGTCTTTTTGATAATATAAAGGAAGCCGGTGTGGTAATAAGCAAAGAAACAGATCCACAAACACAGGTAAGCCTGCTTAATATAGATTGCAGATCTGTCCCGGTTCTGGCAAAATTCCGTCAGAGTGGTAAAAAAACAGAAACAACACTAAAGATTTATAAGGTTAAGGAATTCACTCACGGAGTGGTTATGGAGGATATGGCAGCAAATTCAGAATCTAAAACCATTAGCATTATTGAGCCACTGCAGCTCTTTCCTCTTAAACTTGAAAAAGATATTCCGGCGTTACCACAACAAACTACCTGGGTAAATATTTCAGATCTGGGTGCAGAGATGAGGGGTGGTGTATTTCCATTTGAAAACACTCTTTATGATGAAATCACTGGGAATGCTGTCCCTCAAAAGATATTTACCTCACTGATAGTTAAATAAATACTTATTGGATAGTATAGGTTTATGCATAATCTCATTTTAAAATTGAAGCATGCAAAATATTTGTTCATCGCGCTGACTGTGGCGTGTCTGTCAACTGGTTGTACAAAAGATGAAAAATCTGTTATACCCACTCCATTGAAGGAAAAAGCTTCATTTCCGGTAGGTGCGGCTGTTTCAGTTGCACACTTGAAAGAGGCAGATTTCGCTGAAACCTTTAAAAACAATTTTAGCCAGCTGACTGCTGAATACGAGATGAAGATGGTTCACATATGGTCATCACTTTCAGTATATAATTGGACAGATGTTGATTACCTGGTAAATTATGCAACACAAAATAGTTTGAAAGTTCATGGTCACACTTTATTGTGGTATCAATCATTCCCCACCTGGTTTAAGGATGCATCCTACGACTCTCTCAACTTTGAAAATAATATAAAAACCTATATCAGGACAGTTGTCTCAAGATATAGCGGAAGAATTGTAAGCTGGGACGTAGCCAATGAAATTTTTGCCGATGATGGTTCTCTGAGAAATGACGGGATTGTGTATAAAACTTTTAAGGATCCTATTGCATTTTATGGTAGATGTTTTCAATACGCAAGGGACTCCGATCCGAACGTGAAGCTGTTTTATAATGATTATGATATAGTATTGAATCTGGCCAAAAGGAATTCTGTAAAAGATCTGGTTGCCAGGTTTAAAAGATCGGGATACCCCATTGACGGATTAGGTGAGCAATGTCATACCTCGGTTTGGACGACCAACACTTTGCGAAGATCAGGTTTTAGTGATCTGGCAGGTACTGGATTACTTATACATATTTCAGAACTGGATGTCAGGGTAAACCAGTATAAATCTGATTCTTATGTTTTTACCGATACGGAACAACAGAAACAATATGATACCTTCAAAGACATAGTCGAAATGTTTGAAACACTGCCCCCTGGACAAAAATTTGCAATAACAACCTGGGGATTAACTGACAAATATACATGGCTGACAGCCTGGTGGCATCCCAAAGTATACCCTTTGCTTTTTGATAATAATTACAGCAAAAAGAAAGCATACTCTGGATTTCTGGAAGGATTGAAATAAAGTATAACAAAATAAGCTATTGCATGATGAAAACAATAAAATTCAATTTTTCCTTAATCATTCTGATTGTATTATCTGGTCAGTTTTTTACAAGTTGTTCTTCAGTGCCTGATAAAACTCAAAGTGCTCTGGAACAAAGAATCGATACTATTATAGGAAAGATGAACATGCAGGAAAAAATTGAACAGCTCTACTACAAAACAGATGGAAATAAACGTTTGGGTATTCCTCAGTTTACAGGAAGCGATGGACCTCATGGTGTAGGTAGTAATGCAAAAGGATATTCTTCATTCCCTGTTACAATAGCAATGGCGGCAACCTGGGACCCGGCATTGATTACAAGGGTAGGCAGGGCTATTGGACTCGAACAGGCTGCACATGGTAGAGACAGGATCGCTGGTCCGACGCTTGATTTACTGATTGATCCCCGTAATGGAAGAGCACCGGAAACAATTGGAGAAGACCCGTTCCTTGGTGGCAGAATTTCTGAAGCTTTTGTTTTGGGTCAAAACACTACATCTGTTTTTGGATCAATAAAGCATTACAATTTAAACACTTATGAATTTAACCGTCGTACCAACAACTACCTTAGCGACGAAAGAAGTCTGGTAGAATTTTGGGGTTATCATTGGAAAAGAACAATTCAGGACGGAGGTGCTATCTCAGTGATGTGCGCCTACAACTGGATTAATGGCGATAAATGTGCTGAAAATAAATTCCTGATCAAAAACCTCCTCCGCGATCATTGGGGTTTTAACTATTATACAATGTGCGATTGGGGTGGATTCAGCGAAACAGAAAAAGCTTTGAAATCGGAACTTGACTTTTGCGAGGGCAACGACCTGTATATCAAAGAACTGCCTGCCGGAGTGAAAGATGGACGTTTCGACAGCAGCCTGGTAGAAAGAGCCACAAGAAATGTGCTCAGAACAAAAATTATTTCCGGTATGATTGATGGAGTACCTTCTATTCCAAAGACCGTTATTGACAGTAAAGAACACCGGGAACTGGTTTACGAAAGCGGATTAAAAGGGCTTATTCTTTTAAAAAATGAAAAGAACATTCTGCCACTGAATATCGATAAAATTAAATCAATCGCAATCATTGGACCGAACGCTGCAATACTGCCACTCGATGGGAACAGCAGTTCAAAAGTTATTCCCTCATATCAGATTCCGGTAGAAAATGCAATTCGTAAAGTTTTAGGTAATGAACGCGTAAATTATGCAAAAGGATGTAATATTAATGATACCGACAAAAAACAATTCAAAGAAGCTTTAGCTGCTGCGAAAAAATCTGAATATGTAGTGTTTGTTGCCGGTTTGGATAATACACTTGAAGGAGAAGGATATTTTCTTTTCAGAGATGCCGATGAAAAAGGAGGAGATACGGTAACCCGTCCTGATAGAGCTTCCCAAACAGTATTACTTCCCGGAATGCAGAATGAATTGATAAAAGAAATTGCAAAAGTTAATCCTAATATAATTCTGGTGGTTATATCGGGTGGGACCTGCTCTGTAACTCCTGTTATCAATAGCGTTAAAGGACTGGTATATGCTTTTTATCCCGGACAGGAAGGGGGGCGGGCCATTGCTGATGTTTTATTCGGAAACTACAATCCTTCAGGAAAGATGCCGGCTACCATGCCTAAAGACGACGGACAAATCCAGCCTATTAGTCCGGACTTCCGTGATATGGTCACAAAAGGGGTAGGATATCGCTGGTTCGACTCTCAGAAGTTGACACCCGAATTTGCCTTTGGATCAGGATTAAGCTATACCACTTTTGAGTACAGCAATATAAAAGTAAACAATAAATCAGCCCGGGCAGGTGATTTAATTAAAGTATCTTTTAACCTATCAAATACCGGAAAAATAGCCGGCGAAGAAGTCGCACAACTCTATCTTTCAACCGGTAAAATTATTCCATCACTTCAGATGCCTGAAAAACAGCTGCGTGGGTTCAAAAAAGTCCTGCTGAAAGCCGGTGAATCAAAATACATCACCTTCACACTCAGCCCTGAAGAGTTTTATATATACAACACAGAAAAACAATCATACCAGGTACCTGAAGGTGAATTTATTGTCAGGGTTGGCGGATCCTCAGATGCGTTACCTCTTAAAGCTGAATTTTCTCTTACTAATGCAGTGGGTAAACCCGATCTGTCAATAAAAAACATTCGTACTATGCCGGCATATCCTAAAGAGGGAGAAGAGGTAGTTTTTATGGCTTCACTGATAAACAATGGTACTGAGTCAATAAAAAAGGGCGATAATCTTTTGGTTCATTTTTATGTAGACGGAAAAGAGGTAGCCGACTATTACTCAAAATTGACTTCCATACCTGTAGGTGGAATGGATTTTATCTGCGCCGGGGCGCTAAATAAAAACTGGATTGCATCAAATGGGAAATTCAAAGTTACAGCCACAA
Source organism: Bacteroidota bacterium (assembly GCA_025350595.1). GTDB lineage: Bacteria > Bacteroidota > Bacteroidia > Bacteroidales > VadinHA17 > LD21. The sequence continues at coordinate 18,543 of JANXXP010000273.1, forward strand.
TTGAGGTGGCTGACGGAATGGAATTAAATTCACTAAATAATACGTGTGAAGCGGAACTGATTATCCCGAATGGAAAGGTTATTCCTGAAGAAATTGCCCATACAATTAAATAATTCTGTAAAAACACAAATGAAAAAAATATCAATATCACTTCTTATCCTGGTCCTTCTCGGAGGGGCCGATTCCTGCAATATAGAGCCTGTCTACAAAGACCCCTCTGCTCCTGTCGAGCTGCGTATAAAGGATCTTTTGGGGCATATGATTATAAATGATAAGTTAAGACAAATTGATATCTGGCATCCTAAGATGGATCTCAGCAAACCTGAAGAATTAAAAAAAGCCATTGCCGAACTGGGAGACACGGTAAGCAACGGCATAGGCTTCCTCCAATTCCAGGTGAGAATGAATCAGGCAGATTATGCAGCAAGGTTTAATGCCATTCAAAAATATTTTGTTGAACAAACCAGGTTAGGAATTCCTGCAATTTCAAATGCTGAAGGGTGCCATGGATTTGTTGGTAATGAGAATAAACCGACTGTATTTCCCGCACCTCCGCTGCTTGGAAGCACCTGGGATCCTGAATTGATTGAAAGTGTTTATACAGCTGTAGCCAAAGAGATGCGTAGCTATGGAACCACTCATGCTGCCACTCCTGTAATAGATTTACTTCGCGATCCACGTTTTGGAAGGTCAGATGAATTTCTTGGCGAAGATCCATATCATGTGGCGCAAATGGGGGTAGCAGCTATTTTAGGATTACAGGGGCGCTCTCCAAAAATTGATGAAAACCACGTATTGGCATGTGCGAAACATTTTGGTGGTCATGGACAACCGGAAGGTGGGACCAACCTTGCACCAGCAAATTTTTCGGAACGTGTTCTACGTGAAAATCACTTTTATCCTTTCGAAATGGCAGTTAAAAAGGCCAATGTACGCACTGTGATGGCCTCATACAACGAAATTGACGGTGTACCTAATCATGCCAATAAATGGTTGCTCACCGACATACTTCGGGGGGAATGGGGTTTTACCGGATATGTGATATCCGACTTTGATGGAGTTAACAGAATAGTGACACGCCAGCATGCAGCACTGAATAAAGCCGAAGCAGGAAAATTTTCTATCTCAGCCGGAATGGATTTCGAGTGTCCCGAAAACTGGAATAAGTATTGCTTCAGTTATTTACCGGATCTCCTGCGTTCAGGACAGGTTAAGGAATCTGTACTCGATTCAGCTGTAGTACGGGTACTACGTAATAAATTTATTCTTGGATTATTCGAAAATCCTTATGTCAGGGTTATAACTGAAAACGAAAGCCTTGAAATGCAGAATAAACACAGACAGATTGCACTTAAAACTGCTGAAGAGGGAATGATACTTCTCAAGAACGACAACAATACACTTCCATTCAATGAGAATAAGATTAAGAGATTAGCTGTAATTGGTCCTAACGCTGACGAGGTTCATTATGGAAATTATTCAAATGACATATCACATGGAATAAGCATTCTGGAAGGGCTTACAACATATGGAAAAGGAAAGTTCGAAGTAGTTTTCTCTGAAGGTTATAAAATTTATGAGAATGATAAGTCAATTAAACCTGAAGAAAAAACAGAAGAAGCTGAAAACCGCAGAATAAGAGAAGCTGTGGAACTTGCAAAAAAATGTGATGCGGTTTTGCTAGTTATGGGAGGGAATGAATTAACCTGCAGGGAAGAATGGGAAGGACATACCGGAGATGTTTATGATCTTGATTTACTGGGAAGGCAGAATGATCTGGCAAAGGCGATATTTGAGATTGGAAAACAAACAGCAGTTCTACTGATAAACGGTCGTCCTCAAACAATAAACTACCTTGCGGAAAAAGCACCAGCAATTATTGAAGGATGGTATCCGGGACAGGAACAGGGAACTGCAGTTGCGAACGTAATATTCGGAAAAGTTAATCCAAGTGGTAAACTGGCAGTCACCTTTCCCCGACATGTTGGACAGCTTCCGGTTTATTACAACAGCAAACCTTACGTTCATGAAAGCCCATATATCAATGGCAAGTATTCTCCATTGTACCATTTTGGATATGGGTTGAGTTATACACAATATAAATATTCCAACCTTAACCTGAGTACTAAGAAAATCAATGTTGAGGAACCGGTTAAAGTCAAGATAGATGTCACCAACGCAGGAGAAATGGATGGTGATGAAATAGTACAACTATATATTCGCGATATGGTAAGTACAGTTACACGCCCTGTTCAGGAACTAAAGGATTTTACCCGGATCCATTTGAAAAAAGGTGAAACAAAAACAGTTGAATTCACGATCACCTCCGATAAATTGCAGTACTATGGTCCTGATATGAAACGTATTGTTGAACCTGGTGAATTTGAAGTACAGGTAGGGAAAAGCTCAAATGACTATCTTCCTGACCGGTTTGAAGTAATAAATAAATCTAACTAAACTAATAATATATAAGCGATGAAAACAAAACAGTTACTGGAAAACAGTTTAATCTTACTTTTTTGTCTGCTTTTCCTCAATGTTGGGGCCCAGGTAAAAGTGATTAAAGCAGGATCATTTGACCAGCTTTCAGATATTGGATCTCCTAAAACTCAGGGAACAGTACAGTATAACGAAACAACACAAACCCATCTTTTAAAAGGATCAGGTTCTAATATCTGGTTTGGGAATGACAGTTTTTCATTTCTCTCAAAAAAAATGAATGGTGATTTCATCATACAGACACAAATATTATTTATCGGTAAAGGCCATGAACTACATCGCAAAACAGGCCTGATGATAAGAAAATCAACGGACTCAAATTCTCCTGTTGTTGCCTGCAGCGTACATGGCGATGGACTCACTTCTCTTCAATACCGTATTGCACCCGGAGATACTATGAAAGAAGTAAAATTCACTATTTCAGGTCCCAGTGTACTTCAACTTGAAAAGAAAGGTAATACCTATACTATGTCGGTTGCTCATTCAGGTGAGGTATTCCAGGTGCAAAAACTGGAAAACATGGACCTTGGTGCCGATTTACTTGCCGGACTATTTATCTGTTCACATAATAATGATTATACGGAAGAAGTGGAATTCACTAATACCAGAATTTTTAACTCTGCTCCTGACAATCTGGTCCAATACAAAACATATCTTGGGAGTCTGCTTGAAACAATGGATATTTCCACAGGGCACCGACAGGTTTTAGCAAGTGATAAAGGTTCGTGGCAGGCTCCAAACTGGACTCCCGATGGTAAGACATTAATATATAACACCAGTGGTAAGTTGTTCAAATTTGATTTAGCTAGCCATGAATCGGTTGTTTTGAACACCGATTTTGCAACCAATAATAATAACGATCATGTTCTTACATTCGACGGCAAGCAATTGGGGATAAGTAACTCGAATGCCGAAACAAAAGGTCAGTCGTCAGTTTATACAGTACCCGTAACAGGCGGCGTTCCCAAACGGATAACTGATAATAGTCCCTCCTATTTTCACGGCTGGTCTCCAGATAACCAGTTCTTACTCTTCACCGGACAGCGTAACGGCGATTTCGATATTTACAAAATCTCGAAGAACGGAGGTGCCGAAATCAGATTGACTGATACCAAAGGGCTTGATGATGGTTCAGAGTATTCTCCTGATGGAAAGTATATTTATTTCTGTTCAACCCGAACAGGAAAAATGCAGGTATGGAGAATGGAAGCTGACGGGAAAAACCAGGTTCAACTAACATTCGATGAATTGAATAACTGGTTTCCTCATGTATCCCCCGACAATAAATGGCTGGTATTTATCTCCTTTCCTAAAGAAGTACCTGCAGACAGCCATCCATTCTATCAAAGGGTGTATCTGCGTTTGATGTCTGTCAATGGAGGCGAAGTCAAAGTAATTGGGTATCTGTATGGTGGTCAGGGAACAATGAATGTCCCAAGCTGGTCGCCCGACAGCAAAAAAATTGCATTTGTGAGTAATGGTATTTTTTAATAAAAACCACATGAGACCAAATCCTATAATAGTTATTCTTTTAATAATTGTTTTCTTAGCGCAGCATGCTAAAGCACAACAGAATACCGGATTCCGGCAGGAAAAAGTATTTTATCCTCAGGTGAATGAAAACAACACGGTGACATTCAAACTTAATGCACCACTTGCTCAACAGGTGATATTATCAGGCGACTGGGAAGCCGACAAAGGTAAAGGTGAAATGCAAAAGGATAGTAACGGATTATGGAGTTTTACTACAGTTCCTCTTCCTTCAGATATTTATAATTACAGATTTATTGTCGATGGGGTACAAATTTTAGATCCTAATAATTCGTTCCAGACCAGGGATGTAGGTACACTCTTTAGTATATTCATTATTAATAAAGGGAAGGGAGATTATTACAGTGTAAATGATGTTCCTCATGGTAATGTTATCCGTACCTGGTACCACTCAAATTTTTTCAAATCAGACAGGCGAATGGTAATCTATACCCCGGCCGGATATGAAGGGAGTAAAAAGAAGTATCCTGTACTTTATTTACTTCATGGCAGCGGAGGTGATGAGGAAGCCTGGATTAATTCAGGAAGTGTCATACGTATTATGGATAATCTTATTGCAGAAGGGAAAGCTGAACCAATGATAGTTGTTATGCCGAATGGAAATCCGTCTAAACAGGCAGCTCCCGGAGAAACTAAGGATAATTTAAACTATCGTCCAGCCATGAGCAATACCTTTCCAGGTTATAAAGATGGTACTTACGAAGATTCGTTCAAAGAAATAATTGAATTCACCGATTCCCACTATAGCACAATTCCTCAGAAGACAAAAAGGGCTGTTGCCGGATTATCAATGGGTGGATTTCACTCATTGTATATTTCAGCCAATCTTCCCGATTTGTTCAGTTATGTTGGCTTATTCTCACCAGGGCTCAATTATAATGGTATTAATATTAATACTCATGCCTATAGTAACCTGGATGAAAAGCTTTTAAGTCTTAAGAAAAGCGGAGTCAAGCTTTACTGGATTGGCGTCGGAAAAGAAGATGGCTTATTAGGAGCCATTACAACTTATAGGAATAAGCTCGACAGTTTAAAATTTCCTTATACTTATAAAGAATCAACACGTGGTCATTTATGGACTAACTGGAGAAGCTATTTACTGGAATTTGCGCCGCAACTATTTAAAAATTAAATTATGAAAAATTACATGACTGTCAGAAAGACTGGAAAGAACTTATTGTTATTGACAATAGCAACATGCTTTTTACTCATCATCAATGAGAATAAATCATTTGCGCAAAACCAGGTAAAAAAGGTTCCTGAATCACACATTAAACTAGCATTGAATGCTTTCTGTTTCAACGATTTACTTCTGACTAAAGGAACTCCTGAAAAGCCAGCTTTTACCTTATTTGATCTTCTCGATTGGTGCGCTGTGCAGAACATTGAAGCAATTGATATAACCGGTTATTATATCCCCACTTATCCGGAAGTGCCATCGGATGAATATATATATGCACTGAAAAGTAAAGCCTTCAAACTGGGTATCGAAATTAGCGGTACAGGCATTCGTAATAATTTTGCGTCACCCGATCCGGCTGTTAGAAAAGCTGATGTTGAAATGGCTAAAAAATGGATCATTGTTGCAGAAAAATTAGGTGCACCTGTTATCAGGCTATTTGCAGGAGCCATTCCAAAAGGATATGAAAACAAGTGGGATGAAGTTGCCGGATGGATGATTGAATGTTTCAAAGAGTGTGCAGCTTTCGGTGAGCAACATGGTGTTATCATTGGCATTCAGAATCATGGAGACATGCTTCAGACTGCAGAACAATGTATTAAAGTTGTAAAAGCGGTAAATTCCAAATGGGCCGGAATTATTCTTGATACGGGTAATTTTAAAGTTTCTGATCCTTATTCTGACATCGAAACTATTATTCCATATTCAGTAAACTGGCAGATGAAGGAAAGCGTTTTTGGGAACACAAGCGAAGTAAAAACCGATTATACAAGGGTAATGAAAATAATAAAAAAGAGTGGCTACCGCGGATATATCCCTATTGAAACATTGAAACTTGTAGGCAAGGTCAAACCTTATGACCCATTTGTACTTGTGCCTCAGATGATGAAAGAATTGCATGCTTCTCAGGAAATGGTTTATAATAATTAATAAACCCAATCTGTTTTAAAATTATGAAAAGATTCTCGGATTCAACAGCAAAAGAAAAGAGCACTGATTCATCTAACCGGAGGGATTTCATAAAGAAGGCTTCAATTGGTGGTTTAGGTGATGGAATTGGCCTGGCTCTTGATTGCGGTCCGGGTATGTTACTTTCAGACGCCATAAGACTTGCCAATCTCCTCGAGCCTTTTAACCTGATGTGGTGTGAGGATATGCTTACTGGGGACTATACACTATATGGTAATGAACCAAAACCCTTTACAAAAGATGTGCTTTTTCATTAATATCAAATATAATTTAACAATATGAAAACTAGAAATATTTTTTCAGTACTGCCGATGATGATAATATTTTCCGGAATCGGAATATTTGAAAGTTGCCAGTCTGGTAAAATTGCTTACAAGGGAACACCTTTCAACGATTCAGTTTACAAATCCGGACCACAAATCATTCCCGGCAAATTGCAGTGCGAATATTATGATTTTGGAGGTGAAGGAGTTGCTTATCATGATAGCGACTCAATCAACTCAGGGAGTGGAAAGCTGAATCCTGCTGATGGTTCTTATCTGAATGAATTCAGGATCAAAGAAGCTGTTGACATTTCATACACAAAATTCAGGGATCCTGCCATAGATAACAATCCCTATAATTTGGTAGGACCTGAAAAAGATCAGTTTTACGTCGGATGGACAGCTCCGGGAGAATGGACCAAGTATACAGTAAATGTTAAAGAAACAGGAACTTACCAGCTTGGAATAATGTACACATCAAACCAGAACGGGAAAATTTCCATTTCAGTTAATGATCTTGATAAAACAGGCCCTCTGCCTGTTTCCTCAACATTTGTCGCTGCAGACAGTATTGCATGGAGGCAATGGCATCACTGGAACTACATAAATAAACTTGCAAAAATTGAGCTTCAAAAAGGTATCCAGACCATTACTATTCATACAGTTGAGATTGGCCAGATGAACTACGATTTTATTAATTTTGAATTAAATAAATAGTATATTGGCATTGTAGAAATAAGCAAAATTCAACCCATTTTCATAACCCAATTAAGATCAAACAAGATGATAAAAGAAGAAAGATTTCGGAAACTCCCGACCTGGTTACAAAAAACAATGTTGTTTTTAACTAAAATCAAAGTTCCTGCAAAAGTAATATTCATAGTGATTTCAGTATTGGCAACAATCTGGTTTCTATTCAGGGTTATTCCAAAACCTTCAAGAGCAACCTATCCCTGTATGCAGGTGGCAGCCCCAATTATGTCAGGTTTTGTTATCTGGCTGATCTCCATCACAAGCGCCACTTTTGCTTTCAAAAAAGCTAAACATAAATTTTCCCAGGCCAGGTATATTGCTGCAATTGCGTTCTTACTGCTTGGAATTTCAGCCACTTATGTGTTTATGACGCAAGCATCTACAGATACGAAAGCGGCCAGTCTCGACATTTGGTATAAACCAAATATTCCGCTTGGAGTGGCCAAAGGAGAATTTCCTGGCAGAGTTGCATGGGGACATAACTCTGCAATTGCTTCATGGGATGGAACAACCGGATTCTGGTGGGAGGATCGCTTTAATAATCAGCCGGAAACTGATAAGCTTCTCACTGTAACATTGAAAACTCTTACAGGCCTTAAAAATGAAAAAAAATCATGGAATGCATTGTTTGTATTTTTCAACAAGTCAAAACATAATGTTGATGCCGGATATAAGCCCGGACAAAAAATTGCAATCAAAGTTAATCTGAACAATACCTATTCTCACGAAAGCAATAATGAAATCAATGCCAACCCTCATCTGATTTTATCTTTGTTAAAGAGTCTGGTAAATGAAGCAGGTGTTTCCCAGGAAAACATTACTGTTGGAGACCCAAGTCGTTTTATGACCAATAATGTATATGACAAGCTTCATTCGGCTTATCCCAATGTTCATTACATTGATCATAATGGCGGAGACGGACGTGAAAAAGCTTCTTTTGTTGAAAATGCAATTCCTTACTCTGTAGATAATGGGAAGGTAGCAACAGGATTGGCAGCCAGTTTCGTTAATGCTGATTATATAATTGATATGGCATTAATGAAAGGGCACGTTGGTCAGGGAGTAACTCTTTGTGCCAAGAATTTTTTCGGTTGTACAAGCATCGAGGATGACTGGCACAAAAATGCACATTCAAGCGGTTTCAGCCAGAATAAAAAAGGATTGCATACCTACTCTGTTTATGCTGACTATATGGGGCATAAAGATCTGGGTGGCAAAACTATGCTGTTTTTAATCGATGGCATTTACAGTAATAAATTTGTCGATAAAGTACCAGCTTATAAATGGGCTCTACCTCCTTTTAACAATAACTGGCCTGGAAGTCTTTTTGCTTCTCAGGATGGCGTTGCGATTGATGCCGTAGTACTTGACTTTGTTCTTGCAGAATGGCCCGATGCACCGGACCTGATGTACAGCGATTTTTCTGTTAACGAGAGTGCTCTGGCTGATAACCCTCCATCAGGAACAGTTTATGATCCTGAACGTGATGGGACAAAACTGGCAAGTCTTGGCGTTTCAGAACATTGGAACAACTCTTTAGAAAAGAAGTACAGCCGAAACCTGAAAACAGGAAAAGGCATCGAACTTATATATTCAAGGGTTACAAAATAAATAATACATAAAAAAACTTAACTAATTCTAACCAAAAACCTTATACTATGAGCAAAAGAATACTTTTAATTTCAGCCTTTATTTTGGGATACTTTTTTACATATGCTCAAAATGTTGGATCCTCACCGGAATATATTAAAGCACTTACTTCTGAATGGAAAGGCGAGCGTTTTGCCGATGGAAGACCAAAGGTTTCCGATGCAATACTTGACAGATTGAAAAAAATTTCAATTGAAGAGGCCTGGGGAGTTTTAAGGAACAAAGGGTTTCAAAATCAATTTGAAGGTGACTGGACAATAATTAATCCTGATGAAGCAATGACAGGCCGTGTGGTAACAGCTCAGTATATGCCCCTAAGACCTGATCTTGAGAAACAGGTTAAGGAACAGGGTAAAATTGAGAACAGAGCTCAGAAGGGTGGAACTAACTCATGGCCAATTGATATTTTGACCACAGGTGATGTATATGTTGCTGATGCTTATGGCAAAATAGCTGATGGTACATTAATCGGCGACAACCTTGGAAACTCAATCTATGCCAAGTCGCAAAGAGGTGTCGTTTTCTATGGTTCGGTGAGAGATCAGGAAGGCCTTTCTGAAATCAAAGGATTCAACGGATGGATTAAGGGAGCAGATCCTTCATACATACAGCAAATGATGCTGACTTCCATAAACGCACCAATTAGGGTTGGACGCGCAACAGTATTACCTGGTGATATTGTTCTTGCGAAAAAATATGGAGTCATCTTTATCCCTGCTTATCTTGTCGAAGACCTCGTATTGACTTCCGAAGTTACAGCCCTTCGCGATGAATTTGGACATCAGCGTCTGCGTGAAAAGAAATATCTCGCAGGACAGATTGATAGTCAATGGACTGAAGAAATCAAAAAAGACTTTCTTGACTGGCTGAATAAATATCCCGGCAAACTTCCTATGACAAAGACAGAACTGGATAATTATCTTAAAGACAGAAATTATTAATCTACAATCATGAAAAGTATATTACAACAGATTGCCGATAAAAGCAGACAGAAAGAAAAAGCCGAAGCTGACGCTATCAAAGCAGAACTTGCCAATCCTTCTACACCAAATGATCGTCGTAATTTTCTCAAAAAAGCTGCTCTTGGAGGCATAGCCCTTGGAGGAATGATGAGATTCTCTATCGAAGATACAATTGCTCAAACAACCTCTAACTTTCAACGCTCCTCAGCACCCTCAGAACTGAAGATTACAGATATGCGTATTGCAGTTACCGGCAATGTTGGCCGCACAACAATTATCCGTATAGACACAAATCAGGGTATTTATGGCTTAGGTGAAGTAAGAGATGGCGCAGACGAGCGTTATGCTCTTATGCTTAAAAGTCGCATTTTAGGATTGAACCCCTGCAACGTTGAGATGCTTTTTAAAATAATAAAGCAATTCGGATATCATGGTCGTCAGGGTGGTGGAGTGTGTGCTGTTGAAATGGCTTTGTGGGACCTTTGCGGAAAAGCTTATGGTGTTCCGGCATGGCAGCTTCTCGGGGGTCGGTATCGCGATAAAATCAGACTTTATGCAGACACACCTGGTGCAAGAGATCCTCAGGCATTTGCCCTTACAATGAAGAAGAGAGTTGAAGAACAGGGATTTACCTGGCTAAAAATGGACCTTGGTATTCATGTTGTTGCCAATATTCCGGATGCACTTGTTAACACCAAAATCTGGGACGGTGCAACAGGCCAGTATGATCTTAAAGAATATATGGGTTATGGAAATACCTTACACCCTTTTACCCAGGTTCAGATCACCGATAAAGGGTTGGCAGGATTAACGGAATATGTTGAAGATGTCAGAAATGCAGTTGGGTATGAAATACCTCTCTGTGCTGATCACTTCGGCCATTTTGATGTAAACAACGCGATCCGCTTTGGGAAAGCTATGGATAAATACAGACTTGCATGGCTCGAAGACATGGTTCCATGGTTCTACACTGACCAGAACAAAATGTTATCTGATGCTCTTGAAACACCTATCGCAACAGGCGAAGACATCTATATGCTTAAAGGAGGTTTTAAACCTTTATTAGACGCTCGTGCTGTTGACATAATACAACCAGACCTAGGTACGTCAGGCGGTCTTCTGGAAACAAAAAGAATCGGGGATTATGCTGAGGAATGTGCTGTATCAATGGCAATGCACATGGCTGGATCTCCTGTATGTTTTATGGCAAACGTTCATTGCGCAGCTGCAACTCAGAACTTCCTGGCGCTCGAACATCACAGTGTTGATTCTCCATGGTGGGGTAATATGGTCAGGATGACTGGCAGCAAACCAATGATTACAAAAGGTTTCGCAAACGTCCCTCTCGATTCTCCGGGATTGGGAATTGAACTCAATGATGAAGAGGTTAAAAAACATCTGAATCCTAAGGCAAAAGGTTACTTTGAGCCAACTCCTGAGTGGGATGAAAAACGTTCACACGACAGGCTCTGGAGCTAAAAATGAAGTTAAAATAAAATTATTACAGACATAAATAATGGGAAACCAGCTTTCAATGAAACGTTGGTATCGATTGATACCTATAGCGTTTATTACCTATAGTCTTGCTTATCTCGATCGTGCTAATTTCGGATTCGCCGCAGCAGGTGGAATGGCAAAAGATCTGAATATTACTGCAGCAATGTCTTCCCTGCTTGGCTCTCTTTTCTTTCTTGGCTATTTCTTCTTTCAAATCCCCGGGGCTGTCTATGCATCAAAAAAAAGTGCCAAAAAACTAATATTCTGGTCACTGATTCTTTGGGGCGTACTTGCAATGGCAACAGGGATGATAAGAAATGTTTCTGCTTTGATTGTAATAAGATTTTTGCTGGGTGTTGTTGAAAGCGCCGTCATGCCTTCAATGTTAGTTTTTTTAAGCATGTGGTTTACAAAATCTGAACGTTCAAGGGCTAATACTTTTCTGATTCTTGGCAATCCGGTTACAATATTATGGATGTCTGTTTTATCCGGATATTTAATACATTCTGTTGGCTGGCGCTGGATGTTTATACTGGAAGGTCTGCCAGCAATAGTCTGGGCATTTTTATGGTGGAAACTCGTAGTTGACAGGCCATCAGACGCCAAATGGCTGACAGATGATGAAAAGAATGATCTGCAGACACAACTGGATAAAGAGCAACTGGATATTAAACCAGTTAAGAATTACTCAGTAGCATTCAGGTCAAGGATTGTCATTCTGCTTTGTTTTCAGTACGCTTTATGGTGCATTGGCGTATATGGTTTTGTAATGTGGCTGCCATCTATTATTAATGCAGCTCCTGACTCAAACATTGTAAAAACCGGATGGCTGGCATCAGTACCATATCTATTAGCTATCATTGGCATGCTAACAGCATCATATTACTCAGATAAAACATTAAAGAGAAAATCGTTTATCTGGCCATTTCTTCTGATCGGCTCTTTAGCCTTTTATGGTTCCTACCTGATTGGCACTACCAACTTCTGGCTGTCATATACACTTCTGGTTATTGCAGGCGGAGCTATGTACGCACCTTATGGACCATTCTTCGCAGTTATTACTGAAGTTTTGCCGCGTAATGTATCTGCTGGTGCTATCGCACTGATCAATAGTCTCGGTGCTTTGGGATCTTTTGTTGGTGCTTATATTGTGGGTTATTTAAATGGAACTACAGGCGGATTTGGTGCTTCTTATATCTTCATGGCCGGCTCTCTCTTTGTTTCAGCTATATTGACTATGATTGCAATAAAAAGTAGTAAGGTAAAGCAGGTTTAAATTGCTCCTAATTCCAAAGAGATGATAACAATAAATAAGTTTGACGTCCAAAAACTCAAAGGGAAATTGGGTAAAATAAGAGACTGGATGAGAATTCATCATCTTCCTCCATTTCTTCTTTTTTTTACTCTGGGTATAATCTCGACAATCTGGTTTGCAGAATTTCCCGGAGTTGTTTATACTGATAAATTTTCTTCAAAACATGGAAGGACACTTATTCATCCAACGTCAAAAGAGCTACTCTTTTATTCAGACAAGAGTCAGAATGACAAACTCTATGACATTATGGAAAATGCAGATTACCTGATAAATACTGCAATGTTTAAACCGCACGTATCGGCTGGAATCTCATTAACTGCCAAAAATCATTTTGGTTCACAAGCCAGGGAAACTGCAGGGCATCTGCATTATGCTCTTATCAATCCCAGGTTTGGAGTCCCGTCAAATGGAGGTTACCATCAATACCGTGTTCTTGTTGACCTCATGGGTTGTAAATACCTCGGGCAGAACACCGTTCTTTACCTTGTTGATGGATTATTTGGCGGAGGAGGAACAGAAACGTCTCCGCCTGTAAAATATTTTATGGTGCCTTTCAATAGCGACTATTGCAACTCAATATTTGTTTCTCAGGATCAGGTCGCTCTTGAATCAGTGTGTTTCGATTTTCTTAGAACCGAATGGAACGGAATAAATAAGCACGATCCTATAAACAATAAACCGGAAAATGGTCCGAATATGAATGGAGTGGATGATTATCTTCATCAGGCTGCTGATGCAGCTAACTGGCCTGCCGGAATAGTCTACGATCCTGACAACAGCGGCAAACCTTTACCATCACTGGGCACTCACGAGCACTGGAATAATGCTGAAAAGAAGCTGTATTCGCGAAATCTTGGTTTTGACAAAGGCATTGAACTGGTCTCAATTCCTGACACACTTGTAAAAAATAAATTGAAATAGATTGATAAACAACTTCAAATAATCTTATATGAAAGACAACCGCAGAGATTTTCTCAAAAAAGGAGCATCACTTGCAGCAGCAATATCTGTTGGTGGCATAGCATCTGCAATTTCTTCCCCGGCAGTATCTGATAAAAAAGCTGCCAAAACGAAACCATATGTAAAGGATGCAGGGATAAAATTTGCTTTCCTTATGGGGCCTACTTCACCAAAAGTTCCTTTTGCACGGCAAATGGGAGTACTTCATGCAGTATCAGGAGTAGAAAGATTGCAGGGAGCAAAGGCATGGGATCCGGCTGCTATAACTGCAACTAAGGAGATCTGGGCTAAAGAAGGAATAAAATGGACTGTGGTTGAAGGACCACCATCATTGGGAACCCTGACTAAACTCGGATTGGAAGGAAAGGATGAAGAGATTTCAAACTTCATTACATTTATGAAAAATCTTAAGCAATACGGAGATGTGGATGTTATCTGCTACAACTGGATGCCTGTCATTAGCTGGGCCCGTACCAAAATGGACAACCCAGGTCGTGGGGGAGCGCTTGTTACTGCTTTTGATTATGAAGATATGAAAGGAAAGCCTTTGACACAATATGGTGAAATTTCAAAAGAACTTCTCTGGAAAAACCTTGAATATTTTCTTAAAGCAGTTGTTCCTGAAGCAGAGAAAATCGGAATGAACCTGTCTCTACATCCGGATGATCCTCAAGTTGATAGTATTCAGGGGATTTCACGTATCCTGAATTCAGTATCTAACTTCGACCGGATGCTTGATATTTATCCAAGCAAATACAACGGATTAACAATGTGCCAGGGGAACTTTTCATTAATGGGGGCAGATATCCCGGCACTGGTGAGACGATGGGGTAAAAGAGGAGTAATTAACTTTGTTCATTTCAGAAGTGTACAGGATCTTAGCGGTGTGATACCAAGCACTAAATTCACAGAGTGTTTCCACGATGAAGGCCAGATTAACATGTACGAAGCTATGAAAGCCTATTATGATATAGGATTCAATGGTCCTCTCAGACCCGACCATGTGCCTACTATGTTTGGAGAAACAAACGAACGACCAGGTTATATGACTCTGGGTAACCTATACGCAACAGGATACATCAGGGGTCTTGCAGAATCTGTTGCAAAAGAAAGAAGCAAATCCTAAAATACTTTTTAATCGCAGACAACCGCTGTTAATTCATTTTAGTGCCAGGTTACCCCTATCGGGGGGCTGTTGAAAATGTCGAAATCCATTAAAATGCCTGCCCCGCTTCGGCGGGGGTTGGCTTAGGGGCCTTTCGGTTTAATAAATGAATTTATTTCAGATAATCAGAAATAAACTGCTCTCTTGGTTTATGGAAGTCATCTTCCCATATCTTTGACAGAGCTCCTTCCGGCTGGTGATGAGGGCGGTAAGGAACTGCGTAAATTATCTTTTTTCCTTTTGCCTGATTAACAACACTATACACCGAAGTAGAAGGACAGGTCTGATCAATTAACCCTATTTCTACAAAAATAGTTGCTTTGGAGCCCTTCAATATATTAGCGGCATCAAAGTAAGGAAGCGCCTTTTGCATGGCTTCTTTTGAAGCATCAGACTCATATGGCTGAGGCCAGCCACCCTTTCTGCTTACCAGTGGTCCAAACCAGTCGCACATTGCAGGTACTATTGCAACAACAGCACTTACCCTGCGATCGAGTCCGGCAGCAACCAAAGCCTGTCCCCCACCCTGACTTTCGCCGATCACAAGAATTCTTTTACCATCCCATTCAGGCTGTCGTGTCAGAAATTCAATTGTCCGTAATAGCCGCAGATACATTCCCCTGAAATATACTTCATCCCGGCTGGTGACCCCTTTTAGCCAATAGCCTTTGAGCTCACCATTCTCCAGATCAGCATAATAACTTTCGGGTTGTCCGTTTAACATACCATGTGCATTCAGATCGAAACAGAGTGTACCTTTTTTCGCATAGTTCATCGCATTTCCTGGTTCTGAACGGCACCACGAACCTTTTACTCCGGCTGCATGAACAAGCAACACGATCGGAAGAGATTTCGGGGCTGCCTTTTCCGGTTTAGCGAAATAACCGCGTACTGGCTTTGGTCCAATACAGTTTAGCTCAATGTTGACACAACTATATCCGGCTTCAATTTTTGGATCATCAACCGGCGTAGTTTTTACATCTAATGGCAATGCCTTCAGACTTTTTTTCTGCATATCCCAATAAGCATTGAAGTCACCGGGGATTTTAGCTCCTGGCTTTAGATGCTCAGGATCAACAATTGCACCTAATGATGCGGTTTCTGATTTCGATTTTACTTCAGCAATTATTGAACATGATTCTTCAAATGAATCCTCAAATAGAGTTAAATTATCACTGGCAATGATAAAGGATTTTTTCTGAAGTACCTGATTATTGTTCTTCAGGACTCTGATGCTTATGGAATCGCCTTTATGACTGCCAACATCAGCCATCATAGTAATTTTCTCTCCTTTTTTGTAAATGCCTGATGTGTTAGTTTGTTTCAGAATAATCTCCTGACTCAGTGCAATAACCGAAAAGAAGATCAGAAATAAGTAAGCACAAGAAACAGCTGCAATTCTTTTCATTTTATGATTTTTAATCTATTAGTATTTATTTCTTATTCAACCAGTTAAGCCAAAGCTTCAGACTACCAGCCCAGTAGGCAATATGGTCATTCCCGATTCCCAGACCAAACCCGTGCTTCCCTTCAGAAAGTATGTGCAATTCAGCCGGGACATTATTTGCTCTCAGAGCTTTATACATTAGGAGAGTATTTTCAACCGGGACATCTTTATCGTCGTCTGCATGAACAAAAAATGCAGGAGGGGTATCCTTTGTTACCTGTAATTCATTTGAATAATGATTCAGAAGATTCTTATCAGGATTCTTCCCGAGCAAAGCATCGCGGGAGCCGGTACTTTAAAACAATCCCGGCAACACCTATTGAATTCAAATATCTGGCTATATCTGTGCCTTCCAGATCATAAGCCAGAATCCAGTACCCGCCTCCCGGACATATTAATACAGCTTGTCCGGTTGCAAACTTTTTTGTTGGCAGATAAACCGAAATATCAGGATTCTGTACATCAGAAATAGCGATAATATCGGATTTGTCTATCTTCTCAGATGAACCTGTATTTTTTGAATTTGGAATAGTCCCGTTATAGATAGGCAAAACATAATTCTGGGCCGAAATAAGGAATAAATTAAAAACAGGGAGAACAAAAAGAATGAGTAATTTTTTCATAAAAAATTTTTATGGATTATTAATTTAAAGTTAACAAATATAATAATCAGATTCAAAGGGCCAATGTAGGTTTTTAAGCATCAAATAAATATATTTGTCTTAAACAATACCAATTATATCAAAACAAAAATATATGAATTCCAGAATAGTAACATTTGGAGAAATAATGTTAAGACTTGTTCCACCAGGATTTGAACGTTTTAGTCAGGCGAGGCAATTCAATGCTTCGTATGGAGGTGGAGAAGCTAATGTGGCCGTTTCACTTGCCAACTTCGGACTGAAAGTCGATTATGTAACACGTATTCCGAAAAATGATATTTCAGAAGCCTGCCTTATGGATCTGAGAAGATATAATGTGGGTACTGATAAAATAATCTTTGGCGGAGACAGGATGGGCATCTATTTCCTTGAAAACGGAGCAGTTGCACGTGCAAGTAAAGTAATTTATGATCGTTCAAATTCAGCAATTGCGGAGATTCAGCCAGGAATGATTAATTGGGATTCAGTCTTTGAAGGAGTCTCCTGGTTTCATTGGACAGGAATTACTCCTGCAATATCAGAAGGGGCCGCTCTCGTATGTAAGGAGGCTATCGAAACAGCAAATAAGAAGGGAATTACTGTCTCTACTGATCTGAATTTCAGAAAAAACCTTTGGAAATGGGGTAAAAAGGCATCTGAAGTTATGCCTGATCTCGTTGCCGGTTGTGATATAATCCTTGGCAATGAGGAAGATGCAGCAATGGTATTTGGTATTCATCCAGCCGGAACCGATGTTACCAGCGGACATGTTGAAGCAGCTGCCTATGAATCTGTTTGCCGCCAGTTGATGGTAAAGTTTCCACGAGCCAAAAAGGTAATTGTTACACTACGCGGATCTGTTAATGCAAATCACAATACCTGGTCGGGGGTTCTTTTTGATGGAAAGAAACTATACCAGGCTCCTACCTACGATATAACCCATATTGTTGACAGAGTTGGTGGAGGTGACAGTTTTATGGGAGGACTCATCTATGGTTTGATTACCTTTACTGGAAATGATCAGCGGGCTCTTGACTTCGCAGTTGCGGCTTCATGTCTAAAGCATACTATCATTGGAGACTTTAACCTGGTAACTGTTAAGGAAGTAGAAACTCTCATGGGAGGAGATGGCTCAGGAAGAGTATCTCGGTAATTTATCCCAAATGTGTATTAAATAAATTACAGGAAAATAAACTAACTAGAAAAGAATCAAAATATGGCAAGGTTTTCCAGAATTCAAGTTGCAACCAAAATGGCTGAAACCGGTATGGTTCCCGTTTTTTTTCATAAAGATTTTGAAACATGTAAAAATGTTGTCACTGCCTGTTACAAAGGAGGAGTTAAAGTGTTTGAATTTACAAACCGGGGAGATTTTGCTCATGAGACTTTTGCAGCTCTTAATAAATGGGCAGAGGTTGAATGTCCTGATCTGATTCTTGGAGCCGGCTCTGTACTGGATGCTGCGACAGCAGCTCTTTATATTCAACTGGGATCAAACTTCATCGTTTCCCCTATACTAAATGAAGAGATAGCTCCGGTTGTAAACCGCAGAAAGATCCTATGGTCTCCCGGCTGTGGTTCTGTTACCGAAATATCAAATGCAGAATCACTGGGAGTTGAAATAGTTAAAATATTCCCGGGATCGCAGGTTGGCGGACCAAAATTTGTTGCAGCAGTAAGAGGCCCTATGCCATGGACAAACATAATGCCAACAGGAGGCGTTGAACCGTCAGAAGCAAACCTGACAGAGTGGTTCAAAGCAGGAGTTACCTGCGTTGGAATGGGGTCACAACTACTCTCATCAGAAATCATTAAAAACAAAGATTATGCAAAACTTGAAGAGGAGGTTCGGAAAGCACTTGCTATTATTCTGAAACTAAAGGAACTCTATCCTGTGAAATTATAATCTCATTAATTGGCTTAAAATACAAACCTTTAAAAAAGGATATTATGATATTCGATACAATAACAAACAGATCAACATACGCCGGCATATCCCCAAGGATAAAAACAGCTCTTGAATATCTGGCAAAAACAGATTTTTCAAAAATGGAGGATGGAAGACATGATCTGGATGGGAACAATTTGTTTGCTCTGTTGCAGAGATACGATTCAATCCCAAAAGAACAGGGGAAATGGGAATATCACAGGAAATACATCGATATTCAATATATCGTTGAAGGAGTTGAACAAATTGGTTTTCAGGATATTGGCAAGATGACAGATACAGTAGAATACAATCCTGATAAAGACATAGCTTTCCAAAGCGGTGAAGGGAATTATGTGACCGTAAACAAAAATTCCTTTTGCATTTTCTTTCCTCAGGATTCGCATAAGCCTAAAATAGCAGTCAGCAATGAATCTGCTAAAGTTGTGAAAGTCGTGATCAAAATAAAAGCAGATTAGATAACTACATTATTTGAATCGATTCTTTATTTAAAAGAAATATTTATGATGAATCAAAAGAAATCATCTGAATCAATTTTAGTTTTCACATTCCTTATATCAATATTTCTACTGTGCTCATGTCGCAAAGAGAAAGAGCCGGATCCGGAAATAAGTATTCAGGATGGTTCACAAATAAGGTCAGTAAATGAAAACAGCGTCAAATTTTATGTTGTCATGAGTAAGGTTTCAGCAAATATAATTACAGCTGATTATTCATTTACAAATGGAACTGCAGTTTCACCGGGAGATTTTACTGCAATATCAGGTACTTTAACAATTCCCGCCAATGAAACTCTGATAACTATCCTGGTCCCTATTAAAGCTGATCCATTGAATACACGTCAACCAAATCTACAGTTTACGGTAGAATTAAGTAATCCCATATTTTGTACAATTAAAACTGCAAAAGCTAAAGGAACTATAATTACTGAGGACGGATCTTATCTTCCTACAGATAGCGCCGGATATAGAACTCCACTGACTTATCCCGGATATACCCTAACATGGAGTGATGAATTTTCCGGAACTTCTCTTGATGAAAGCGTATGGAGCCGCGAATTTGGAAATGGAAGCAGCGGATGGGGAAATAATGAACTGGAGTATTATACCGGAGGCCCGAGAAATATCCTTGTGACAAATGGTAATTTAGTTATTGAAGCCCGAATAGAAACGATTGAGAACTTTAATTATACCTCTGCCCGACTCATCACACAGGGTAAAAAGACTTTCAAATTCGGACGTATTGATATAAGAGCCAAGCTACCTGTTGGAAAGGGTATATGGCCGGCATTATGGATGCTTGGAAGTAACATATCTACTTCAGGATGGCCGGCATGTGGCGAAATTGATATTATGGAACTTATTGGGACTTATCCAACAAGAGTTACAGGAACCATGCATTGGAAAGGTACTAACGGAGGAGATGCAACTATTGGAGGCAATTACTATCTCCAGGCAGGTGATTTCTCACAGCTCTTTCATGTGTTCAGCATCGTATGGACACAGGATAAGCTAAAGTGGTACATTGATGACAAACTATATTTATCCGGTTCAAGTTCTGATACAGGAAATGCATATTATCCGTTTAATGCTGATCAGTTTTTGATATTTAATGTAGCAGTTGGAGGTAACTGGCCTGGGACCCCCGATCTTACCACAACTTTTCCACAAAGAATGTTTGTTGATTATATAAGGGTATTTCAGTAAGAAAGTAGAAAGTAGAAAGTAGAAAGTAGAAAGTAGAAAGTAGAAAGTAAAAAGTAAAAAGTAGAAAGTAGAAAGTAGAAAGTAGAAAGTAGAAAGTAGAAAGTAGAAAGTAAAAAGTTGAAGAAATAGAAATCATTGATATAAAAATAATAGATGGCAAGAATAATAGTTATCGGCAGCTCAAATACCGACATGGTGATTAAGTCAAAAAAACTCCCGGCACCGGGCGAGACTCTTTTAGGAGGTACTTTTCTGATGAACCCGGGAGGAAAAGGGGCAAATCAGGCTGTGGCTGCAGCCAGGCTTGGCGGTAATGTGATTTTTGTTACCAAGACAGGCAATGATATGTTCGGAGCCGAAGCTGTGCAGTTATTTGGAAAAGAAGGAATTATAACAAAATATATCATAAAGGATACTAAGAATCCTTCGGGTGTTGCCTTAATCAACGTTGATGAAAACGGAGAAAACAGCATAGTCGTAGCTTCAGGGTCGAATGGAACTTTAGATGCTTATGATATTAATGATGAAGTTTTTAAAACTGAAAAATCTGATATTTTCTTAATGCAGCTTGAAATACCAGTCAGCACCGTCGAATTTGTTGCAGAAAAAGCATCTGGAAAAGGAAACAGAGTAATTCTTAATCCAGCTCCTGCCTGTAGGCTTTCTGATGATCTGCTCAGCTGTCTTTATCTTATTACACCTAATGAAACAGAGGCTGAATTGCTTACCGGAATTAAAGTTACCGATGCTGCCTCAGCAGCCAAAGCCGCTCAGAATCTCTGCGAAAAAGGAGTCCTGAATGTAATAATAACTATGGGTGGATCAGGTGCATTTATCCTCTCAGGTTCATTGTCGAAAATTGTTCCTGTAGTTCCTGTAAAAGCTATTGATACAACAGCTGCAGGAGATGTATTCAACGGAGCATTGGTTGTTGCATTATCGGAAGGAAAAGGGATCGAAGAGGCAGTAGTTTTTGCCAATAATGCTGCCTCAATTTCCGTGACACGAATGGGAGCTCAGGCTTCTGCCCCTTACAGAACTGAAATAAACCTTTAATGCTCCCTGCCCCCCTAAAGGGCATAGCCATTAACCTAAGAGTAGGATGAAAATAAAGAGATTAAAAAAGTTTCCCCCCACCAGGGCGTGGCAGGCTCTCATTTTGAAGGAGGGGAAATTATTATGAACAAACAAAACTTCCATACTACAATACATCCACTTATGAAACAACTACTTTTATTTCTAATCTCCATTTCTCTTGCATTCTCAGGCTGCGCAAATAAGAATGGCATCAAGTCAGCCATCCCTGTAAAAATAATATTCGATTCCGATCTGGGACCAGATTATGATGATGTAGGTGCTTTAGCATTTTTGCATGCAATGGCCGACAGCGGGAAAGTTGAAATTCTTGCTACTGTCGCTTCTAACAAACATGAACTTGTTGCTCCTGCAATCGAGGTTATTAATACATATTTCTCGCGTCCCGGATTACCGCTGGGAGCTCCTAAAACAAACGGAGTTAATCTTGGATCATCTCAACATTGGGCTGATTCAATAGTGGCAAAATATCCTCATACAGTGAATTCAACCAATGATGTCAGAGACGCTGTCGAGGTATACCGAAAAATTCTCAGTACCCAACCCGATAATGGTGTTACAATTGTAACTGTCGGTTTTTTGACAAATCTCAATAATCTGCTTCACTCACAACCTGATAACATATCTCCTTTAAACGGATCAGAATTGGTAGCAAAAAAAGTAAAAATGCTTGTTTCGATGGCAGGAAAATTTCCGGAAGGAAAAGAATTCAATGTTTTCATGGATTCAACCGCCTCAGCATATGTCTATAATAACTGGCCGGGACAGGTAATATTTTCAGGATTCGAGATTGGATGGGAAATACGAACTGGATTAAGACTAATAAAATCGGATATTAAAAACAGTCCTGTGAAAGATGTATTCAGAATAAGCATTCCTCTCTCAGCTGAAGATAAAGACGGCAGAATGAGCTGGGATGAAACTGCTGTGCTCATCGGAGTATATGGGACAGAAGGGTTTTTCGATACAGTAAGGGGCAATATTATTGTAAACCCGGATGGAAGCAATAAGTGGGAAAACGATTCGAACGGAAAACAAGTTTATGTGAAACAAAAAATGTCTGTTAAGGATATGTCCACATTCATCGAAAACCGTATGATGCATATCCCAATTCATTAGAAAAAAATCGAAATCCATTAACCGCAAAGGGCAGTAAGCTTTTCGCAAAGGTCTCAAAGTGTGAGCTTGATCACATCAGGTCTTTTTCGAAAGCTTCTTTATTGAATTTGAAATTATTATCAAGAAACTTCATTATCTCCTGGGTATCTGAATAAGCATTACCTAAACATGTTGAAGCCCCGGGAGAAGGTGTAATATTGAAGATAATTTTATCACCTGATAACTTGGCTTCACCCATTTCAAGCTTTCGTGTAGTGTTATTCACAATTTGAGGACGCGTACCGCCTATTCCTTTTGCATAATGCAGTTCGTTTAATTTCAATGATGGGATTATTTTTCTGACTTCCTTAATAAATAGCCTCTTCCCGATGACAGGCAAATCATAAAGAAAATTTAAAAAAATGTAATTAAAAAGGACCTTATCAAATATGATTTTAAACAGACTAATGATTGGATTCAGACCTATTCCAAAGGTTTTCCAGTATTCCGTAAAGGTAGACATGTTGTGTCTTTCCAACTGAAAAATAGGTTTTGCAGTAGGCCCAAATCTGGTCACATTCTCGCTATGAACCTCAGGATCACCATGAATAGCTGCAAAGGGTAGTTTTGGTTGTTGAATTGTATATACTTTCCCGTTAAGTACTTTTGGAGCAGTATAAAAACTCCCTGCCATTGACAATACAGCTAAGTTCTTTCCATATCCAAGAGACTTGGCTATCATAAGACTATGACCACCTGCGGCAATGATAACCACTGAAGCCCTGAATACCCCCTTATCAGTTAAAACTTCATAAGCGTCATCATTTTTCGAGATTTTCAAAAGTCTGGTATTAAGATGAATACCTGATTCAGGATTGAGCCGAAGTGAATTATCAATAAATGAATGGCAAAGTTTTTTAAAATCCACAGTATATCCATCTTCTGTTTCAAGGGCGAGAATTTCCTGACCCGGATCTCTTCCCTCTAATACTCTTGGTTCAATTTTTCCAATTTCTTCTCTGCCTATCATTTTTAATTTTGGAAATAATTCACTGAAAGGAGGATATCTTTTTTTTAGTTCGTGAACCTGATTTGTACCAACAGCAAGAACCATTTTTGAATACTTGCTGAATATCTTTTTCCCTTCAGAAGGATCTTTAATATTCTCAAGATACTTCATAACCATATCGGCCATTCGCTTAACACTCCTGGCTTTTTCAATAGAGTAGTTAGTCTCTATGTCTCCAAAATGGAGCGTCTGGCTGTTATTATAGGATGCGGAGTTAACTAATCCAAAATCAGAATACTTCTCAATAAGACCCACGTTTTTGACATCGGTATATTTACTTAAAGTGTAGAGTAATGCAGTTCCTACTACCCCTCCACCAACAATAAGTACGTCATATTTTACAATTTCGTCACTCATTTTAAATCCCTCTCATTCATTGGTATATACTTGTGTTCGCCATAAACATTCTTGAATGCCGGACGGATTATTCTTTTTGCTGCGAATGTAAGCTCCTCATTCCTGTGAGCACACCATCCTGAAACTCTTCCTATTGCAAACAAAGGAGTATAAAGTTCCTTGGAAATATCCAGACAGGCATAAACAAAACCGGAATAGAAGTCAACATTTATGCAGACTACTTTTGTAGACTTTTCTCCTTTAAATACTCTGAATACCTCGGGAGTGAGCCTCTCAACCAATGAATACAGTTCAAATTCCTCAAGTCTTCCTTTTTCAATTGCAAGTTCCCTGGCTTTTGCTTTAAGGATTGCAGCCCGGGGATCAGAAATTGTATATACCGCGTGTCCGATTCCGTATATTTTCCCTGAGTTATCATTCGCTTTTTTATTCAGTATCTTAAGCAGGTGTTCCGTGACCTCTGTTTCACTGGTCCAGTTCTTGACATGGATTTTCATATCTTCCATCATTTCAAGAACCCTTACGTTGGCCCCTCCATGCAATGGTCCTTTTAATGAACCAATGGCAGATGTAACTGAAGAGTAAAGATCCGTTTCAGATGAACTTGTCACCCTCATGGTAAAAGTGGAATTATTACCACCACCATGTTCAGCATGGAGCACCAGAATAAGATCGAGCAGATCAGCTTCCAGTTTTGAATATCCATGGCAATCGCCTTTGATAAGATAAAGAAAATTCTCTGCTGTAGTCAGATTAGGCTGCGGATGCCTGATTGAAAGAGTTTTACCCTTATAAAGATGTCTTAACGCCTGATATGAATAAGCAACAATTGTTGGGAATTTTGCAATCATACTTAACGACTGCCTGATCATGTTATTGAGAGCAATGCTGTCAGGGTTTTCATCAAGGGTATATAAACCAAGTACCGAGCGTGCAAGAATATTAAGGACGTCTTTACCTTTCATCGATAATATCATGTCCTTAACAAAATCATCAGGTAATGAACGTAATCCAGCCAGATGTTCTGAAAACTCCGCTAATTCTTCCTTATTTGGCAAATATCCGGCTAACAGTAGAAATACTGTTTCATCAAATCCGTGACGATCTTCTTTCTGGAATCCCTGAGTAATATCATCAATATCAATTCCACGGTATAATAGTCGTCCCGGAACAGCTACTACCTTACCATCAATCTTCTGATAACCTACAACATTTCCAACATTGGTTAATCCGACAAGCACCCCTGTTCCATCCTGATTCCTTAAACCACGTTTTACCTCGAACTCATCAAATAATTTATTATCTATCTGGCAGGACTTCCTGACCGATGTCTCTAATTTTGAAAAGAAATTAGTGTCACTCATATCAATAAGTTTATGTAGTTATATAGTTTTTTATTATTTTAAATTAGAGATTATTGCATCAGCAAATTCGGATGTTTTAACGAGAGTTGCATTCTCCATAAGCCTGTGAAAATCATAGGTGACTTTTTTCTTCTGAATAGTGAGTTCCAATCCTTTATAGATGCTTTCTGTCACTTCAGTCCAACCAATGTAATCAAACAACAGTGCACCTGACAGGATTACTGAGCCAGGATTCACTTTATCAAGATCAGCATACTTGGGAGCTGTACCATGTGTTGCCTCAAATATAGCATGTCCGGTTTCGAAATTTATATTTGCACCCGGAGCAATTCCTATACCGCCAACAATTGCAGCAAGAGCATCAGAAATATAATCTCCATTCAGGTTTAGTGTGGCTATAACAGAATATTCAGCCGGACGAGTCAGAATTTGCTGAAGGAATGCGTCAGCGATAACATCCTTAATAATAACTTTCCCTGATTTCTCCGCCTCCTTAAGAGCTTTATCGGCAATTTCAGACCCCTGCTTATCTGCAATTCTTTTATGCTCCAACCAGGTAAAAACATTATTTGCGAATTCTCTTTCAGCCAGTGCATAACCCCATTTCATAAAAGAACCTTCGGTAAACTTCATTATGTTTCCTTTATGTACCAGGGTTACAGATGGCAATTTCTTTTCGATGGCATACTTAACAGCCTGCCGAACAAGCCGTTCAGTACCTTCTACTGAAACAGGTTTAATGCCAATTGAAGAAGTGTTTGGGAATCGTATTGATTTCACCCCCATTTCATCAATAAAAAATCTTCTTACTTTTTCGGTTTCAGGTTTTCCGTTCATGAATTCAATTCCTGCATAGATATCTTCAGTATTTTCTCTGAAAATATGCATATCGACTGTTTCAGGGTGTTTAACAGGACTTGGAACTCCGCTGAAATACCTTACAGGTCTGTAGCAGGTATATAGATCCAGTATTTGACGAAGTGCAACGTTTAAAGAACGCATCCCTTCACCAATCGGGGTAGTAAGTGGTCCTTTAATTCCGACAAGATATTCCCTGAAGCTTGTAAGCGTATCTTCCGGCATCCAGTTGCCGGTTAGTTTAAATGCTTTTTCTCCGGCAAGAACCTCTTTCCATGCTACTTTTCTTTTACCTTTATAAGCTTTTTCAACTGCTGCATCAAAAACACGGACCGATGCTTTCCATATATCAGGTCCTGTTCCATCTCCTTCAATGAAAGGAATAATAGGACTCTCAGGAACAATTAATTTACCGTTTGCTAATTTGATTTTTTCGGGGGTCATACTATATTTTTTTATTTTGTTTTTCTTATTACATTTAATGCGCTTCCTGATTTAAACCATTCAATCTGAGCTTCATTATAAGAATGTCGGGCACTAATATTTTCGGTCTTGCCATTTGAATGTTTTAATACCAGAGATATTTGTTTTCCGGGTTTCAGGTCATTTAATCCAACTATATCAATTTTGTCATTTTCTCTTATTTTGCTGTAGTCTTCTTTATCTGAGAATGTCAAAGTTAAAATTCCCTGTTTTTTTAAATTGGTTTCATGGATCCTTGCAAAAGACCTAACAATTACTGCTTTTACATTAAGATAACGTGGTTCCATGGCAGCGTGTTCGCGAGATGATCCTTCCCCGAAATTCTCTTCTCCTACGACTATCGATCCCAGGCCAGCTGCCTTATAAGCCCTGGCAACAGAAGGAACCGCTTCGTACTGACCTGTAATTTGATTATAAATAGAATTGGTTTTATCATTAAAAAAATTCACCGCTCCAATCATGTAATTATTTGAAATATTTTCAAGATGGCCACGGTATTTTAACCAGAATCCTGCCATTGAAATATGATCTGTTGTACATTTTCCTTTCGCTTTGATAAGCAATGGAAGATCATAAAAATCCTGCCCATTCCATTCTTTGAAAGGAGACAAAGATTGAAGTCTTTCGGAATCAGATAGAATTACAATCTCGTTCAAGCTTCCTGATTTCTCAGGTTTCTGATATCCATTATCAATATTTCCAAACCCTTTTTGTGGTAATTCTTCTCCAACTGGTTCAGCCAGTTTAACAGTTTTACCTTCGGAATTTACCAGGGTATCTGTAATTGGATTAAATGTAAGTTTGCCTGAAATCGCAATTGCTGTAACTATTTCCGGAGAAGCTACAAAAGCAAACGTGTTAGGGTTACCGTCGGTACGCTTTGCAAAGTTCCGGTTAAATGAGTGAATTACAGTATTGACCGGACTCTTATCAGAGCCTTTTCGATCCCATTGTCCAATACAGGGTCCGCATGCATTTGCAAAAACCTCTCCTCCAATTTTTTCAAAGAGATCAAGATAGCCATCGCGTTCTGCAATAAATCGAATTTGCTCAGATCCCGGAGTAATTTTAAACTCCGATATGGCTGTCAATTTTAAGCTTAGCGCATTTTTTGCTACTGATGCTGCACGTGATATGTCCTCATATGATGAATTTGTGCAGGATCCGATAAGTCCAACTTCAACCTTTTCAGGCCAGTCGTTTCTTACCAGGGCAATTTTCATCTGCGAAATAGGAGTAGCAAGATCAGGAGTGAAAGGACCATTTATATATGGTTCAAGTTCTGTCAGGTTTATTTCAACAAACTGGTCATAGTATTTCGATGGATCATCGGCTATTTCGCTATCTGAAGTAAGGTGCTTCCTGTTCAATCCGGCTAAATCAGCAATATCCTTTCTTCCTGTTGCGATTAGATATCTTGACATCGCATCATCATAAGCAAAAATTGAGCATGTAGCTCCTATTTCAGCACCCATATTACATATTGTAGCTTTTCCTGTGCAAGAAAGTGATTCAGCGCCTGAACCAAAATATTCAACAACACTTCCGGTACCACCGCTAACGGAAAGCAATCCTGCAACTTTTAGTATTATATCTTTTGGAGAAGCCCATCCATTTAGCTTTCCTGTTAACTTAATTCCAATAATTCTGGGAAGTTTCAGTTCCCAGGCCATCCCTGTCATCACATCAACAGCATCAGCTCCTCCTACTCCTATCGCAATCATTCCAAGTCCACCGGCATTTGGAGTATGCGAATCAGTTCCTATCATCATGCCACCAGGAAATGCATAATTTTCAAGGACTATCTGGTGTATAATGCCGGCTCCGGGTTTCCAGAAACCAATATCATATTTATTACACACTGAACTTAAAAAATCATAAACTTCCTTGTTGGTATAAACGGCCGATTTCATATCTGCCGCTGCGCCTGATTTTGCCATAATAAGATGATCGCAGTGCACAGATGCCGGAACAGCGGTTTGGTCTTTCCCTGCCATCATGAACTGTAACAGGGCCATTTGTGCGGTTGCATCCTGCATAGCAACCCTATTGGGAGCAAAATCAACATAATCGACTCCCCGTTTAAAGGATCCCTTCTGAGATTTATCAAAAAGATGGCTGTAGAGAATTTTTTCACTCAATGTAAGAGGTCGATTTAGTTGCTTCCTTATTTCAGAAATTCTGGAAGGCAACTCTTTGTAAAAACCACTTATCATGTTAAAATCAAATATCATCTTACTTATTTTTAAATGATTACAATCTCACGTTCCCGTCTCCTTCAACTATCCATTTATATGTTGTCAACGCCTCCAGAGCCATGGGTCCTCTTGCATGTAGTTTTTGAGTTGAAATGCCGATTTCAGCACCGAGTCCAAATTGAGCCCCATCTGTAAATGCAGTTGAAGCATTTGAATATACTGAGGCGGCATCCACTAACTTATAAAACATCTTTATCCGTGAAATGTCCTCAGAAATTATAGCCTCACTATGCTTCGAACCAAATTCACTTATGTGTAACAATGCTTCATCAAAATAGTTCACTGTTTTTACTGACATTTTATAAGAAAGAAATTCCGTGCCAAATGAATCGTTAGTTGCTTTCTGAAGCAGTTCAGAAGGGTATTTCCCTTCTAAAGCCTTGTATGCTTTTTCATCCGCATAAATCAACACCTCTGAATCCGAGCAAAGGCCGACCAGGTAATCAATATCCTTTAACCTGCTTTCATGAATTATAAGACAATCGAGTGCGTTACATACGCTTACTCTTCGGGTTTTTGCATTGAATATGATATTCCTACCTTTCTCCTTATCTCCGAACTCGTCAAAATATGTATGACAAATACCTGCTCCGGTCTCAATAACAGGAATGTTCGCATTTTCTCTGACAAAATCAATCAGGCTTCGACTTCCTCGTGGTATAACCAGATCCACATATTGACGGGCGTTTAATAACTGCATGGTTTCATCCCTGCCTGCAGGTAATAAAGTTACCACATTCTGATCGATACCGTTATTCTTAAATACTGTCTTTAAAAGTTCAACAATAGCTTTGTTTGAGTTAATTGCATCACTTCCTCCCTTAAGAATACAGGCGTTTCCCGATTTCAAACATAACGAAGAAACGTCAAAAGTGACATTTGGCCTTGCTTCGTATATAACACCAATAACACCAAAAGGTACAGAAATTCTGGAAATCCTTAACCCATTTGGAATTATGTTTTGTATCAATACACGATTCAGAGGATCAGCCATTTCCGCGACATTTCGTATATCGGCTGCTATGCCTTTGATTCTATCCGCAGTTAACACCAAACGATCATAGGAAGGATCTGAATCATCCATTAAAAGCAGATCCTTAGAATTTTCTGCAACGATGAAGTCAATATTTTCAATGGCAGCTTCAGCCACCATTAAAAGAGTTGTATTAATGATATCCGGATCTAAAACACTTAAATTCCGGCTTGCCTTAACTGCATCTTTGAATAATGGTTCGCAATCCATTCTATAATTGTTTTGTATTATTCCTGTCATAAAGGACCATAAAATTATAATGCATAAATGGTTTCCTGATTTTCTCTCCAATGCTCTGTTCAACCTTTATTGATTCAAACTTAGCTCTTCCCAGACCAATATTATTCCCTTCTTCGTCAACTATTCTTACAATATCACCACTTTTAAAGAATCCTTCAACCCGGGAGATCCCTATCATGAGCAGACTTGTCGCCCTCTCCCCGTAAAGCGCCTCCTTAGCTCCATTATTAATTATTACCGCGCCTTTTGCGAATGTATCAGAATGTGAAAGCCATTTTTTAACTCCTGTTGCACGTTTACTGCTTGCAACAAAATGAGTATATGGAATTTCCTTTCTTCTGACAATATCAGTGATTATTGCATCTCTTATACCGTTTGCAATAAAAACATCGATTCCCTGTGATGCCAGTTTCCTGGCAATTGAACATTTTGTCATCATTCCACCTCTACCGAATCCGGATTTTCCGACCGATATATATTTTCCAAGGTCTTCTGAATCTGTGTCAATTCGTGTAATAAGCTTTGTTCCTTCATGTCCGGGAATCCCATCGTAAACTCCATCAACATTCGAAAGAATAATAAGCGATTCAAAATCCATCATAGATGAGATAAGGCCTGATAATTCATCATTATCAGTAAACATCAGTTCATTAATTGAAACTGAATCATTCTCATTTACGATTGGTAAAACCTTGTTATCGAGCATCGCTGTAATGCAATTTTTCATATTCAGATAATGCCTTCTGTCTCTGAAACTCTCTTTGGTGGCTAGTAACTGTCCGGCCTGAATTCCATACTTACCAAACAGAAACTGATAACTTGCCATAAGTTTTACCTGTCCAATAGCTGCCCATATCTGTTTTGCTGCAACTATGTCTGTTTTTTTAGAAGGAGTTACTTCGCTCCGGCCTGCAGCAACCGCACCTGATGAAATTAATACTACTTCAATACCTTGTTTTGAAAGAATCGCTACGTCTTCAACTATACGTAAAATTCTTTCGTCGTTAAGGGATCCGTCACTTTGAGTAATTACATTACTTCCAACTTTGATTACAACCCGGTTAAATTTTGGTTCAGCGTTTTTCAATTTATTACTATTTATGCCATTAATTGTATAATTTGCTGCAAATTTAACAGATTTTGTTATTATATTATAGCTAAATTGTATAACAGAACGAAAATATAAATACTCAAATCAATCCTAAAAATGACTAATTGAGTAATTGTATTTCGACGGACAAGTTATGGGGATATTAAGCAGAAATTAAAAATATGACAATTATCATATATTTGAGAGCAACTATCCCATCCAAGGCCTCTGACGAACTTTAGCCTTTTCAATCGCATTAAGTGCGATATTAGCATCTTCTACTATCTGAAAATCGTACATTCCCATACAGACAAAGTCAGCGCCATTGGTAAATGCATATTTGAGTCCCTCTTCGGGCATGATTGCCCCTGCGGCCAGAACCTTGAACGCAATCCATGGTTCCTTCAAAGTGCCCATATACCTGATAGTCTCTTCCGGATCAAAATCGAAGTAGTTATCTTTCCATTCCTGGTCGGATTTAGCTGACCAATAATTGTGGCTATGACAGGTTTTTACCCAAAAATCAGGTTTCAGTCCATGTTCAACACATACTTTAATCGCTTCAATCCTATGCGCTCCAATACCTGCAGGTTTTCCGTTTTGCCTAATCTGTTCAAGACCTTTACGTATAAGTTCCATCCTTTCAGTAAGAGTTCTTTTCTTAGGGTCATCCCATTCAGGATTAGCCCAGCGATCAGTAATTTCTCCCTGACAATAAAGAGCATCCCAATCGGCCATAAGTGAAAGCTCAATTCCTTTCTGAAAATCGAGATTTGTTCCGCAATCGGAAATGAACTTAATCTTACCTTTAAATTCATGTTTATACTTCTGAAAAATCCTCCCCATCTGAGGATTTGAAATAATTGCATTCATTCCGCATTTTTCACCTAAGGCCAGAGTTTGCATTACCTTCTCATCGGTATGGTATGTCTTAACCAGTTTTGAAACATATATGAGGTCGCGGGCATGTGCCCAACCGCCAATCAGGTTACCTCCCATAATCAGACGGCTGAGTTCGAACTCCGCAGGTTGACCATTTTTGCCAGTATGTCTGATAATCCCTTTGGGTATCTGTCCCTTCAGATCCTTTAGAGATGAATAGCTGAACTTTAGTAAGGTAGCACTGGAGTTGGCATCAATCCCCTCAACCTTAAGTAATTTCTCCTCAAAGCTATCCCATTTTCTCTTCCGGTATAATGCATAGGCGAAAACTCCCAGTGCCGGAAAAGATATCAGGTCTCTTATTGCTTCACGTCTCCCCACTCCCTTTTTGGTATCAGCAGGAAGATCAGCCACAGGTTTCCGTGCCTTTTCATCTTTCCACCTCGCATAGAGGCGGTCGAAACTAAAATGGAATTCCGATGAAATAAATATAAAAGCAAGCAAAACAAAAAATTCGATAAGTGTTTTATTCACCCACAGGTAACTACCCTCAACAGGAACACCAACCGTGAAACCGGATATTGGAGGGTACGCCACAAAATAAAAAAGAAGCATTATAGCCCCACCTGCACTGGCCCATCGTGTGAATAATCCAAGAATAAGACCCAGACCGACAAAGATCATTCCCCAAATATTCAGAAAATCGATAAAAGAAGTTAGCCCTGCGCTTCCAGCCATTGCATGGAAAAGCGGCGCAAAAATCCATCTCGATCCTGCCAGATATGGCGCGGAACTCCAGTTCCTGATAATGATTTTTGTTATCCCTTCATATAAAAAATGCCAGCCAATTGCAATCCTTATGATTGTAAAAAGGTACGGGATTATTAGGTTAAAGTCGACTTTTGATTTAGTTTTCATAAGATCATTTTGAGTTATTTTGGGACCTCTAAGAAACACTAAGATAATCACAAATAACTATTTTGTAACTTGTCCGCTTAAAAAAATGCAATATATGAAGAAACAGGTTGGAATCATTCCGGGGAAATTAATTTTCGGACTACTCATGATCTTCATTTTTAATAGTTGTGCTGTAGTAAAGACCCCGTACTTTAAAACAGGCTATTATCAAAAGACAGTTTCACGTCTTGACAGCTTAAAATCGTGCCTTATTTCTGTAAATGATTCCATCTTTGCTGGTTTTGCACGCGTAAGTATCACTCCTTCACTTAATAATATTACAGAAAACCCTGCAAATGGGCAATTCGATAAAGTCCCGTTGGGCGGTTTCGGAAAACGAAGAGGGAAACCCGCAACCGGAGTTCATGATAGCATTTTTGTAAAGGCAATTGCACTCAGGTCAGGTAAGCAAACCATCGTTCTGGTAAGTGCTGATATTCTAATTATGCCACCCAACATAATCGATTCGGTGACATCGGTATTATTAAAAGAGGGACTAAAGCGAAATCAGCTTTTCTTTTCAGCCACACACACGCATTCAGGTATCGGGGGATGGGGATATGGTTTAATGGCAAAAGTATTTGCAGGAAAAGAAAATACAGGTTTGGAGAAATGGCTGATAAATCAGATAAAAAAGGCTGCACTTGAAGCAGTATCTGATCTTCATCCCGCTATGCTGGGATCAGGAAGTTTCAATGCCTCCGCATATACCAGGAATAGACTTACCGGCAACCCAATGCAGAAAAATAACGATTTCAATTTCCTGATACTGGAACAAACAGGGCGGAAAAAAGCGATAATTGGTTCTTTTTCAGCTCATGCTACAACCCTTGACAGTGATAATATGCTGTTAACAGCAGACTATCCGGGATATTGGGAGAGAAAGATTGAAAATAAGGACGCTGATCTGGCAATGTTTTGCAGCGGGTCAGTTGCGAATCAGAGCCCGGTGGGCGAAGGAAACAATTTCGATAGCGCCAAAAATATTGGTGAAGCTCTGGCTGATAGTCTGTCAGCCCATTTAAAAGAAATTAAAATGAACAGGAAAATGACAATTTCCTCATTGTCATTGAAAATGCTTTTGCCGGAGTATCATATTCGGTTGTCAGAAAACAGAAATCTCACAACAAGCTTAAGCAAAAGATTAATGCCCTTACCTGAAAATGTGTATTTGCAGGCTCTGAGAATTAATAATTTGATCTGGTTCTTCACGCCAGGCGATTTTAGCGGAGAATCAGCTGTTCTAATCAAGACACTGATGGCTGCAAAAGGATATGAGGCGATGATTTCGAGTTTTAATGGCAGTTATGTCGGCTACATTCTGCTCGGAAAGTATTTCTATCTCGATAATTACGAATCGAAAGTCATGGGATGGTTTGGACCCACTATGGGAGACTATACAAATGACCTAATTGAGCAGATGGGTGATGCAATAATCTTAAAAAAATAATATTGATTAATATCAGTTAAATTACTGCAAATAGGGCCCGTTATCGTTCCACTTAACTTCAATTTTTGAGATATACCAGGTTTTCCCGTTATCATTGTTTCCCTGATAAAATAAATAAGTCCCCCCATCCTCATCCTTAAATAGATGTGGGTGACCCGATTCACTTAAGTTCCATGTTCCGGGATATTCAGGTTTCAGAATAGGAGCATCAGTCAGTTGAGTCCATTGATCCCGACCAAAATCTGTACTTGATGGAGCTGATGCAACTCCCTGCATCTGAATCTTATAAGCAGTGTCGCGTGTCGCAAAGAACAGAACGAATTAGCCTGATCATTTATCACCAGGGCGCATGGAGCAGCATTTTTAAACATGAGCATAATTCCATACTTTACGGAATTCAAATTTATTAATTGATTGCAACAAATTGCTACTTTCAATTTTAAAACTTATATTTCACGACAAAATTTTGCACGAATGATGAAATATATCATTTTTCTGTTAATCCTGATCTCAGGAACCTTTGCAAATGGGCAACAAAATAACTGGACGCATTTCAGGGGGAATCACCTGAAGGGAACTTCGAGACAAACAGGAGTCCCCGTTTCGTGGAATGATTCAGTTAATGTTAAATGGAAATCAATAATTAAAGGAAAAGGATGGTCTTCCCCTGTGGTTTATGGAGATCAGATATGGCTTACAACTGCAACTGAAAACGGAAAGCAGATGTTTGGCATATGTCTTGACTCAAAAACCGGCAAAGAAATCTTTAATATAAAACTTTTTGAACCTGAAACTATCCTTCCGAAACACGAAATAAACTCCTATGCTTCACCTACACCTTGCGTTGAACTAGGATTCGTATATTTTCATTTTGGAAGCTATGGAACAGCTTGTGTAAGAACTAACGATGGTTCAATTGCATGGAAACGTACAGACCTGAAATGCGAACATGCACAGGGACCAGGGGCATCGCCTATCCTATACAGAAATCTTTTAATACTTCATTTGGAAGGCACTGATAAGCAATACATTGTAGCACTTAACAAAAGAACCGGTAAAACGGTTTGGTTGAAAGATCGTCCGAAAGAGTTGTATGCTAAGCTTAAACCTATAGGAAGAAAAGCCTACATAACCCCGATTATAGTCAATGTAAAAGGTAAAGATCTCATGATCTCAAACGGATCTGCAGTATGTATTGCCTATGAACCTGAAACAGGTAATGAAGTATGGAGAGTAGTTCAGGGGGAGGATTCAACAATTTCGATGCCATTTTTTGAAGAGGGGGTTGTATTTTTCTATACAAGCTATGTCACGCCTGAGGTTGGAGAAAAATATTGTGAGCTATTAGCTGTCGATCCAAGTGATTCAGGCGATGTTACAAAGACAAATGTGCTCTGGCGGTTCAGCTCTCCAATTCTGCAGTTACTGACACCGGTGGTAAGAGATGGCCTCATCTACACGATCGACACGATGAGCAATCTGTTTTGTATTGACTCAAAAACTGGTAAAACAGTATATACAAGCAGGTTAACCGGAAAGTTTAACTCATCGCCGATATATGTAGGAGGAAATGTTTATTTTACATCCACTACAGGGGAAACAATTGTTATAAAAGCCGGAAGAAAACTTGAAATCATCAGCAGGAATAAATTAAAAGGGGATGTATTTGCTACGCCCGCTATTACAAATAATTCAATTATAATGCGGGTGGGTTCATATCTCTATTGTTTAAGTAATAAACAGAATAATTAAAAATATCAGACAAGTTGATATTTTGTCAGATACGAATTCAGGAAGTCCACATCCTTTCTTAGCTTTCTTACTATTATATCCTGCTGCTGAATAAGCGTTAGTTTTTCTTCTCCGCTTTCGAGCAAAGGGTATTCTATGTGTATAGTTATAGGTCCTGTAATATTCAATTCCTTTACTGTTTTGAAGAAGAGATCCCAGTTCACCATTCCCTCTCCCATCGGTACAGTAACAGCCTGAGGTTTTCCATTAATTGTCTTCCAGGTAAAATCCTTAATAGCGAGTGTTTTTATATGACTGGCAATAAGCCGCATACCAAGCATCCATGTATCGGTTCCTTCAACCATTGCATGGCGCACATCATACTGACTGCCAATCAGTTCTGGAGGAAAATCACGAAGCAGCTCATTCAAATCCCAGACGGGTCCTCCAATCCGTGCACCAGCGTGATTCTGATAACCGCCATGAATTCTATACTTTCTGTTGAGTTCTGCAATTTCCTTAAGATTTTTTCTGTATTTCTGAATGGACTCCGGTATTCCGAGCTTCAGATCATAATCAAACCAGTTGAATCTGTAGTATTTTATCCCTGAAGCTGAAGCCGTTTTTAATACTCTTTCAGTTAATGGATCAGATATAGAGGAAATTACAGTAACCATCATATCAGTTACCAGTCCGAATTTTTTCGCTTCGGCAACCCTTTCCGGCAACTCTTTTTCAACTACAGCCGGTTCTACTCTTCCACCCGGACGAACAACAAGGTCGATTCCACCAATACCCGATTTCACAATACATTCGCACATGAAACCGAAATCATAGCTGTCGAGCGGTTTTGAAAATAACCTGACCGGAAACTTGTTTCCTGCTACCTGCAGTTTAGACATTGAATTTGATTTAACAGCTTCACCAAATGAAGACGCACCAAGAGTTACTCCTACTGCGACCAGACCAGTATTGGTGATAAATTTGCGGCGTGTTGTTTTGTGTCTACTATTCATGACATTTGGTATTTTAATTTAATTATGTCTTGCTTAAAATTATTTTTTTCTTCATTCCAGAAGGGTGGTTCTATATTGGTTCCTCTTACCGTACAGTCGTAGCAACCTTTCAAAAATGTAAGGATTTTATACCCCGGAGGAGGATCTGAACGATCGATGATTATCCATACCAGCACACCAAGGTTTGGAGGGACTTCATTTCCACCAATAGCTTTATGCTCGCAATCGGAATAAAGATTAATTATACCTCTGAAGTAGTCATTAATGAAAATTCTTTTAGTATTAACAGCAGAAACACTGAAATATCCTAAAACTTTTTCACCGGGATCCTCAATGCAACCAATATTACTTGGAATTGAAGCCGGAGTCAAATCGTACAGGCTTCCAACATGTTGAATTACATTCTGAAGTTTTTCCGAGTAACCATATTCCTCTTCGCTGACTGAGTACTGCTTAACCAATATGCTGTATTTTTTTGTTAGCCGGCCCACCGATCCGCAAAATGAAGCGTCAGGAATATATGTTCCCGCATCAGTCTCAGTAAACTTAAAACTATTCCCAAAATCATCTGAAACAGTTATGCTGCATTCTGATAATGTTTTAGTACCACTTTTCCCGCCTAATGGGGAAGACAGTGACAGTTTTACCGAATTCTGCCCAGGCTGATCAGTAATAATACCATCCACGACAAGCAGGTTTTGATCCTCCCCAACTTCAGGTATAAACTGGGCTATAAAACCATCAACAAGAATTAAAAGTGCTAACAGCAGAACCTGATACCCGGGTTTTAACAACATAGGTTTTTAAATAACGAGATGAATTACGGTGAAAAAAGGATCTTACAAAATCTTTCGTATATAATTCTACTTTACCTTGAAAGTTCTATTAATTGAGAAAGGGGTGCCTGCAGGGGTGATCCCCTGAATATTTATCAGGTAATCAGCAGTATTGTCAGAACTCCAAAACTCTATACCGGCTTTTCCCTCTTTATCAGTTTTGACAGACGGATTCCAGTAAAGTGTGTTTCTGAAATCAGGAATACGGCTTTTTTTCATTTCTGGTAATGAGTAATCAGGGGATCTGAAATAATTCAGAGGATCGATCACTCTGTACGGAATACGCATAGCATAATTTGGAAGGATAACTGAACTGTAATTGCCTGCTTTTGTAATAACATTTACTAATCCGTAAAACAAGTAATCGCCAACAAAATATTTCTGTTTATAAGCATCAATCTCTTCGACTATCTCCGGATCGAGATTGGCGATAATTGATGCATCATTAATAACAACTCCATCAACCATCAAGACAGGAGGTTTTTCCAGGAACCTTTTATCAACCGGATCCAGAATTGTGACCTCATAAGTTGCTTTTTTTGCCTTTAGAGAAACTCCTGGCATAAGTTCGAAGAAAACCTCCTGCATCACAGGCAGTTTTATATAATCAGCCATTTTGAGTTCCACATCAGGTTTCCCGTAGAATCTTTTTGGTCGTATTTGAGGCATTGAGCGATTTACAGGATCACCAACGGAGGACCATTCATAGATTTTTCTTACCTGGTAGTTTATACTCAATATTGAGACATATGATGGTATTTGTTTATCAGAAGTATCAATCATTACTTTCGTCTTTTGATACTGATCAGAAAATGATGACTCAATAATAATTTTACTGTTTTTACTGATATCATCCGGTTGGATAACTAAATCCTTAAGCCCATCGTCAATGTGAACCCTGAAGCTGAAATTACCTTTATCGTCTGTTCTGGCATATTGAAATGTAGCCTGTTTTCCGGGTATGGATAGCAGAATATACTCACCGGATGGTGACGGTCTCTGATCGAGGTTATACATCTTTCCAAAAATGTATTGATCTTTTGTCTCAAACTGATATTTGAAAACAGGCAACTCATTAGCTAAAATCGGTCTCCACTTAATCCAGTTGCTTTTCACGTTTAAAAGCAGACTATCCATAATTTCTGCAGGAAGCTCACTTATTTTTTTGCCGTTAAGTGTTTTCCAGGAAAAAGTTCCGAATTCTGATCCAAATATAAGATAATCATTTAGGTCAATTATCTCCGTGCGGGATAATACCGGTGCAACAGAAACACTGAGGTTTGTCGCAAATAATTCATCAGAGAATTCCTTTCCAATATCAATCCCAACGGAAATCTTACTCCTCACATTACAACTGTCGGGGGCTGTAATTGAAATGGGGTTTCCTTTTATGGGAGTGTAAATATATCTTTCATAAATTGGCTGACCTACTAAATCAAATGCAGTTATTTGATTTATTCCTTCAGTAAGCATTTTTTTTGGAATAAGAATTTTTGTGTTTTCAGCAGCAATACTTTCAGAATTGATATAGTCTATTTTTCCATGAGTTTGTATAAACAGATAAAAACGGTTGCTGTTCTGAGAGCGGAAATTTTCATCAGCAGATACTGATATTTCCAAGTTCCCGGGTATCAGATTATTTACATTTATTTTACATCCGGGATAACCGAACCCTGTGCCCGAATCATTGCCACTAACACCACTTAAATTATTATCAAGATTTATCTTTCGTTTAAATGTCTTCTTATTAAATGCATTATAAACCTTGATCTCTTTTGTAAAGCAGTTATAGGGAAGAAAATTCTTCATCCAGCCTGTATACGCCCTGATTGTATAATCCCCAGAGCTTAGGGTGTCGGGGAGAGTTATTTGTCCTGGTCCAAACCCTTTATCAATAAAAATTCTTTCCTGAATCACAGGTCTGTTTTCAAAATTCAATAGTTCAAAATATACTATCCTGCTTTTTAATGAAGGTTTAAAAGTTTGCCTGTCAGTCAGATATATATTAAACCATAAATCTTCTCCGGCAAGATACTCTTCCCTGTCAGAGTGAATAAATATTTCTTCTCTTGGAACCGCCCTGGAATACCTCAGAAATTTTTGAGTCAGATAATCCGTCATATTCTTCTGTACCTGACCATTTGCATATTGCAAAAACATAAGAAATATAAGCAGGATAAAGGCTGGTTTAATTTTATTTGTCATTTATTTTTCTATGATCTTTAGTTCGTTATTTGCACTATTCCCAGAATAAAGGTTTTATGTTCGTGCCTCTCACCGTACAATCGTAGCATCCTTTTGAATATGTATATACCTGATATTGGGGTGGTGGAATTGGGTGATCAATTATTACCCACGCAGATATATTCAGACTTGGGACCGGAGTCCCATTGAAAACAGTATCAGCAATACAGTTGGTATACAGGTTCACTAATCCGATGAAATTATCCTTTATAAATATCCTTTTTGAAGTTGCGGCTGAGACACTGAAAAAACCAAGAACCTTTTCATTCGGATTGTCTGAGCACAAAACATTGCTCTGAATTGCAGAAGGAATAATATCATAAAGGCCGCCTACCTGCTTGGACATGGTTTGTAACTTTTCCCAGTAAAGGAATTCTTCCTCGTTTAATGAGTATTGATTCACTAATATACTGTATTTTTGGCTTAGCCTGTCTGAATTATTCGATATGAAGCTGACAGGAAAACGGAGAATCCGGTCTTCACCAAGAACAGTTGTATTTTTAATATTTATCATATCCGAACTGGCAGAAATCCAGCAAATGGGGTTTGGAACGGTATATGGAAGATGGAATTCCCAGGTCTCAGAGAACTCCCATCGGTAGAACTTGCAAATATTTGTTGCATCGTGCGTATTTAGATAGATCTGACATCCTTCAGTAGAAGGGTTAAACATATCCTTTTCAGTGATTGTCTTTTTTTCATAATAAACACTATCAATCTGAGGAACAGGTTTCATCTCCATCGCTGATGACTCATAATTAAGATTACCGGCTGCAGCGCTGGTCTTTATATGCAAAGTGTAGGATCTTCCGATTGCACCCTGAAATATTTTAGGGTCAGTCTTATATGTTCCTGATACGGTCTCTTTCAGGCTATAACTTGTTCTAAGATCGTCAGAAATACTAACTATAGATCCCTTCAGAGGTCTCGCAGTACCTTTTGACCCCAGAGGAAGCGACATTGACAGTTTAATAACATATGCCTCTGGCTGGTCTGTTACTAATCCCTCCACAACAAGTATTTCCTTATCTTCTGTTACCTGAGGAATAAACTGTGTAATACAACCACTCAACAGAAGTAAAAACGAAATAAGGAATATATAGGTTAAATGTTTCATATCGTAATTAAAAATCAAAATTGAAGGTTATGGAAGGTATTGCCCTTCCAAAGACTGATAATTTGTAGCCCTTAACTAGTTCACCTTCCTTTTTAAAATATATCGAGTAAACATTCTGCCTTCCAAGTACATTATAAATTGAGAATATCCAGTTAGGGTGTGCAATTCTGTGCGATTTAAGGTTCCCGCTTACTTTAAAAGAAAGATCAAGTCTTGAATAATCGGGTATTCTGTATTCATTTCTGTCAGAATAATGAACGAGTATCTTATCACCTATATGATAAGTAGCTACAGGATAGGTTATTGGACGGCCTGTACTCCAGGTGTAGTTAGAAGAAAAGCTAAAGCGTCGTGAGAAAAGATAATTAAAAGTAACAACCAGATCATTCGGTTTATCGAAATTAGCAGGGAACCATTTGCCTGAATTTATAATTTCCTCACTGAAAGTGCCCAGACTTTTTATAAAGGTCCTTGCATAGGTATATCCTAAACTATAGCGGATTTTCCCTTCTGTCTTTTTTAGAACCAGTTCCAGACCATATGCTTTGCCCTTCACATTAACGATGTCTTTCTCAATGTTTTCATCCATAATCAGCCTGGTACCTCCCTTGAAATCAACCATGTTCTTTATTTCCTTATAATATAACTCAGCAGATGTTTCATAACTGCCTTTAAAAAGCATCTTATAAAATCCTAGCGCAACCTGATCACCGATCTGAGGTTTAATATAATAATCGCTTAATTTCCAGGTATCTGTAGGGGAAATTGATGTTGAGTTTGACAAAAGATGCAGATATTGCCTTGTCCTGTTATAATTGATCTTAAAGGAACTCTTTTCACTTAATCTGAAATTCAATGACATTCTGAATTCGGGTCCGGCATACCTGCTTGTCGTCTGTCCAGCTTTGAAGTTGAGTGTATCTGTTATTGTGGATGGGCTTTTTGAATACTCAGGATTATAAACCATTACCGAAGCAGGGCCAAAAGAGTAATATGACGACATCCGCATTCCAATGTTAGCCGACATGAAACTTGTAAATGTAAACTTATCATCTATGTATAAAGATCCTTCCCAGGCCCTTTCCTTTGCGATATTATGTGAAATTATCAGAGAAGAATCGCTCGCTGGTTGATAGCTTCCGGGTTCAATCACATACTTTGTCAGATCAAGACCAAAATTTATCTCATTTCTAC
This sequence comes from Bacteroidota bacterium, assembly GCA_025350595.1. Taxonomy (GTDB): domain Bacteria; phylum Bacteroidota; class Bacteroidia; order Bacteroidales; family VadinHA17; genus LD21. The sequence goes on from JANXXP010000273.1 coordinate 61,421, forward strand.
CCAGAAACCAGTTGAAATCTGCTTTATAAGAAGTGCTGTTTACTCTGTGAGTCAGAGCAAATGCTTCTGTGGGAATATTCTGACTCGAGATATCATAATTATACTCACTATTGTTAACCGAAAGCGAAGAGAAGAACCTGCTGTTGAAAAAATGTCTCCATTTCAGAGCAAAAATGTTATTGTTATAGCTGTAAACAGAGTCTGAGTTGAACCTGAAAGCATCATGACTGAAATATGATGAAAATTCTATCTTATTATTCTTGTTAAGGTCGTATGTTATCTTCCCGTTAAGATCATAAAATGAGGCTCTGCTGTTATGAAGAGCGGGGTTATCTATCAAACCAAAAATCCAGTTTGAGTATGTTGTCCTGGCAGTCAGGATATAGGTAAGAGTATCTTTAATAATTGGTCCTTCTATCATAACATGCGTAGTGATTGGACTAATGCCCGCACTACCCACGAATTCTTTTTTATTCCCGTCTGTTGATCCGATATCAAGAACTGAGGATATCCTGCCGCCATAACGACTTGGGATTCCACCTTTATATAATGTTACATCTTTAATAATATCTGAATTTACTGCAGAGAAGAACCCAAAAAAATGAGAAGAATTGTATATTGGCGCTCCATATAAAAGAATAAGATTCTGATCTGCAGAGCCTCCCCTGACATTGAAACCGGCAGACCCCTCTCCTACCGATTGTACACCAGGGATCAACAAAACGCTTTTTATTATATCTGATTCCCCCAGAGATGTCGGTAATAATTTAAAAGATGTAATATTTATCTTTTCAGCTCCAACCTCAAAACGCTGGAGTGTAACACTTTTCTGAGCTGATACTACAGTTTCTTTCAGAGGAATAAGCATGCTGTTCATCTCCACATTCATCTCACCGGCGCTGTTAAGGTTGAGGTTTATCATTTTTTCCCTTAATCCGATAAATGATAACTGAACCAGATAGATACCGCGGGGTAAAGTGAGAGTATAAAAGCCAAACTCATTTGAGATTGTTCCAACTGAAAGTTTTTTAATAAATACTGTAACACCGGCTATCGGATCTTTTGTATCATGGTTGGTTATATATCCTGATAAAACTACATTTCCGGCTTTACTTCTTTCTGCCGGATTACCTATTTCAATCATTGTATTTCCAGACATCTGCTGGTTTTCTGCTGAAGTTGAGTAATCAGTCGGAGGTATGAATTTTGTGTCTTTTTCTGCAGGCTTGTCTGCTACTTTCAGGGCATAATTATTAGTGATTATTATCTTTCCTGAACCATCTATGTAAAAATAAAGTGATGTCCCTTTTAAAATATTTTCCAAAACACATGATAAAGAAGTACATCCAGAGTAATCGGCCAACCTAAGGTTACTCACCCACTCTTCTTTATAAAAGAACCTAACCGGAAGAAGACTTTCAGCCTTTGTCACGAACTCATTAAATGTAAGATCCTTATAATCCCATGATATCTTATATTTATCCTGTGCCCCAAGAGACAAGGAAAAGGTTAAGGCTATGGCCAGGATTAAGATTTTTATTTTCATGAAAAACAGACTATTTGCTTAAACTATCATAGAACCTGAGTATCGGGACAAGACTTTCAGGTCTTTTCTTTGAGACCTTTAACTTATTTTTCTTGATATAACTTTTCAGTTGGTCCTTATTTGCAGAAAGTATTCTGAGCAGGTCACCTTTACCTGCGACAGAATAAATGATATTGTTATTCTCGAAATATATCCGGTGAGTCTGATAAAACATATCCCACTTTCTATCAACTGCAAGTAACTCAATCTGTTTCTTATACTTGACATAAAGAGCACAGTTGCCTTTATAAAGCACATTAAAATAGCCTTTATAGGACTTTAGAGTATCCTCCTGGATTTTGGCAAATCTGTTTGTTCTGTTTTGATAGTCGAGAGTAAAACTATCTACCCTTTCTTTGTTAAGTTGAAGAACTACACCAAGATTTGAGAGAGTCAAAACCTCATCATTATAAATATCATATTTCAGACTGATATTCTTAAATATTTCACCATTAATAGTCAATGAACCTTTCAGATAATCTTTAGTATAGAGGAACTGATCCTCCTTTACATTATAGTATAGATTTTTCCATAATCTACCATTATAAAGAACCTGATTCTCTTTCAGCGTATCTTGCTTATTTTCAATTATTTTAGTGTAATGAGAGTCGTAAGAAATTATTGCAGAAAGGGCTGATCTCGAAAAAAATAATAAAAAACAAAAAAACAAAAAACTATATCTTTTCATTTAGCGCACAAAACTTAATTTAAACACATAAGCGAGCTGGTTGTCATCAGGTGTAAGAACAGGACGAACAATTATCAGGTTTCCTCCGGAGACTTTAAAGTAAACAGGTCTATCGGAACCCAGAAGCTGAATTTTCACTCTGGAGGAAGGGTTTATTCCATTCAGAACAATATCTCCCTTTGGCCAGTCAAGGCTGATAACATAAATATCCTTATCCTTTTGTGTGAAAAAGACACTTTTATTTGTTTCCGGATTTATTGCCTCATCTTTTTTAGTCTTTATAAATGAACGGGTTCCATAAATTGCCTCTCCATTGGTTTTAAGCCACTTACCCATTTCAAGAAGCCTTTGCTGCATAATGACAGGAATTGTTCCATCAGAAGCAGGACCGATATCCAGCAAAAGATTTCCTCCGGCAGATACTGTTGAAACCAAAAGCTTTATTAGTTGCTTTCCTGTTGAATAGTTGCTCAGATCTTCAGTTCTGTTATATCCAAAAGATGTTCCGATGCCCCGGCACTCTTCCCATGGATGTGGAACTGTATTATCGATTCCTTCCTTATCACCGATAAGACCATATTCTGTTGTATAAATCCCTCCATGCTTACTTCTGGTTTCACTTCCCCACCTGTCGTTCACTACAATATTTTGTTTTACCGGAGAATCATTATAAAGCCATGCCAGAAATTCTTCACTCTTCCAGTCTTTACTCGGTTTATCCCATTCGCCATCTGTCCATAAAATATCAGGGGTATAAAGGGTTACCAGGTCTTTCATCTGAGGGATCATGTGATTATCAACATAGCTGTTTAAATCACTTTTATATATAGGGTTGAACCATTCGTACAGCGAGTAGTAAAATCCCATATGAAGACCCTGCTTTTTAACAGCTGTTGTTAGCTCGCCGCAAAGGTCACGGTGAGGACCTACATCCATACTATTCCAGTTCCAGCTTTGAGCACTGGGCCACAGGGTAAACCCCTCGTGATGTTTTGATGTAAGAACTATATATTTAGCTCCCGATTCTTTAAATACTGAAGCCCATTGATCAGGATTAAAAAGCTCTGCCTTGAACATCGGTGCAAAATCCTGGTATTTGAAGTTTGGACCGTAAGTCTTTAAATGGTAATCCTTAAAATATTTCTGTACCTTACCGGGATTGACCAGTTTGCTCCAGTACCACTCTGCATACTTATCGTATACACCAATGCTGTCTCCGGTTGGTCCCCAAGCAGGAACAGAATATACACCCCAATGAATAAAAATCCCGAACTTAGAGTCTTCAAACCACCCCGGAACCGGTCTTTTATCCAATGATTCCCAGTTTGGCTTATAGTTCTGGCCATTAACATTTAGCGCCAGAAGCAAAAAAAGAAATAAAATTAAATTTTTCATTTATTTTTTATCATACACGAGTGTTGCTGTTCTATCTCCCATTGATGAAGTTGATTGAGAATTTAGGGAAAGTGATTTATCGGCATCGTTAAGAGAGTAAATTTCTGTTGTTTTAATCTCCATCTTATCCCCATTCATTTCAAGAACCATTACCGATGCAACTGTCAGAGATTTCTTATCGGCCGACCAGGTTGCAATTGATTTCTTTGAAGTGTTGAATACAGGATTTACAGATTCTTTGCCATCGAGAGAATAAGTTTCAGTTGATTTCCTCTCGGTACCATCCTGTCCTGTGAATGATTTTTCAACCGTAAAACTATTTTCAATCTGAGTGATAGTAAGCTTTTGTGAAATCATCCTGAATCCTGCTTCCCCCAGTTTGCTTTTCGATTCATTATACGACCATGAGCCTGAGAAATTTGTAGTCTGAGCATAAGTTGCTGCGGACAATAAAAGACTTAATACCATAAAAAGTACGCTTTTCAGATAAATCATTCTTGTGTTTTTCATAGGTACAAGATTAAAAAGGTTAAGAAAATTGCAGAGTCGAAGATACGGGTATTTATTCTATGCTGTTACGTATAAAGAAGAGAATTTTTTATGTTATTTAATATATTGAAAAGGCCCAAACGCGTAAAGGCGCAAAGGCACAACGGCTAAAAGACGGTAAACCATTGAATTTGTTTTTTTCCTCTGCGAAAAGTGAATATTATTCTTTTGGTGAATATTCGAAGGGAAGAAGGTCAGCAATCCGTTGTCGTGCCATTTCTCCTTCCCAGCTTATTCCCGTAGCTTCGAAATAGCCATTTGCATCAAAAACTATATCATCTTTTAGAAAAACGATAAAACTTGTTGGCTGTTTAGTATAATATGATATTCCAAGACCCCCATGATATTTAAGATATTTTGTGCGGTTATCTCTTTGAAATACAATTTGTTTATAGCCAACTATTTCGCTAGCTGAATTTTTAACTATGAACCCTGCTGTATTTAAATCATTATTCCAGAGCGCCCTGAAAAAGTGCATTCTCGATCCGATATATGCGTTTTTTCTTTTTCTTTCATACAATTTTTCTTTTGTTTCGTCAGCTGTCGAATCCTTACTAAAGATAATATTCCCTTTAAAGAAGAAGGAAGTGCTTTGTTTATAATACTCAAACTTATCCAGATAGTAGGTGATTTTATAACCTAATGCTTTATTGTCGATAATGATAGGTTTGATCGCATATGCTTTAATTGTATCCTCATCAGAGCCATAAATAAACCTGATATCATCCTCATTGCTTATGGTACAAGAAAAAGAATTCCCTGTTGTTCCGAGGAATTCATTCCTGAAAATGGTTAAGTTTTCTCTTCTTTCCCTCGCATGAGATTTATCTTTCACCACAACCTCATTCAACTCAAACGTTTTAGGGTCAAGATAAATTTTTAGAGGCTTTTCAACTGACAGATTATTCAGAGCGACGGAATAATATCCGATTGCACTGATTGTCAGTGGCATTGAACGATATTTTGAAATATCAATCTGAAAACTTCCATTCAGATCTGAAAGAGTTCCGGCTGATGTTCCATTAAAATAGATTGAAGCTGAATAAATTACACTTTTGGTATTTTTATCATAGATGGTCCCTTTGACAATCTGATTATAAGCAACTAAATAGAGGTTGACAAAAATAAATAGCAGTAAGATCTTTTTCATTTTCTAAAATTAATTCTCATCCTTATTTAATTCAACCAGAGAAAATCCACCAGCGAAGTTATATATTTTATTATCGTCCCGATCAACAAGTTCAGATCTGTTCAATTTGATATTAATCATAATCCTTACTTTGTACAAATCTCTGTTGATTGGTTTATGGAAGATTCAAGAGCTCTTAGCACTTCCTGGTCAATACAACTATCTATTGAATTAATGATCTCTGTTTTGGATATTTCTCCTTTGGGATTTATGGTGACCAATGTTATTGAATTACCAATTGCCCCATTTTCAATTGACTGAGGTGGAAAAGTAATGTTTTTGGAAAAGAATGCAACGAACCCAAATTCTCCATTTCTGAACCGATAGTCGATTGGCTTTTTAAACCTCTGTGAAAACGAAGAACTGGAAATTGAAATACATAATAAAACCAGAAAAAACCAAATTTTCATAATCTAAAGGTCTGATGTTAGTCATCAGAGTATGAAGATAAAATAAATTGTCTGGATATATATGCTTTTTTATATTCAGAGGTATAAAACAAAAATTATTTTAATTTAATAATTTTTAATACAATATTTCGGTGCTCAGCACCTTTGAGCTTTACGTCAATCATTTATCTACAAATATTATGGTGCTCCGCACCGAAATATTGTATTAAAAATTATTAAATTAAAATAATTTTTGTTTTATACCTCTGAATATAAAAAAGCATATATATCCAGACAAT